>DASRQT010000275.1:0-3961 GCA_035696485.1 Polyangia bacterium | reverse complement strand
ACGCCCGCGCGCTTGAGCGAGCTCTTGAGCAGATCCGACAGCAGCGTGACGCACGATCCGCAGCCGGTCCCGGCCTTGGTGCAAGATTTGATGGCCGAGACCGCGGTCAGCTTGTCGTTGGCTATGGCGTCGCAGATGGTCTTCTTGTCGACGTTGTGGCACGAACAGATGGTCGCCGCGTCCGGCAGCGCGTCGATGCCGAACCCGACCGACGCGCCGGCGCGTCCCGTCGGCAGTATCAGATCCTCCGGGTGCGGCGGAAGCGTGATCTGGTTCTGCACCATCTGCGCAAGCTGCGCATAGCGGCTGGCATCGCCGACCAGGATCCCGCCCAGAAGTTTTTTGCCGGCGGCGTCCAGCACCAGCTTCTTGTAAACGTCCCCGGTTCCGTCGAGCAGGCTGACGACACGCGCGCCCGGCGTCGTCGCCAACCCGTCGCCAAAGCTGGCGACGTCGACACCCAGCAGCTTGAGCTTGGTGCTCATGTCGAAGCCGGTGAAGGTCTCGTGGCCCCCGGTCAGGTCGGCCACCGCCGCGCGCGCCATCTGGTATCCCGGCGCGACCAGCCCATAGGTGCGCCCCTCGTACAGCGCGCACTCGCCGACGGCATAGACATCCGGATCAGACGTCCGGCACCGTTCGTCGATGGTGATGCCGCCGCGTGGGCCGACGCTGAGGCCGGCCTGGCGCCCGAGCTCGTCACGCGCTCTGATGCCGGCCGAGAACACCACCATGTCGGTGTCCAGCGTCGAGCCGTCGGCGAAGGCCATGCCGGCGACCCTGCCGGTGGCGGCGTCGACCCCGATGGTGGTCGTCGACTTGCCGGTGTGAACCTGCACGCCCAGCGCTTCGATGCGCCGGCGCAGGATGAATCCGCCAGCTTCATCCAGCTGCAGCGCCATCAAACGTGGCGCGAACTCGATCACATGAACGGTCAGGCCCAGCCGGCGCAGGGCGTTGGCCGCTTCCAGGCCCAGGAGGCCGCCGCCGACCACGGCGCCGATCTTCACATTGCCGTTGCCATCGCCGTTGCCGGCGAACTGTTCGATGGCGGTCAGATCGTCCAGCGTGCGGTAGACGAAGCAGCCGGTGGCGTCGTTGCCCGGGATCGCCGGCACGAACGGGTACGATCCGGTCGCGATGATCAGCTTGTCGTACCGGACGACTCGCCCCGCGGCCGAGGTCACGGTCCTGGCGGCTCGGTCGATGGCGACGGCCTTGTCGCCGAGGTGGGCGGTGATTCCCGCCTCCTCATAACGCTGCGCGGAGGCCAGCGACAGCTCGTCAGCGGTCTTGCCGTCGAAATACGACGTCAGGTTCACGCGGTCATAGGCCAGCCGCGGCTCTTCGACGAAGGTGGTGAGGTGAAAGTCGCGTCGCCGGTCACCGCTGGCCAGCAGGTCGAGCACCTTGTGCCCGACCATTCCGTTTCCTATGACCACCAGCTCCGTTGGCTTCACCACACTCCGCTTCCTGACACCACCAGGCTAGCGCGGCGTGCGTTTCCGTTGCGTCAAGGTGCCGTAAAATGATCATCAAGGGCGGTTGCCCGTGACCGGCACGGCCGCGGTGATGGGTTTAACCAACTGGCCCGCCTTCGGTTCTCCGTCGCCCGGCTGAAAATGGCCGCCCGGGGTCAGCACCTGGTAGCCGCTGAATGCAAAGCGGCGCGTCGCGATCGGCGCCACCGAGCTGAGCATCGCGATGTGCAGATGCGGCGTCCTGGCGTTGCCTGAATTGCCGCAGCGGCCCAACGTCTGACCGCGCCGAACGCGCTGGCCCGCGGCGACGGTGACAGAGTTTGCCTTCAAGTGGCGAAGCTCGCTGAACTCGTTGGGCGCATGCTGGATGATGACGAAGTTGCCGTCGCCGGTCCCCTCGACGTACGCCGGCCAGTCGCGCGCGCGCGCGGCGACGCGGACCACGGTGCCGTCGGCCGGGGCCAGTATTGGGCGCCCGTAACAGGGGAACGCGGTCAGCGGCGCGCCGGGTGGCGGTGGCCGGTCGGACTTTGGCTGGGCCGGAACAAAGTCCAGCGCGAAGGCGGCGTACTGGACGTGGGTCTGGCCGCTGTCGAAGCCCTGGATGACGCCCCAGATGCCCTCGAAGGGGAGTGTCAGTCGGGTCTGCTGGGGTGGGGTTGCGGATGCGGGAGCAATCGCAAGGACGGGCAACGCGACCAGAAACAGGACCTGCGCCACGCCGGGCGGAAACAGCACGAGACGATGATAGCGCTTGTTCCAGGCACTTCCGATCAGCAGTATTTTGGCCGAGGTACGTTTCCTATGTTGGCAGTATTGTTAAGGAAATTATCTGGCTCTCCTGACGCTGTGCGCAATTGCCCTCTACATTCCTACTCGATGATGTGATCGATTTCGCGCCTTCAGGTCCACTTTACTGGTTGGGTGGGCGGAACACATCGCAGCCCGCAGTCAGGCCAGGCGCCGAAATGGGAGTTCTACAATGGTGTTACTGGATTCGAGGCTCTTTCAACGCTCTTCGCTCAACGGGGTCAGTGTCATGACAGAACCGACACCTCAGAAGAAGCGGCCAGCGGACAGGCAGTTTCGCTATATCGAGATCCAGAAAGTCGTCGATGACCTGACGGCGGCGGCAGAGCGAGAAGACTACGCCGAGACCCAGCGCCTGGCCGACGGCTACGTCGCGCTGGTCGTGGGCTATGCGCAAGACCAGGTGGACGTGTCGCGCAGTTTCTTGTTGCCCACGGTCTTCTCGGTTCTGGACCGCATCGAGCGCAAGTACCCGATTCGATCAGACGCGCGCGAGCAGCTGGCGGACGATCTGGTTCAGAGTCTGGAAGAGGCCGGGTCGATTGCCGCCCTCGTCGACAGCTTCAAGGGCGCCCTGCAGCGCCTGTCGGTGATCGGCAAGGCGGTTCAGGGGCCGAAGATCGTTCGCCTGGAGGCGACGCTGCAGTACCTGCGGCGCAACTTCACGGAGCGGCTGCGTCTGCCCGAGGTGGCGCGCAAGGCCGGCTTCTCGGTCCCTGCGTTCGTGCGCATCTTCCGCGAGACGACCGGTATGTCGTTCCTTCCCTTCGTGCGCGCGCTGCGCGTCGAGTTCGCCAAGACCCTGCTGGCGACGACCGAGATGACGGTCGAGCAGATCGCGTTCTCCAGCGGCTTTCAGTCGCAGCACCACCTGATTCGATCGTTCCGGACTGTCACAGGGCGAACGCCGGGCGAGTTTCGTGCCGACAACGGCATCGCCGCCCCGGAGGCGGTGTCCGCGCGATCACCGGGCCCGGGACATCACAGCGTATCGCCGGCGGCCCGCTAACCACTGTTTGTAGCCTTGAGACCGGCGTCGCCGCGATCCGTCACTCCTGCTATCATGTCGGCGTGACGCTGGAGACTCTGCTGTCGGCGCTGGACGCCGCCCTCAAGAAGCGGAAGGGCCTACTCTTCGCCGTACTTTTCGGCTCCGCGGCGACACGCGGTCCCGACGGTGCTCGGGACATCGACATCGCGGTGTCGTTCGCGCATTCCCCGTCGTGGATGGAGCTCGGGGCTCTTGCATCCGACCTCGCGGACTTAGGGGTCCGCGACGCGGATCTCGTGGACCTGGGGGAGGCCTCCACGCTGCTGCGCCGAGAGGTGCTCCACACCGGCCGGCTTATTGCCGTCCCCGATCGTCAGGCGTGGCATGCCTTCCAAAGGAGCGTCCCCCTCGAGTACGAGGACCTGCGTCCATTCCTGGAACGAGAAAGCGCGGGTCTCCGGCGTGTTCTCGAAGGGGCGCGATGGTCCGCGTCGAGTTGATACGCGAGAAAATCCGCCGTCTCAGGGATACCGCAGACGCCCTGCGCAAGAGCTTGCCTTCCGATGCGCAACCCCTCCGGAGCGAGCGCGACGCACGTGACCTGGTGGCGTTTCGCGTCTACCTGGTTGTGCAAGAGGCGATCGATCTCTGCTCGCACGTGATCGCGGATCAGGGATGG
>DASRQT010000274.1:0-1610 GCA_035696485.1 Polyangia bacterium | reverse complement strand
CTTGACCCCGAAGGCTCCGTCGAGATCACGCGAGCCGCCGCCGTCAGATCATTGGTCAGCGCAAAACCGACCCGCGCCGCCGTCAGATCGGACGCCGCCATCCAGGCCTCGATGTCGATGACCTCACCGCGCGCGTTCAGCAGTTTCTTGCCCACCACCGCCAGCTGATCGGCGACCGCCTTCGGAACCAGCCGGCGCAGCTGCTCGGTCAATCGGTCGACCTCGCCGTTGTGTTTACCGTTGCCGATCGGCGATCCCGCCAGCGCCATCGCCGCCCGCAGCGCCACGTCCAGCGCCGACGGCGACGGCACCGCGCAGCGCAGGAACCGCTCCGGACGCAGGAACGCCATCCGCTTGGCCACCTCGAACACGATCTCGTATTCAGTCGGCCGCTTGGCCAGCCCCGGACCCACCACGAACGCCGGCGTCAGCACCCCTTTTTCGTGCAAGTTGACCACCGACAACATGGCCTGTGACTCGGCGTCGCTGAAGAAGACGTCGGGCGCCGGCAGGTCCAGTGTCTGCGAGACGTAGCGCAACACCCTCACCGGCAGGCGATCGTCGTGGGCGACGTCGATCCGATCCTTGCGCTTGAGCCCCACCGCCTGGTGCTGCTGCGCGGCCGCCGCCGCGACGAAGTGCCCCAGCAGAATGAAGATCGCCGCCACGAATCGATCCTCGTCGGGGTGCACCACCTTCAACCAGGTCTCGTCGTCGAACCGGCGTTTGGCCACCCGGAAGTCGCGCGGGCGATGCTGTTCGTAGAATTCCTGCAGCTCCGGCTCGGCCTTGCGCAGAAATGACAGCGTGGCCGCCACGCACCACAGCTTGTCGTAGGCCTTGATCTGTCCGTACAGCTTGCCCAGCGCGCGGTACGACCCGAGACTCTCGGGATTTTCCGCGATCACGGTCTGATGCTCGGCGATCGCCTTGTCGTAATGATCCGGACCAGCGTCGACGTAGAGCTCGGCCAGGACCGCGTGGCGGCGCACGTTGCCCGGTTCCAGGGAGCTCGCCACCTCCAGCGCCGTCAGCGCCATCTCGCGATCGTTGAGGTGCTTGAGCGAGACCTCGCCGAGTCCGCTCCACAGCCGCAGCCGCAGCTCGTCCAGCCCCTCCACCGGCAACCGCTTGATCATGCGCCGGTAGTTACGGCCCAGCTCCTTCCAGTTGCGCGCGCCGGTCAAGATCCGCTCGATGGCATCGAAGCCCTTGGTCAGGTGCGGCGAATCGTCCAGCGCGCGGTTGAACAGCTCCACCGCGCCGTCGGGATCCGCCAGCTCGTCGCGGCAGATGACCGCCGAGGTGTAGGCGTATTTCGCGCGCACGGTGGGCGTCGGTTCCAGATCGGCCAGCCGCACCAGCGTGGTGGCCGCCTCCTGCCACTGGCGCGCCGCCGTGTAGAGCTCGAGGATCTTGTGCAGCACCTGGCGGCGGTTCGGCGCCAGCGCCAGCGCCGACTGATAGGCGGTGATCGCCTGCGACGGTTTTTGCAGCCGGTCGACATACAGATCGCCGATGGCCTCGTGCAGGCGCACCTTCTCGTCATCGTCTCCGAGGCCCAGCAACATCCGCTTGTCGACGACCAGCGCGCCCCAGTCCTCCTTCTC
>DASRQT010000273.1:0-4157 GCA_035696485.1 Polyangia bacterium | reverse complement strand
GTTCGTCTCAGGCGTCGTGGCCGTCTACGCGGTCATCCAGTTCGGTGCACCATCGACAAGCGTTACGAATACGTACGCTATACACGCAGGGGTTGAGGTCCTTGCCTTCGAGGTGGGTTCGACGGGTCGCGCCAGGGTTTCGTCCACGTTCAGCTTCATTACAGGCTTCACGGACTTCGTCGTGCTCATACCGGCGTTGCTGTTGTCGGTCGGCCTCGGCGAATCTGATCGGCGGATTCGCTTGATCGCCACCACCACCGCGCTGCTGTCCGCCTCGGCGCTGCCGATGTCGGGCTCGCGCGCGCCGTTCGTGGTTGGGTTGTTGCTCTTGGCGATGATCGCACGAGAAGCCGGATTCCTCTTCACGCGCGTCGGACGTCGCGTGATGTTGGTCGGGATATTAGCAATCTTTTCGGTCATCTATATCTTCCCTGACTCACTTCAGGGCATCAGGGATCGGTTCGAGGGTGGAGACACCGAGACTCGATTTCGCGCGATCTACACGATTTTACCCCCGATCGCGCTGGCGGTGCTCGACTACCCTCCGATGGGAATCGGAACCGGAATGCAACAGAACTTTCGCGGCCTGTTTGGCGTCGAAATGGGAAACTACGAAAGTGAAGGCGAGATCGGGCGCTACCTGATCGAGCTCGGTGTCCCAGGTTATCTTTTCTTTTGGGCTGCGCGCGTGGGTGTCATGGTGGCGCTTTTGCGTGCTGGCAAGCTCTTCAGACGCGCGAACCGCCGAGCAGCCGCCGGCGCCGCGACGGCATACGCGATCGTGGTTTTTTACGGGAGCCTCACGTTCGATCACATCTGGCAGGGGCTGTTCTTCACCGGCGCGGGCTTCATCCTGCGGGAGCTGGTCACTGTATGGCCGATTCTCTATCCCAATCGGATCATTGCCCCTGTTGCTGCGCCTGGATCGACCGGAAGAGCAACAGCGCGTTATGCGCCGCGAGCTGCGGGCGTCGTCCCTCACCCGAACGGATAGCTGTCTTCGCGGATCCGTCCCTCTTGACCTCCCCAGGCTGAATGAGTAGAAGATGCGTCCTGATCTGTAACCACCGAGGAATTAATGGCATATAGGGCGAAAGTTCTCGTCACCGGTGCGGGAGGCTTTATCGGTCACCACCTGGTGAAGTACCTGGTGGAACGCGACTACTGGGTGCGCGGCGTCGACATCAAGGAGCCCGAGTACGAGAAGACGGCCGCCCACGAGTTCGAGCTGCTCGACCTGCGCCGATGGGCCAACTGCCTTCAGGCGGTGCGCGGCGTGGAAGAGGTCTACGGCTTGGCCGCCAACATGGGCGGGATCGGCTTCATCGAGTCAAACAAGGCGCTCATCGTGCACGACAGCACGCTGATGAACCTGCACACAATCGATGCCGCGCGGGTGAACGGCGTGAAGCGCTACCTCTTCACCTCCAGCGCCTGTGTCTATCCCGGCTACCGGCAGAACTCCCCGGACATCGTCCCCCTCAAGGAGGAGGATGCTTACCCGGCCGATCCAGAGGACGGGTACGGCTGGGAGAAGCTGTACATGGAGCGGATCTGTCGGCACTACCGCGAAGACCACGGCATGCAGACGCGGGTGGTGCGCTTTCACAACATCTTCGGTCCCCTTGGGACCTACGACGGTGGCCGTGAGAAGTCCCCGGCGGCGATCTGCCGCAAGCTGGCGCTGGCCGCAAATGGCGGCGAGATCGAGGTCTGGGGTGACGGTCTGCAGACCCGATCGTATTGCTACATCGACGACTGTGTGGAAGCCGTCCACCGGCTCATGAGGTCCGACCATCACGAGCCCCTCAACGTGGGACAGGACCGCATGATCTCGATCAACGAGCTCATCGAGATCGTCTCCAAGATCGCCGAGAAGACCGTGCGACAAAAGCACGACCTCAGCAAACCTCAGGGGGTCCGGGGCCGCAACAGCGACAACAGCCGGCTGCGGAAGGTGTTGAGCTGGGAGCCGCAGATCTCGCTGGAGGAGGGGCTGGCCCGCACCTATCGCTGGATCGCCGGCCAGTTGAGGAAGGACGGGCGACTGGCGTAGGGCTAGGCAGCCGCCTTTCACGCCGTCGTCATCGCAGTGCCTCGGCTGCTCGTCTTCTATCACTTCTTCCACCCTGACGATGTGGTCAGCGCGCGCCACTTCGCCGACTTTGCCGAGGAGCAGCAGAAGCGGGGCTGGCAAGTAACCGTCGTCAGCAGCAACCGAGCCTGCCGGGATCGCACCATGGTCTACCCCGCGCGGGAGAACTGGCGCGGGATTGAGATCCACAGGGTCTTCCGCCCGGCCTGGGACCAGGCCGAGTGGGTGCCACGGCTGGGGAACAGCGTGTGGCTCACGCTCGGCTGGTTCCTGCATACGCTGCGGCTGGGGTCCTTCGACGCCATCGTGATCGGATCGGATCCCGCGTTCTGTCCCGTGCTGTCGATCCCGCTGCGGCTATCCCGTCGCGGGACACCCATCATCCACTGGTGCTTCGATCTCTATCCGGAGGCGATCGAGGCCGAGGGTGGTGGACGCGCCGTCCGCGCGCTGGCGCCGGTCGCGCGCTTGATGATGAAGCTGGCTTACCGCTGCTACGATGAGATCGTCGACCTCGGCCCCACCATGCGCGGCCGCCTCGAGGCGTACGGAAAGAGGACGGTAAACCCGCGCCACCGGACGCTGGTGCCCTGGGCGCTGGCCGAACCAGGCCGGGTCGCCGCGCCCAATCCCAAGGTACGGGCCGAGCTGTTTCCGCGTGCCAGGCTGGCGCTCCTGTACTCGGGGACGATGGGCAGGGCACACGACTACGAGCTTTTCCTGCGGTTGGCGCGCGCCTGCCGGGCACGTTCCGGCGACGATATCTCGATGTGCTTCTCGTCGCGCGGCAACAGATTCCAGCAGCTTCGCGCGGCCGTGAGCGACGAGGACACCAACATCAGCTTCGCCCCGTTCGCCGACGAAGATGCCCTGCAGGAGCGCCTGGAGGCGGCCGACATCCACCTGCTCAGCCTCAAGCCGGAGTGGGCCGGCGTGGTCGTTCCGTCCAAGTTTTTCGGATCGCTGGCGGTGGGACGGCCGGTCATCTATGCGGGGCCCGAGCAATCGGAGATCGCGGGCTGGATCCACGAGTCCGAGGTCGGACTCCACCTCGAGGAGCACAACCTGGACGCCGTGGTGGACAGGCTGCATCGACTGATGGACCAGCAGGCCGAAATGAAGCGCTGGCAGGAGAACGCGCTCGGTGTCTACCAGCGCCAGTTCTCCAAACGCGTGGTTAACGACGGCTGGGACCAGCTGCTCAGGTCGCACCTCGTCGCGTGAGGGGGCCGGCTAACCCCCGCGGTGCCCTCGTTCGCCAGCGCTTGTGCTGTCCCCGCGGCGGCGTTACATTACGCGCCTCGGGCTTGTTGTCTGGCTCTCTTGCACAGCCATAACATCTGGAAATTAAATGATTAATGGGAAAAAGGTCGTGGTCGTCATGCCGGCTTACAACGCCGAGCTGACGCTGGAACGGACGGTGGCGGAGATCCCGAACTCGGTCGACGAGGTGATCCTCGTCGACGATCGCTCCAGCGACCGGACAGCGGAGCTCGCGCGGGAGTTGGGCCTGCGGACGCTGGTTCACCCTCAGAATCGCGGCTATGGCGGCAACCAGAAGACCTGTTACACCGAAGCGCTGCGTTCGGGCGCGGACATCGTGGTGATGGTCCACGCCGACTATCAGTACACGCCCAAGCTGGTGCCGGCCCTCGCCCACTGCATATCAAGCGGGCTTTACGACGTCGCGCTGGGCTCCCGCATCCTGGGTGGCCGTAGCATCCAGGGCGGAATGCCCCGGTACAAATACGTCGCCAACCGGCTCTTGACGGCGGCCGAGAACCTCCTGGTTCGCGAGAAGCTGTCCGAGTACCACACCGGGTACAGGGCGTTTTCGCGCAAGCTGCTGCTGACGCTGCCGCTGAATGAAAACGAGGACGGCTTTGTGTTCGACAACCAGATGCTGGTGCAGGCGATCTACTTTGGTTTCCACATCGCCGAGATCACCTGCCCCACCGCCTATTTCGAAGAGGCATCGTCGATCGGATTGTTGCGAAGCGTGGAGTACGGAATCGGCGTGCTGCAGGCGGCGCTGGAGTGTCGTCTGGCGCGGATGGGCCTG
>DASRQT010000272.1:0-6359 GCA_035696485.1 Polyangia bacterium | reverse complement strand
GCTGCAGCGCCTCGAAGTCCAGGGCGCCGTTGTGCGCGATGACGATCTCGCCGTCCAGCACGCAGCGCGCGGGCAGCTGGGCCTTGAGGGCGACGACAACCTCCGGGAAATAACGGTCGAGGGGTTTGCCGTCGCGGCTCTGGATGAAGACGTCGTCGCCGTCGCGGAAGATCAGCGCGCGAAAACCGTCCCATTTCGGCTCGAAGATCCACCCTTGCGTGGTGGGCAAAGCATCGACCCGCTTCGACAGCATCGGCAGGACCGGGGGATTGACAGGAAGGCGCACGCCTCATGGTAGTCCCGCGCTATGCTGCCGTCATGTCCACCTCGAACGTGTTGCCGCGCCGCGCTCTGGTGATCGGAGCCAGCCGCGGGATTGGGTTGGCGCTGTGCAGGCGGCTCAAGGAACGTGGACGGCAGGTGGTGGCGACCTGTCGGCGCCCGTCGGCGCCGCTGCAGGCGCTGGGCGTCCAGATCGAGGCCGGTGTCGAGATCACCTCCGACGAGTCGGTGTTCGCGCTGGCGCACAGCCTGGAAGGTGTCGTCCTGGACGAGCTGATCTGCAACGCGGGCATCCTGCGCGAGGACGGTCTTGACCACGTGGACTTCGATCAGGTCCGCGAACAGGTGGAGGTCAACGCGATCGGCCCGTTGCGCGTGGTGAAGGCGCTGCGCGGTCGGCTGCGCTCCGGCGGCAAGGTCGCCCTCATCACCAGCCGGATGGGATCGATCGGCGACAACAGCTCGGGCGGGGAATACGGCTATCGAATGTCCAAGGCGGCGCTGAACGCCGCCGGCGTCTCACTGGCGCGCGATCTCGCCAGCGCGCGTGTCGCCGTCGCGATCCTGCACCCCGGTTACGTGCGCACCGACATGACCAGCGGCGGCGGCAACCTCGACCCCGACGAATCGGCCCGCCTACTTGTCGATCGTCTCGACGCCCTGACGTTGGAAACCTCCGGCACCTTCTGGCACGCCAACGGCCAGATATTGCCCTGGTAGGTCCTCGGTCCTACGTCAGGATCTCGGGGACGCCGGTCGTTACCAGGCCGCCGGCGGAGCCGAAGGTGGTGATCTTGCCGCCGAACACATTGATGATGGTGAACAGGAGCTTGCTGATGTTGTCCTTGACGCTGCGGATGTGCTGATCGCCTTTGACGAGGCCGCCGGCCTTGCCGAACAGCATGGCCGGGAACTCGTCGACCGAGTGGGTCTTGCCGAAGGAGACGTCGGACGTCGCGTAGATGAGCGAGTTGTCGAGCAGGTTGCCGGCACCGTCCGGGGTGGCGGCCATCTTCTCGAGCAGGAACTTGAAGTGATCCATCCAGTACATGATGGCGCTGTGCATCTTGGGCTGGTCGCCCGCCTCCTGGTGGCTGATGTCGTCATGAATGTCGACGTTGATGCCGATGACGCCCATGTTGTAGTGCGCCGCCGGACGCCCGTGCTGGAACAGGAAGACGCGCGTCAGGTCGCACGCCAGCGCGTAGGTCGTCAGCTCGGCCATGGCCGAATTCAGCTCCGGCGTGACCAGGCCATTGTTGTCGGGCAGCGGCGCCGGGTAACGAGTGGCGGCGTCCATCGGTAGATTGCAGCCGGAGGTGGGGGGCATCATGGACGGCAAGGCGGTGATCCGCTTCTCCAGCTGCTGGATCCCGTCCAGGTGCTGATCCAGTCGGCGGGTATCCTCCGTGCCGAGGCGGACGCGCAGCTGCCGCGCATCCTCGGAGATAGTATCGAGCACCCGCTTGCGTCGCCCGAGCGAACGATCCGGCACGCCCGGCATCGTCGTTCCCGGCGCCTTTCCGAACAGACGGGTGAACACCGCCTTGGCGTCGTACTCAGGCTGAACCGGCGTATTGGGCCCTGAAGACGACGCGTAGTTGACGGCCTGGCCTTCGCCATTGGCGGTAGCCCGGCTGACTCCGACCTCCAGTGACTTGAAGGGCGTCGTGCCGCCGATCAACTTCGAGATGAGGTGGTCGATGGTCGGCGCGTTGTAGTTCAGCGCGGCCGTATGCGGCGTCCCGCTCAGCGCTCCGGCTGGTCCAATGCGATGGACTGACCCCGGCATGTTCACCTGGTAGCCGGTCAGAACCGTCAGGTACTTCTTGACCGTGGCGAAGGGCATCAGCTGCTCGCTGAGCTGCCAGGCGCTGCCGACACCGGGCATCTTCGGGATCCAACGTGGTGGGATGATGCCGTTGCCCCAGAACCAGACCCCGAAACGCTTCGGGAGGGGGGCGCCCTGCGCGTAAGCGGTTCCGTTGCTGTTCAACATGGCCCCGAGCCGAGGCAGACCGACGGTGACAACCGCGCCGGCGGTCAGGCCCCGCAACATCGCGCGGCGGGAGAGCGGTTTACGAGGGATACAGATCGACATGTCGATTCTCCTACTTCCGCACGGGGGGAGAGACGTTGAGGAACCCGTCACTCTGCACCAGGGTCGCCAGCATGGACCGGACCTTCTGTCCTGATGCCACGAAGGCCTTGGTGATCTGCGCGATCTGGGCTTCGTCGTAGTTGTTCTCTTCGCGGGCGTTGGCGAAGCGGTAAATCCGTCGCGCCATGCAGTCGCGTGCCGTATCGCTCTGACGGATGAGGGCGCCCAATTCGCGGGGGCCGCTGAACTTCTTGCCGTCGAGCTCCCCGCTGGGGTCGATGGGCAGGCCGTTCTCCTCCTTGGTGCGGTACATACCCATCGCGTCGAAGTTTTCAAACGCCAGGCCGATCGAATCCATCAGAGTGTGGCAGCCGCCGCACGTGGGGTTGGTGGCGTGGCCGGCCAGCCGCTGCCGGCGGCTCTGGACGACACCGGGCGGTGGTTCGGGAATGTTCGTGTCCACACCGGGGGGCGGGTCGGGGATGTGCTCGCAGGTGATGTTGCGCCGCACGAAGGCGCCACGGCGGGTCGGGGAGGTCTGATAGAGCTTGTCTTGCACCGTCAGCAGCGCGGCCGACGTCAAGATTCCGGCCCGCGGGATCGACGTCGGATGCTGGCTTTCGACCAGGTCGGTGCCGGTGACCGTGATGCCGTAGAGCTTGCCGAGCTCGGCGTTCACGAACGTCTTGGTGGTGTCGTAGAGCTCCATCACGTCGCCGTTGCGCTTGATGACGACGTCCTCGAACAGCTTCAAGATCTCCGCGCGCATCGCCGGCCGGATGGTCGGCGTCAGCTGCGGAAAGATCTTTGTGTCCTTGGCCATCAGATAGACCGAGTCCAGCGACAGCATGTCGTCGACCATGTCGTTGAGGCCGTCGAGCAGGCGGGGCGAATCGAGCAGGCGCTGCGCCTCCTTGCCGATGGCGTCAGGCGTGTCCAGACGCCCCGCCTCGGCGGCGGCCAGCAGCTGCGCGTCGGGGATGGCGCTCCACAGGAGGAACGACAGGCGGGTGGCGGTCTCGTACGGGGTGTAGCGACCGAAGGTCTTACCGGGCAGCGGGGCGCCGCCCAGCTCGAGGCGGTAGAGGAAGTTCGGCGACTGCAGCAGGGCCGAGGCAATGGCCAGTATGCCGTCGGCAAAAGTGCCGGGGGCGGTTGCCTCGTCCTGGGCCATCTTGACGTAGCGGGTGATCTCGTCCGCGTTCAGCGCTCGGCGCCAGGCGCGGCGACCGAAGGTCTGAACGAAGTTACGCGCGCAGGTCTCGTCCCACGCGGCAGGTGCGCATCCGATCAAAGCGTCGCGCCGTTTGGCATCGGCGAACACGCCCTCCAGGGCCGTGTTGGCGGCGGTCTCATATTGCTCCACGTTGCGCGGCGACAGCGCCGTGATGGCGGCGCCGATCGAACGCAGGTTCGCGCTGGAGGCCGATTCTTCGATCTCGCCCAGCGCGCCGATGGGGCCCAGCAGATCGGTCAGCGCCCGCTGGTATTGAGCGGTGCTGAGCCGCCGCATGCTGCCAACGGACGGGGAGCCGGGAGGCGGATCCATGGTTGTTGGTTTGCCACCAGGCGGGGTGACGCCAGGTCCACTGCCGCCCGCGCCCCCATTTCCGGGACCGCCGTCGCTGATGGTGCCTGGCGAGCATCCGATGGCGAGCGCCAACGTAAGCCCAACACCCGCGCTAACGCCTCGACGTAATTGGGTAATCATCACTTCTCCGGTCCAATTGGTGAAGCAGCCGTGGGGCAGTGCATGAGATTGTACCTCTAGTAGCTACGTCTAGTAGCTGCGACGGGGGGGAAACGATCACCTCTGTGTGGCCGCCAAGACCCAAAACTTACAATTGGATCAAGGTGTTTGACAACACCCAGTTCATGGGAACGCGTCACCCCCCAGGATTGGCGCGCTTCCAGCTCGATCTCGGGGGCGACGCGGCGGCCCGCGCCGGCATTCTGCAGAGCTGGTTCGGGACAGGCTGACGAACACAATGATGATCGCTGTAGGCGAGA
Source organism: Polyangia bacterium (assembly GCA_035696485.1). Classification (GTDB taxonomy): domain Bacteria; phylum Myxococcota_A; class Polyangia; order Fen-1088; family Fen-1088; genus DASRQT01. Next base: position 1,966 of record DASRQT010000272.1, on the reverse strand, counting down.
GATTGCTCGCGTGGACTTCTGTTCAGTTGGTGAAGACTGAGATGCCGGTAGGAACGTAGACGAATTAACGGAATCTCGTGGCCGCGGTTAAGCGGTACGGCTATGGTAAGGCCCGCACATGGAATATCGTCGGGTTCCGTTCGTTATGCTTGCCAGAGGGAGAATTTGAAATGGTAGCTTCAGGGCGAGCAGACGATCAACGCGGCGTTCTATTCGGCACCAGCGTCTCGATCAATGGGGATGCGGCGGGGACGACGGTTTCAATCGAAGGCGTGCTGGACGCTCTGACCGTGCCGGAGGTTCGCAAGTCCTTGGATGCCTTGGTCGCCCAGTATCCTGCGCGGGTGGTGATTGATCTGTCGCACCTGCGGATCATCGACAGCTGCGGCGTTGGCGCCATCGTCTCCCTCTACAAGCGCGTGCGCGCGAACAGCGCCGAGCTGACGGTGTCGGGCGCATCGCAGCAGCCGCTCGCGGTCCTGAAGCTGCTAAATCTGGACCGAATGCTCGACCCGGCCAACAGGGGCTGATCCGGTCAGCTCCAGCGCCACGGCGGTCGCGTTGATGGTCGCGGCGATGCGGACCGCGTCGTGGACCTGATCCTCGCTGAGGCCCGCCGCCGTGACCACCTTCTCATGCGCCTCCATGCACGTGCCACATCCACTGATGGCGCTGACGGCAAGGCAAGTGAGCTCGAAGTCGGTCTTGTTGCCGGCCGGCTTGACCAGCCGGTTCATACGTAGCCGCGCCGGCTTTTCGCCGTAGCTGGGTTTGCCCACCAGGTGCCTGAAGCGATAGTAGACGTTGTTCATCGCCATCAGGGACGCGGCCGCCATGGCGTCCTCTATCACCGCCGCGTCCACCTCCGTCCGCGCGTCGGCGATCACGGCGTCGCGCAGCGTGGGATTTCGAGCCGCGATCGCCGACGCGATCGCCACTCCCCAGCGTTGGGCGGGCGACAGTGTGTTCTGCTGCAGCACGATTTGGAGGTTCAGCTTGGCGTCGCGCGCCACCTCCGGAAGGCTGTTGCGCAGCGTCTCCAGCGCCGAGGGGACGGGCACGGTCACGCCGCCTCCAAGGTCGGATCGCCCTTCTTCCAGTTGCACGGGCAGAGCTCGTCGGTCTGCAGCGCGTCCAGAACCCGCAGCACCTCGTCGACGCTGCGGCCCACGTTCAGGTCGGTGACGCTGACGTAGCGGATGACGTTCTGGGGATCGACGATGAAGGTGGCGCGCATCGCGGCGCCTTCTCCCTTGTCGATGATGCCCAGCGCGGTGGACAGCTCGCGTTTGAGGTCAGCCAGCATGGGGAAGGGGAGCGCCCTCAGATCGGGGTGGTCCTTGCGCCAGGCCAGGTGAACGTATTCGTTGTCGACGCTGACGCCCAGCACCTGCGCGTCGCGGGCCTGGAAGTCGCTATTGTGGCGGCCGAACTCTGCGATCTCGGTGGGACAGACGAACGTGAAGTCCTTGGGCCAGAAAAACACCACCCGCCATTTGCCCGGGTATTCGTCGCTGGTGACGTCGTGGAACTCCTTGCCCTTGTCCAGGCTGATGACGCCCTTGAGCTGGAACGAGGGGAACTTGTCTCCGATGGTCAGCATGCTTTCTCCTTCTCAACGGCCGCGTGATTGCGGCGTCTGAGCAGTAGGATGGAGCCTGGGGTTGTATAGGACCAAGACATCGTTTATATAGATGTGATAGCCTGTAACTATGGGCCACCCGCCTCATCCGTTCACGCTCCGGCAGCTGCAATACGCGATCGCGGTCGCGGAGGTGCGCAACTTTGGCCGGGCCGCGGCGCTGTGTGGCGTCTCCCAGCCGTCGCTGAGCGCGCAGCTCGGGCAGCTGGAGGAGACGCTGGGTGTGCGGCTGTTCGAGCGCGGCGGGCGCGGCGTGCTGGTGACCGTCGCCGGCCAGGATCTGGTGGCGCGGGCCCGCCGCGTACTGCTGGAGACCGACGACCT
>DASRQT010000271.1:0-5462 GCA_035696485.1 Polyangia bacterium | reverse complement strand
TGCACAACGTCCAGAATGCTCTTGCGGTAGGTGAGCGAGAGATCGATCGGGGCCGCGGGCCCACTGGTCGGCGGCTTGAAGCCCATGCCGAACACCCGGTTGAACACCCGCGCGACGTCGTAGTCGGGCGGGTTGGCGCTGTCCGGGCCGTTGTGGGACAGATACTTCAGGGTCGTCCCTTCCCCGCCGTTCACGCGCGTCGAGATGCCGAGCTCCAGCGATCGGAACGGCGACTTGGTGCCGATGATGCCGGCCGCCACCTGGTCGATGCTGGGCTTGCTGAACGTCGACCGATAGGGGGCGCCGTTGGCCGGCTGCGACACCAGCGGCGCGCCCGACAGGATCCCGACGGTGCCGCAGTGGTGGCCGCGCTCGGCCCCCGAGTGGATGTCCATGCCCGACACAACGTTGACGTAGTCCTGGACGCCCAGCGTCTTCAGCGGGGCCAGCTCGATGCTGGGGGCCCAGTTGGCACCCACGTCGTCGGGGATCCACTGATTCGGGCGAACGCCGTTGCCCCAGAAGAAGATCCCGAGCCGCTTGGGGATGGCGCCCCCGCCCTGCGCGTACGCGGTCCCGTTCGTGTTGAACATCGCCTCCAGCGGAGGCAGGGTAAAGCTGATGGCGGCACCGCCCAGGGCACCCCGCAACACGGTTCGTCGGTTGAGCTTTAAGGTCGGCATGTCGAGTCTCCTCTACGGTGCCGAAGCAGCCTAAACGAAGACGGCGCGTCTGCACGTGCCATCGACCAAAGAGCGGAATTTGACCGCACTTTGAGCAAAGCCCTCACCCACAAACCCTTCGGCGGAAGCGAGCTTACCAGACGAACGACCTGCGACGCTAGGTCTTGAGGACTTCCATGACCGGACCCGTGCTGTCGCCCAGCTTGCCGTCCGGAATTCCGAAGGTCCTGAGCGTCGTGACAAGCATGTTGGAGTACTTGGCACCCTGCAGGATGTAGTGCTGTCCCGTGTTGAGCATGCCACCGCCGTTGCCGGCGACGATCATCGGCATGTTGTCGTGGTTGTGGCGATCGCCGTCGGAGATTTCACTGGACATGAAGACGGTCGAATTGAACAGGAGGTTGGAAGCCCCCTCCGTCGTCTTCTTCATCTTGTCCAGGAGGTAGAACAGCAGGGTCATCTCGTACGTGTCGATCGTCTGCAGCATGGCAAAGTTGGCCGCGTTGCCGCCGTGGTGGGAGATGTCGTGATGGCCACGGTTGATCCCGAGATTGGTGTAGACGTGCTGGCCGCCCGCGTTGCCCAGCATGAACGTGTAGATGCGCGAGACGTCGCACTGCATGCCCAGGACCATGATGTCGCTCATGGCCTTCACACCTTTTTCGAAGTCCATGTTGACCGATGCGTCGGGTGCCGTCGCCCCACCGCAACCCATACCCGTGGGCATGTCCACGACCTGCCGCTCGGTTTCGCGCACGCCGGTCAGGTACTCATCCAGCTTGTGCTTGTCGCTGACGCCCAGGCGGGTCTGAAGGGTTGTCGCGCGCGCGATGGCGACGTCGAGGACGCTCTTTCTGTACGCCGTTCGTTTGGTCCTGTCGGCCAGCGACGCGGTTGGATCGAAGCCCATGAAGAGAAGATTGAACGCGACCTTCGGGTCGGTGACCTTGGGCATCGGTGTCGACACGCCCGACCACGAGATCGATCGCACGTAAGGGCAGCCATAGCCGCTGTCGCAGGTGCCAGCCAGCGCGCCGCCCTCCATGCCAAGCTGCACCGACGCCGTGCGCGTGTTTTTCCCCATCGCGTTTGCCGCGATCTGATCGACCGAAATGCCAAGTTGCATTTGAGTGGCCGACTTCAACGCGGTGGCACAGGTGATGAATCCCGACGTACCGGCAGCGTGGTCGCCCGCGCTGGACGGTTTGGCCGGTTGATTGTTCATCCCGGTCACGACCATGAAGTCCGCCTTCAGGGTCTGCAACGGCATTTGAATGGGCATGAGCGCGTAACCGGCTCCGGGGGTCGTCGGCGTCCAGGCCTGCATGTGAATGCCGTCCGGGACGTACCAGTAGATGAGCCGGGTCGGCATTTTCAACGACTGGGCGCGAGCCTGCCGCGGTATCAACGACTCGAGGAACGGCAGGGCGACGACCGTCCCCGCGCCTCCGATGAAGGCCCGGCGGGTGACACCGCGCTCTTTTGTCTTCAACCAACCGAAGTTGCTCATGGCATACCTCCTACGGGCTCTCCGCGTCTCTTCTGAAACGCGTCACTGGCGACGATGTTCAGCAGCAGCGAATCGAAGTGGAACCCTCCCTTGGCGAACTGCCATGCGAGGACGTCCAGCGTCGACGGATCCACGTGGCCGGCCGTGTCTTGCGGCGCGCGTCCCAGCGCGTAGGTGTACAACTTCGAAGCCATGCAGCGCGCGAATTGAGGATCCGCCGCGACCATTCCGCCCAGCTCCTTGATGCCACTGAAGGCCTTCCCGTCGAGGTAGGCACCGGACGAATCGATCGGTTGACCGTTGTCCATGGTTCGATACCTTCCGATCGCATCGTAGTTCTCGAACCCGAAGCCGATGGGGTCCATCAGCTTGTGGCAGCTGGCGCAGGACTTTTGCTTGTGCGCCTCCAACACCTGCCGAAACGTGGAACCGGGGGGGGGCGTCGGCAGCGCCGTGTTGACGTCGGGCGGCGGGGCGGGCACGTCCATACAGAGGAGATCCTCCAGGACCCATTTGCCCCGCAGAACCGGAGACGTTCGCGACGGATGTGATGTGCTGGCCAAGATCGTGCCCTGGCCCATGAAACCGCCGCGCTGGTTATTCGACAACGTCACCTTCTTCAGATCCTTCGAACCGGTGGCCGGGAGCCCGTAGTGGGCGGCGAGCCGGTCGTTCAGGTAGGTGAAGTTCCCTGTGATCAGCTGATCGGCAGGCGTTCCGTTGAACGCGATGTCACTGAACAGCATCTCCGTCTCCTGCCGCATCGCCGTCTTGAGCTCGGTGTCGAACATCGGGAATAGCGTCTTGTCTGCAGCGAGATCGGAGATGATGCGCGTGTAGAGCCACTGTCCGGCGAAGTTTTGCGTGAGCGCCTGGGCCTTCGGATCGGCCAGCATGCGCGTGATCTGAGCCTGCAACACCTTGCCATCGCGCAGGGTGCTGGCATCCGCCGCCGCAAACAGCGCGTCGTCCGGCATCGAGCTCCACAGGAAGTACGACAGCCGCGAGGCGATCTCGTGGTGTGACAGCGGGTGCGGCGTCAGCGATGCCGGATCCGGATCGGTCTCGACGCGAAACAGGAAGTCGGGCGAAATCAGCAGGGCCTGCACGGCCAGCTTGAGGCCGAAGTCGACGGTGTCGCCCTGGGGCTTGGCCGAGGTCACAAGCGCCATGTAGGGATCAAGCTCGGCATCCATGACCGGTCGGCGCCACGCGCGCTTGGCAAAGCCGCGCAGTGCGGTCCGGATACAGGCGTCTCCGGTGGCGACATCGCAGGTGACGATGCGCGCCCGGGCCGGGCCCAGCGCCTCCTCGCTCAGCGCCTCGGCGGCCTGCTGGTACTGCGCCATCTGAACCGGGGACAGGGTGAGCAGGTCGGCGATGTTGTCGAATCCGGCGCCGCGATTGTCGGCCGTGAAATCGGTCGCCGGTTGCAACGTCGTGCCGATCAGGTCGCGAACCGTATTGTTGTACTCGGTCCGATTAAGGCGGTGCATCGTCACGCGCCCGGGATCGGTCCCCATCAGCCGCGGAGCGCCGGGGCCCGTCGGTTGTGGGATTCCGGGACCTGCCGTTCCCGGTCCGCCCGGCCCCGTACCCGGGTCGGTGGTTCCACCGTTATCGGAGATCATCCCCGAACAGCCGACCAGCAGGGTGGCCAACGTGCAAGCAGTCCCGAAGACGACCGGCCTAATCCGTTGTAGCGACATGGGATGCCCCTTCTCTTCTTTCGGTTTCCCCCCGCCACAACCCAGAAAGACCCGCGCTACTGCACAGCAAGCAGCACGCCACTCCCAAAGACGCATTATCCCTGCATCTCCAGGCACTCGAGCGTTAACAGCCAGCCGACACCTGTTCTGTCCACTTTACACCCCAAGGTCGGGGTTGGGAACGGTTTAACGGGTCGCTATCGAAGGGTGTATTGCACAATGGCCACGACGATTAGCGTGGAACCCACCGCCCAGGCGCCCCAGGCCATGCGGTCGCGAGAGTGCGCGGTCGCGGCGTGCTGTTCCAAGTCGGCATAGGTCGCCGCCCGCTGCCCTGCGTCACGCTCGGAGCGCGCGCTCAGATAGAAGGCGCCCCCGGCGGCCGCGGCCACCACGCCTCCTCCGAGCAGGATGCGACTAACCAGGGTCGCACGGGGCGAAAACCGTCGCGGAGGCACGGGGGGGACCGGTTCCAGGGACACCGTCGGCGGCCCTGGCGCAGCCGGGGTCGCGATGCCGACGGGCGGCGTGGGGTTGCTGATGGACGTCGCCTGAGGGGCTGACGTCGCGCTACCCGACGTCCCTGCCTCGGACGGGGACGCCGGCGCTGGCCCGGGTTCCCCGGCATTTGGGGTGACAGTCCCGGGCTGACAACGCGCCATGTTCATGCGCGCCAGCTCCGACTCTCGCTTCGGGGGACCCGCCGCCAGAAATCGTTCATATTGCGTAACCGCCCCGGCGCAGTCCCCACCCAGGCGAAGCGCCTGCGCCCAGACGTAGAGGACGTCGCGATTGGGATCGAGCTTGTAGGTGGCTTCAAATTCGCGGGCCGCCGCCTTGAAAGACTTGGCCCGGTAAAACCGCAGCCCGCGATCGAGGTGCGTCTGCGCATCCGGGCGCACCATCGGAGCGGGCTGCCCGCCGGCCGGCAGGGACCAGGACAGCGCCACCACGGTGAGCGCGATGACACCCGCCTTCACAGCGACCGATTTAGCATCCGATTCGACGCCCAATCAATCGTTCGATTTGTCTCATCTCGGGAATGGCGCATCGAGATCGCGCTCTCGGACCGAGGTCCTTGTGGACGCCGTCCTCTTGGGCGGTGTCCGACGCTTTCTCGGCGCGGTGACGGCAGGAGGGGAATGAAGCTGGGGACGGTGCTGCGCCGCGATCAGAGCAGCAGCATCAGCGGCAGCTGTCACCTCGGTCGCCGGCACGACCGACGTGTCGGCCTGGGTGACCGTCGCCGCAGCGGGCGCGGCCGCCGTCAAGGCAGTGTCGCGCGCAGCCTCCAGCCGGGCATCCCGAGGCGATCGCATCCGCGACCCGAGCAGGTAAGCGCCACCGGCCAGGACCGCGACCAGAGCCGCCGCCACCGACCACGTGCGACGGCGGCGGACAATCGCGATCGGCGACGTCGGTGTCGCCGCCGTCACGGCTCGAGCGCCCGCCGCGTCACCGGGATGGGTGTGCAAGAAGCGCTCGGGTTCGAACACGGCGCGGGGCGGACGGCGGTCGCCGAACAGCTCCTGCATGTAGCGGGCGAGCTCGACCGCAGAG
>DASRQT010000270.1:0-7123 GCA_035696485.1 Polyangia bacterium | reverse complement strand
GGGCTGCTTGCGACCTACTACGACGGGCTGAATCTGACCGGGGCTACCGTGGCCCGTGTCGATGGGACCCCATCCGTCGTGTCGGCGCTGGCGTTGCCGGCGCCCGTCGCGTTGCCCGACTATTCGCTGACCTGGGAGGGTGAGCTCGTCCCGGCGTTCTCCGAGGCCTACACTTTCTTTGTTACAGGGAGCGGGACCGCCACCCTGACGGTCGGTGGGCTGCCGCTGCTGTCGGCGCCGCCGGCCCCGGCGCCCTCGGTGTCGCCGGCCTGCGGGCATGACGTCTGCGCGCTGGGCGACAAACTTGCCGCCACAACGTCGACGTCAACCGCGTGCCACTCGTGCGTCGATCAGATCTGCGCTGTGGATGACTACTGCTGCAATGGCGGCTACACCTCCTACTACTCCAGCGAGCCGGTCTGGGATGCGAAGTGCGTGTCCGAAGTGAAATCCGTGTGCGGTATCGATTGCAAGAACCCGCTGCCCAGCCCGACGTCCGCAGTACGCAAGTCGGACCCGATCACGCTGCAGGCCGGGGTTCGCTACAGCATTCGAATGCAGGTCGACAAACCAGGCGTCGACCCGGCGGTCTCACTGGCGTGGGCCAGTGCGCGGCAGAGCAAGGAGGTCGTCCCCAAATATGCTCTGTTCCCGCCGTCGGCGGCGGCCAACGCCGGAGCCGGGCTGAATGTCGTCTCGTTCGCGACCAAGCTGGACGGCGGCGTGCGCAAGCCCGATCTCGATACGCTGCGCGCGTCGGGAGCGATCCTCGATCTGACGCTGCTGCCGGCGTCAGGGCCGACCGGGCTGCCGCTGGTCGACGCCATCGCAGATCCCACCGACGCCGTCGCCGCTACGCCGCCGGCACCTGCGGTCGTGGAGCCACGCTTCCAATCGCACGTCTTCTCGGCCGGATTGAAGGTGAGCGTGCGTGGGATCGGCGGAGTCAGCGGCGGCTCGGTTTTGGTCAAGGTGGATACCACCGCCATCAGCGCGCTGTTTCCGATCGCGTCCGACGGCACGTTTGCTGGGGTGGTTCCCATCGACGCGTTCGGTGCGAAAACGCTGATCCTGGTGCAGCGGACATACAGCGGTCCGGTCTGTGTGGCGCCGGCGATCTGCGCGGAGAGTCCTCCCGTCAAATGGGAGGTCACCGTCGATCCGGAGGCACCCGCGATCCCGGAAGCGCCCGTGATTGACTGGCCACGCGATCCGACCGCCACCATGGACCCGACACACACCGTCTTCCCGGTTGTGGGGCACACGACGCCGGGTGGTGGCTATTTGCTCTGTGACCTGGGTGGTCCGGGCCACACCTTCACAGACGGCACCTCCGTCGGCGGTGATGGCGCCATCACCGGCACGGTGACCTTGAGCGGGGGCAATCCCGGCGATGCCAATCCGGGGTGGCACAAGCTGGTGTTCTCGAAGACCGGGGTTTGCACCGGTCCCGGGACCAGCCGCCCCGTGTTCGTCAGCGTCGGCATTCGCCCGCCCACCGTCGAGTTCCCGCGCACCGGCGCCGAGATCGACTGCAAGGACGGGATCGGCGATCGGCGGTCGTTCGTCGCCAAGGGCCGCATCCCTTACGACGTCGCCAAATTCGGCAAGCTCTACGTCGCGGAGGAGACCGGGCGCGTGGACTTGAACTTCGTCAGCCGCGAGGCGCGCGTCAACCCGCAGCCCGGGCCGGATGGCTCGTTCTCCTTCGACACCAACGTGAACCTGGGCTACGGCAAACACCTGTTGTACTTCTTCCAGGCGCCCAATCCGCCCGCGAATGCGACGCCCGCCGAGGTGACGGCTCACTTCCGCGCGTTCGCCAGCCTGGCCAACACGCCGCAGAGCCGCATCGAGGTGACGGTGCCCCCGCCGCCGGTGCAGCTGGTGCTCCGCGGGCGCGTGCTGCTGCCCGGCGGGTCGCCGTTCAAGATCGGCGGCGGGGGAAACTGCGATCCGGCGCAGCCGCGGCCGGACTGCGCGTTGCCCAACGCCGACGTCAACGTGCGCATCGGCCCGCGCCTGTTCACCGCACGCGCCAACGCCTCCGGAGGCTGGGGCCTGGAGCTGGAGGCGCCGCCCGGCTTCCACCCCATGATCATCAGCCAGGTGGTTGATTCTGCCGCGGGCGGCGGCTGGCAAGAGAGCTGCCCGTCGCCGGTCATTCCCGTCGGCATCCCGAGCCCGGCGAAACCGCCCAAGTTGATCCTGCCGGGGGACATCACGGTCGACGCGCAGAGCCGCGCCGGGGCGACCGTCGAGTACAAGGTCGACGTCGAACGGGTCGGCTCGCTGCTGTACAAGATCGACTGCACGCCACCGTCGGGTTCGACGTTCCCGATCGGCCAGACCGAGGTGCACTGCACGGCCATCGAGATAGCTTCGGGGGCGTTCGGCGTCGGCAGCTTCAGCGTCAACGTGGTCGACGGGCCGCCGGTGGTGAAGGTGCCCAAGGCCATCATCGCCGAGGCGACCAATCGGTTTGGCGCGTTCGTCAGCTACGACATCACGGCAACCGACGCCGTCAGCGGCCCGCTGCCAGTCGACTGCGCGCCGTCGGCGCCGCCGGGGGCGCCGGTCCTGTTCCCGCTGAACCAGGACACGACGGTCACCTGCCAGGCGACCGACGAGAGTCACCAGACCACCGTCGCCAGCTTCGTGGTCAGCGTCCGCGACACCACGCCGCCGTCGCTGTCGTTGCCGGGCACGATCCTGGTCAACGCCACCAGCCGCCGCGGCGCGCGCGTCACCTACGCGGCGTCGGCCTTTGACGTCGTCGATCCGAGTCCCCGGGTGACCTGCTCGCCGCCCTCGGGCGCGATCTTCCCGCTGGGGACCACCATCGTCGGTTGCACGGCCGTCGACGCCAGCGGCAACAGCAGCCACGGGACCTTCGCGGTACGCGTCGGCGTCAGCTGGAGTGGGCTGCTGCCGCCCATCGACCAGAACGGGGGGTCGGTCTTCAGGCGCCCGCTTCCGATTCTGGTGCGCTTCGAGCTGACCGGCGCCAGCGCAGCGGTCCACGATCTGCAGTCGTTCCTGTTCATCGCGCCGCTGGACGCCGCCGGTCGTCCGCGCACGGAGCGGCCCGCCCCTGGACTGCCGCCCGGAGCCGGCAACCTCTTCCGGTTCGTGCCGGGGATAAATGAATACGTGCTGCTGCTGGACACCCGGACGATGGCGGCGGGGCCGTGGCAGCTGCGCGTGGACCTGGGCGACGGAGCGTCCCACACGACACGGATCCTGATACGCTGAGCCCGGCTCATCGATGACCGGAGTGAAAACGGATCCGGGCGCCGCGACGATGCGGCAGGCGGAAGGGGAGAGCCGCGCCGAAAAAGACGGCGAGGACCGGGGCGTTCTGCACCTCATCGTCATGGGCCCGAACGCGTTCTCGATGCACCCGCTGCCGGACGAGGGGCAGATCACCATCGGTCGCGACGAACAGGACGACGTTCGTGTCGACGAGGCGAACGCCTCGCGGCACCACGCGCGCCTGCACATCGGCAAGACCCTGGAGGTGGAGGACCTGGGCAGCACCAACGGCACCTTGTTGCGTGGCAATCGCCTGACGCCGGGGCAGCGCGCGACGGTGCTGCCGGGCGAGGCCATCGCGATCGGGTGGGCCACGTTGATGGTCCAGCGCCGCCGTCCCGCCGTGGGCGTCCGCCGCCTGCCCACGCACGCCTATTTCGAGGGACGCCTTGAAGAAGAGTGCGAACGCGCCGATCGCGTCGCCGGCGTGTTCGCGATGTTGCGGCTGCATGTCACGGCCGGCACGCCGGTCGAGACGGTCACCGAGGTGGTGGCGGGTTTGCTGCGCCCCGACGACGTGCTGGCGGTTTATGGCCCGGGTGAATACGAGGTGTTGCTGTTCGAATCGCAGCCGGAACGCGCGGCCGGCATCGCGCACGCCATCGTCGGCGCGCTCAACGGTCGTGGCGCGGCCGCGCGCAGCGGTCTGGTGTTCTACCCGGCCGAGGCGCGCTCCGCCGAGGCGCTGATCGCCGAGGCCAACGCGCGTCTGGTCGGACGTGAGGCGCCCGGGGCGCCGTCGTCGGACGCGTCGGCCTACGGCCCGGCCATGCGCCGCCTCTATGCGCTGGCCCAGCGTGCCGCCCTGGGAAATATCAACGTGCTGATCCTGGGTGAGACCGGCGTCGGCAAGGAGGTCATGGCCGAGACCATCCATGACTTGTCAGCGCGCGCCGGCAAGCCGCTGCTGCGGCTCAACTGCGCCGCGTTCTCGTCGACGCTGCTGGAGAGCGAGCTGTTCGGGCACGAAAAGGCCGCGTTCACCGGCGCGCACCAGGCCAAGCCGGGACTGCTGGAGACCGCCCAAGGGGGGACGGTCCTGCTGGACGAGATCGGTGAGTTGCCGCTGCAGATCCAGGCCAAGCTTCTGCGCGTGATCGAGACCCGCCAGGTGACGCGTCTGGGGGCGGTCAAACCTCGGACCATCGACGTGCGGTTTCTGGCCGCGACCAATCGCGTGCTGGAGGAGGAGGTCGACAGGAAGGCCTTCCGCCAGGATCTCTATTACCGGCTGAACGGCATCTCGCTGGTGATCCCGCCGTTGCGCGAACGGATCCAGGAGATCGAGCCGCTGGCGCGGTCGTTTCTCTCCCAGGCCGCGAAACTGCAGGGCCGGCCCGTGCCCCAGCTCTCGGCGGCGTCGCTGGATCTGCTGCGAGCCTACGCCTGGCCGGGGAACATCCGCGAGCTGCGCAACATGATGGAGCGGGCCTTCCTGTTGCGCGGCGACGACAACGTCATCACGCTGGAACACCTCCCGGTCGAAAAGATGCGGACGACCACCCTGTCCGCGACCGCCGCCGTCAAGGAGGTCACCGCGCCCCCGCCAGCCATGGCGGCTTCGCCCTTGAACGAGGATGAATCCCGCCAGCGGGCCCAGATCGTCGACGCGCTGACCCGATGTCAGGGCAACCAGACGCGGGCGGCACGGCTGCTGGGAATGCCGCGCCGCACGTTCTGTGCCCGCCTCAAGGCGTTTGGTATCCCTCGACCACGGGCCTAAAGTCCTAGATCCGTCGGGCAGCGGCGACTACGGTGCGACGCCCAGCATGTAGCGGCAAGCGGCGTTGAAGGTCCCGCCGCAGTTGGTGCTGTCGTTGTGTCCACCGTTGTAGCTGAGACGGTGGGACATACCATACGGCGGTTGCGCCGAACCAACATTGGTTAACGTCCCCGGATAACCGGCGATCATCATCGCCTTCTGGTGGTCCGGGTACTGAGGGTCGCCGGTTCCGGTGAGGCCATAGAAGCGGTCCTTGGGCGTGAGGAACTCGGTGCTGAGCCAGGACGCGGTCGTCGGGTTGGTGTCGCGCGGCCCCGATAGCGAGATGGCGCGCCAGAGGCGGCGGATCTTGCCATAATACGCCGCGCTGCTGGCGCCGTGAGAGTGGCCCATGAAGACCACGTCTGACCAGCGCACCTCCCCGTTCGACTTGAGGAAGTAACCCCAGTCGCCCTGCGGATTCTGCTTGGCCAGGTAGGCCATCGCCTTGGCGACCCGGACCTCCACACAATCGGGGCGGCCGACGGTGATCCCGCCAAAGTGATCCATCCCGTCGAACTCTTCCTGCCGCATGTCCCCGTACGCGGCGGGGCTAATGTTCCCCGCCGTGCTGGGGTTGAAGCTGTTCTCGTAGGCGACCGACATCGCGTGGAAGCCCAGATTGGCGGTGTACCCGACCAGGTTGTTGGGACCGGGCGGCGAGCCCACGCCCGAGAGCAGCACCACCAGCTTGCCACGGTGCGGTCCCATTGCGGTGTTCACGCCGGCCATCTGGGTCTGATTCAGGCGCGTGGCCGCCGGATCCGCCTGGCTGGGCGTGAAGGTGATCGTAAACATCCGCCCCATCGCCGTGTCGACGTTCAACGGCCGCTCGGGCACCTCATCGCCGTTAGCCGGCGGAGGACCCATGTCGGGTGCCGGGCCCATGTCCCGCGGTGGCGTCGCGTCCCCCCCGGCGTCCGGTAACGGCGTGCCACCGCTGCCGCCGCTGCTGCCGCCGCTGCCGTCACTACCGCCGCTGCCGACGCTACCGCCGCTGCCGACACTACCTCCGCTGCCGACACTACCGCCGCTGCCGACGCTACCTCCGCTGCCCACGCTACCCCCCGATCCCGAGCCCGGCGTCGCGGTGCTGGGCGTACCGCAAGCCAGGGTCGTTGACAGCAAAACGGCGGACAGCCGTACAGCGTTCTTCAAAAACATCGGGAGCCTCCTAACAGGGGGGGAGGGGTCGAGGGGAGCCAGGGACCAGTGTGCCACGACCCTACATGAGAAGTATTCCGGAAATGTTCATCGTGGATTTTTGAGATCTCGCTATGCCCACCGCCGGTCGGGTGGAAGCGTCCAAGTCAAAGGAATTACTAGAAAATATGAAGACGGCTGTTTTCCGGAGACGCAATTGCCACCGATGTGGTGGTGGGTGCCTGGGTGGGTCAACGGCCGTCATTTTATTTGCTGGAAAGGCTGTAATAGTGGCTGAAACCGATGGCTGTAACAGATAGCTCCAGCACAATGGTCGCCAGCCGGATGTCACGCGGGCGTGCGGCGCGCCGGAGGCGGCCGGTACCAGGGCGGGCGGAACATGACGGCCAGCCGCGGGTCGGCGTGGGCGACCTTTGGGACGGCGTGCTGCCACGTCCGCTGGCAGGAGCCGCCCATCACCATCAGATCGCCCCAGCCCAGCGAGAACGCCACCGCGCGACCGCCACCGCGCGGGCGCAGCAGAAATCGCCGCGGCGCTCCCAGCGACACGGTCGCGACCATGGCTTCGGGCAGCGCGCGCGCGACGGTGTCACCGTGCCAGGCGACGCTGTCGTTACCGTCGCGATAGAGGGCCAGCGTGACGTGCTGGAACGGGACGTGGTAGCGCGCGGATAGAAACGCGCGCATCTCCTCCAGCAGCGGGTGTCCCGGGCCATCCTCGGGCAGCGTGGCGATGAGCCGCGGCACGTCGACGGTGCGATCGTACATCTCGCGCCGCAGCCGCTGCCACTGCGTCGTCCGGGTCAGGTGCTGCATCAGCGACTCGTGGCCGCTGACCCAGGGCGCCGCTCGCTCGACCCAGGCGGTCTGGTCCAAGCCGGT
>DASRQT010000269.1:0-3051 GCA_035696485.1 Polyangia bacterium | reverse complement strand
CGGCAGGCGGCGGGCGACGGCGAGGCCCTGCAACGATTTCAGCGCGAGGCGAAGATTGTCTCCAGCCTGCGACACCCCCACATCGTCCACGTGATCGACTTTGATCAGACCTCGGACGGGCGGCCTTACCTGGTGATGGAGCTGCTTGAGGGTGAGGACCTCCATGCTCACTTGCGGCGCGTCGGTCCACTGCCGTTGCCCCGGGTGGTCGCCATCGTCAAGCAGATCGCCTCGGCGCTGGCGGCGGCGCACGGTCGGGGCGTGGTGCACCGCGATCTCAAGCCAGAGAATGTGCTGCTGGCCAACATTGAAGGTCAGGACGGCGACTACGTGAAGATCGTCGACTTCGGCGTGTCGAAGGTCAAGAGCGCCAGCCTGCGCCTGACCAAGGGCGGCGCCATGATGGGAACGCCGCACTACATGGCGCCCGAGCAGGCGCAGGGCTCCAGCGACGTCGACGAGAAGGTCGACCAGTTCGCGCTGGCTGCGATCGCCTACGAGCTCCTTTCTGGCGAGGTGGCGTTCGCCGGGGACGACGTGGCATCGGTCGTGTATCAGGTGGTGTTCGGCGAGCCGCCTCGCCTGGTTGACGCCGACGGGCTGGTCAGCGCGCCGGTCGACGCCGCCATCAAGAAGGCGCTGTCAAAGGCGGCGACAGACCGCTTCGGGTCGGTGGCTGAATTTGCAAAGGCCTTCGAGAAGGCGGCGCGGGGCACGCGCGGTAGCGGCTGGGGCGCCGGGGATTCCCGGCCGGCGCTGAGACCGGTGAGCGACGTGGCGCGCCCGGCGGCCGTGACGGTTGCCGCGCCGGGAAATGCAGCGGCGAGCGGGAGAGCAGGAAAAATTGTCGCAGTTCTCGTCCTCACCGCTGCGGCCGCGGGCATACTCTGGATCACCGTGCTACGGGATGACCCGAGCAAGCCCATGTCGACCCCGGCGACGGCACCGGCAACGGCTCCGGTAGCCCCGATGGCAGCACCGACCGAGACGCCTCGACCTCGGCCGGCGTCCGAGCCCGCGTTGCCGCCAGCCGCCGCCGAGAACCCCGCGCCAGTCGCCGTCCCCGAGATCCGGCCGCCGCCGGCCAAACCAGCTCGCCACCCGCGGCAAGCCCCCCGCGCCGAGGAGCGACTTTACAATGATCTCTAGCCGACAACGTTCAGACAGGCTCGTCGCCACGTTAATCGGCGGGGTGTGCCTGCTGGTGCTGGGAATCGGGACCCTGCAGGCGGCACCCGCGCCTGATCCCAAACGTCAGGCCCGCGATGCGATGGCGAAGGGATCGGCGCTGTTTCGACGGGGCGACTACCAAGGCGCGCTGCTGCGGTTCAACGAGGCGCAGGGTCTGTACCCCAGCCCGAAGATTTACTTCAACCTGGGACAGACCTAACGAAAGATGGACCGTGTGGAGGCGGCGGTGGAGGCGTTCGAGAAGTTCCTGGCCGAAGCGCACGATGCCGACCCGGCGCGCCGCAAGGACGCGGAGAAGTTCTTGGCCGAGCTCAAGCCTCGGCTGGAGACGCTTCATCCGGTCGCGCCGGCGAACGCCCCGATCACGCCGGAAGTCGCACCGGCGGCGCATCCCCCCGAACCGGCAGCTCCCGTGGCCCAGGCGCCCGCGCCGGCCCCACCGCCGCCCGCGCCGGTCGCGGCCCCCCAGCTTGTGCCGCAGCCCCCGCGCGAATCCCCACCGACGCCCCTGCTCAACGTCGGCGCCGCCACGCAGCGGCAGCACACGTCCTCGCGTCGCTGGTGGCCGTGGGCGGTCGCCGCCGGCGCCGTGGTTGGCGGCGGCATCGCCGCGGCGCTGCTCATCACGCGTGAAGGTCCCCTGCCGCAGGGTTCACTGGGGAGCTCGGACCTGCGGGGTCACTGACATGCGCAACCCGGCCGTCATCATCGTCATGGCTTGCACGTTGTGTGCGGCCGCCCTCGCTTGCCGCGAGGTGGCGCCTGAGGTGACCGCCGTCAGAATCGTCGTCAAGCCGCCGCCCGCGACCTTCAATCAAATCGAATTTTCGCTGGACGACAGCAACTCGCAGTCAATCCTGCGCACCACCAGGCCCGACGCCGGCGCTCCTCTCGCGGGAGATCAGGATCTCGTCGTTTATCTCAGTGACAACAGAGCTGGTACCGACGTCACCTGCGCCGCAACCGCCCTGTTGAACCAGGTACGGATCGCAACAGGCAGCAAGCGGATCACGCTGTCTCTGCGTCACGTCGTCAACTGCGTCGTTCCGTTGTCCGGCGGCGACGGAGGCACCGACGCCAATTCCGACGGGGCCTCCGACCCCTCCGCCGGCGGCGACGCTGCTCCTGGCGCCGATGCCCTGGAAGCAGCGCCAGAAACGCCACCCGACCTCCCGTCTGAAGAGACCAGGGACGCTCCCCTGCTCGACGTCACCCTCCCCGACCTGGGCCTGGGCATCTAGGCCCTGGCCGTCTCGCCACCAACCGTCAGGGCGGCGGGGCCAGCGCGGGGAACAGATCCAAGAGGTCGTCGCCGCGCAGCGCAGGGGGCAGCGCCTGCTCCTGTGAGGCGACCACGGACATGGTTGAGGCGCGCGACAGGCTACCGTGAAAGCCATCGACGGCGCGCGCGTCGCCAGCGCCCGGCACGCTGAAGCCGTAGGAGGCCACGTCGTCGGGCAGCGACAGCAGAACGTCGGCGGGAAAGCGGGCCGCCGGATGCGTGAACGCGGTCGCGACCCGGTAGAAGATGTCCGGATAACCGCTGCCCAGCGTCGCCTGGAAGGCCTGCTGGTCGGCAAGGCGCGCGGTGCGACCGTCGGCCGACCGCCACCCGGTGAAATCGACACCCAGCCAGGCCCACGCGCCGGGATCCTCGATCACGATCTCGCCCGAGGCGTCTCGCGAGAAAAAGAACGCCTCTCCCCGGCGCCAGACGCCGAACCGCGATGCCGTCGCCGCGCCGCCATCCGTCACGCGCGCCACCGCCAGGTCGACCTGCGGGTGGCTCGAGGTGCGCGCCGCGATCGCCGCCACGTCCCGCGCCGCCGCGTGCAGCGCCACGTAGTTCACCCGCACGTG
>DASRQT010000268.1:0-6766 GCA_035696485.1 Polyangia bacterium | reverse complement strand
TCGAGAAGTTGCACATGTGCGCTCTGGCGCAGCATACTTTGCGGTCGAGCGAGTAGCCCGTCTCAATTCGGATCACAAATGCGTCGTTTGGGCTCTGGACCAAGGGGTGCTCCAGGAGATGGCACGACGATCCGTTCGACGTGACACCAGACGACCGGCCGCTAAGTCCAAAGGTGACCCAGACATTTTCTTCATAACGGCGCCCTCAGCATCGAATCCGCACCTTGCTGCTCAAGGTGGAGTTTTCACGTTGGTGCAGCCGCGATCTGGCGACCCTCATCCCATCCCAGACATCGACGGTGTCCTCGGAAAAAGAGCTCGGTTGATCCCGAAAGGCTGGGACCCTACGCGAGCAACGCCACTATCACAGAACCGCAGCTCTGCCAGAGATCGACAAATAGCCCAGGCCCTTTGCCAGCGGCTGTCCGCAGACGGCAGACCTCAGGCCGCTGCCGGACATCTCAGGTTTGCGCCGGACCGGACATCCCGGAGGGGCCGGCCAGGCTGCCGGTACATTGTGGCCCGGCGTAGTTAACAGAATATATCTTATCGGACAAACAACCACCCAATCTCGGACATTGACGCGAATAGCCGGCGCCCGCGAAAAATCGACGCTTCTTCGTCCCATTGACGGATCGAAGCCGCGCGTGAGACCAAGCTGGGATGAATCTTAGGTTCAGCGTTTTCTTACTGAGTTCCTTCCTGGGCGCGCGCGGTAGTTGGGCACAATCGCCGGCGCCACCGGCGGCCCAGTCGCCGGTGCAGGAGGCGCTGCCCGCCGCGCCCCCGCCGGTGCCGACCGCGATCGGGCCCGCCGAAGCCGCGCCCGGTGGCTCTCCGGTCCCGGCTACCGGTGCGGTCGCGGCACCGCCAGCGTCGCGGTCACCCGCGGTGACTGCGTCAGCGCCATCCGTTGACGATCCGGACCGGAATGGATCCAAGGACTTTGTGCTTGAATTGCACACCACCGGCTTCCTTGGATCGTTGCGCAATGGAATCTTCCTGGGGGGCGGCTCGCATCGGTTCACGGCCGGCGCCTTCGTGGACGTCTTTCGAGCCGCGATTGGTTCTCAATCGGAGGTTGGGTTTGGCGTCGGTCCGGGCCTGCGGTGGTCTCTGGCCACAACCGACGACCAGCGCGTCGATCTGATTCTCTCCACGGATCTTCGTTTCAACAAGACCAACGTGACCGACAACCAAGGGTTCGTTCTGCCCGACGGCTATGAGGTGGTCTTCGACATGGGCCCCGGCCTGCGTCTGTGGCTGACCAAGCACCTGGCGATCAACTATAGCGGCCTCTTGATCCTCGACTTCGCACGTTCGCGCAACCAACAGGTCCAGGTATTCAGCGACTATCAACGCCGCAATGACTTACAACCTACGATGCGCGCTCCTAGCGCAACCTGGACCTATTTCAGCGGTCGGCTGGCCTTGGCCGGGTACTTCTGATCACCCGAATCGCGATCGTTCAATGCGCCCGGGTATTTCGTTTCGCCGGCCCGTGCCCGCCCCGCAACCGCTTACGGCGACCAGGTCGGGTTGCGGTTGTCCGCCAGGTCCGGGGTCAGAACGCATGGCACCGAGCCGGGCGTTCTGGCGATGAGCGCGATGGAGCCGACGTTGGTGGTGGTGTCGACGCGCTCATAAGCGAAAGTATCGTTCGGGCCCCAGGCCACCCTCTGTGAGGCCGGCTCGTCCACCGGAGTCAAACGTCGCCCCTCACAAACGGAGGTGTTCTCGGAAAACGGTGTGGTCCAGATGGACAAAGCGCCCGACCCACTACACAAGGCATGATAGGCGACATCGCCGCTGATCGGGGAGACGCTGGGCGATTTGATGGTGGTCGTCGTATTCCGAACCACCATCCTAAGGCCAGTGCCGTCCAGAGCCACGGTGTCGATCTCGTTGTTGCGATCAAAGACTAGACCTTGATCGTCGAGGCGAAAGTGAGGCCAGAAATAGGCGTTGAAGGCCCCCAGCCCAGTCGCGACCATGGTCAGGCCGGTCCCGTCCGGGTGGATGACAAAAACGGAGGCGTCGCTGTGGAACGTCACCAATTTGCCGTCGTGGGAGAAGCTCGACTGATCGGCGCCCGCAGGGAGATTTGTCAATCGCGTGACCGTCTTGCTGGCCAGGTCCATCAGATAAATCTGCAGCGAACCGCCGCGATCCGACGTGAAGGCCATGAGATCGCCCTTCGGTGAGATGGCCGGCTCCTTGTCGATGCCGGATTCCGTGGTCAATCGCGTCAGGCTCGATCCGTTCGCGCGAATCATGTAGATGTCGCGGTTGAAATTGGCTCGATCCGAATCGAAGACGATCCACCCCGGAGCGCTATCGGTCTTCGCGTCGGTGCCGCAGGTAACGGCACCTCCGGTTGCCCCGCCGGCACCCCCGGTCGCCCCGCCGGCACCCCCGGTTGCCCCGCCGGCACCCCCGCTCGCCCCGCCGGCACTCCCGCTCGCCCCGCCGGCGTCGTCGTTCCCGCCTTGACCAGGCGTTGAACTGATCGGTGTGCCCCCGGCGCCGCCATCGAAAGGTTGGCTCATCGGGTCTCTCCCCAGCACCGTATTGCCCGAACAGCCTAGCGGCGCCAGCGCATCCACTGCCAATAGGACCAGTACGAGATTACGTTTCGTTGACGACATTTGCTTTCTCCTGCCAGCCCAGTGTCGCCCACCCCGACGGCGTTACAGCTTGCCGTTCAATTCTTGCAAGAGAGTTTGCGCCTGCCGCGCAAAGTCCTTGTTCGGGAACTGTCGGGCATAAAGCTCCAGATCCGACCGGGCCGCGGAGGTTGCGCGAAGAGCGATCAAGCAGACAGATCGCCCCCGCAACGCTCTTTCATCTTCGTCGTCCCTCGGAGTCTGTGCCAGCACGTGATCAAAGTCGTCGATGGCTTCCAAGCAGTGACCCTGATCGGCGCGCAGTTCTCCCCGGGCCACCCGCAAACGGCGATTGAATGCGGTGGTCTTGGGCGACAGCGCGTCCAGCGTGCGCAGAGCCTGCGCCTTGTCCCCCAGCGCAACCAGAGCCTCGGCCCGCAGCGTCGCTGATTCAATGTGGAGGCTGCCGTGCGGGAAGCGTGCGTTGGCCTCATCCAGCAACCGAAGGGCCACGCGTGGATTGCCGTGCTGTCGTAGTGCCGTCACGGCGACTTCTAGCGCGGTTGTTTCGGCGGCACCGGCCGACTGACGCTGCCCGCTTGAATCAGCCGGACGCGGTCCCAACGCGAAGGCCGAGGGCTCCGTCGCCAGAGCCTTCGCGAGAGGTGCGGGCTCGGACGGTCCGGGTGTTTCCGGGAACGGCGTGGCCACGGGTGACGACGGCGCAGCCAGCGGTGCAGATGGGGGTGGCGCTTCCCGTGCTGCCAGCGCTGGCCCCAAGACGCGTCGGCGGGGCGTCTTGTCGGCGTCCGCGGTCACGAACGACAGCGGTCCGAGCGCGGGCGCGGCTGTCGGCGCGGGTGACACACCTGGCAATGCTGAACGCGACGTGGGTGGAGGAGGCACCACCCGCTGCCCGTCGTCCAGTAGGCTTCGCGCGGCGGCCTGTTCGTCGGTCGTGGCCAGCGGGAAGGCGCGCTGACCGTCGCTGACCTGCCCTCCCAGCGATTGCACGATTGGACGTTGCCCTGGAAGATTGTGCGCGTCGCGCATCTCTATCCGCGCAGACGCCCCGGGCGACAGCCGTACTTCCTGGGAACCAGCCAGAACGGCGACCGGCGACTCCCCTGCCTCCAGTACCAGCGTTCCGGTGTCCAGGCGAATGATGTCTGCCTCGGCGCTTGGCAAAGACACAACGGCCGGGCCTTGCAGAGCCACGCGCCACCGGCGGTGCCGCAGCACGCGCAGGTTCGACCCAGCCGGCACGTCCAGTCGACTGTCCGAAGGCGTCACCGTCGCTGGCGCGCGGCGACCCGGCCACCACCCGGCCGTCACCGCGCCGGCTGTGAAGGTGGTCCCGAGAAGAAGGCCAGCAACCGCCCAGACCATCCGCCACCGGAGCCGCGGCTGTCGCCCACCGCGGGCGCTCTGATAGTATTCGGCCGCCAGTGAAACCGCGGGGGCTGTCGCCTGCGCATCCAGCGCTTTGGCCGCGCGCAGCCGGTCGCCGGCGCGGCCTTCCGGTCCCTCGCCGCGAGCAAAAGTGGTCCATCGCGGCGGATCATCGAACGGCGGGTTGGTGTTCATGATTCGTGCTCCCGATCATCGATCGTGCGCTGTTCGGCCAGAAAACGGGCCCGGGCCCGGAACAACCAGACACGGACGGTGCTGATCTTGGCGTCCAGCATCTCGGCGATCTCGGTCGACGAAAATTCCTCCAGCTCAAAGAGAACCAATACTTTTCGTTCCTTCTCAGACAGCCGGTCCAGAATCTCCAGGGCTTGCTGAGCCCGTTCGCGCACCTCCAGCGTCTCCAATGGCCCGGTCGCCGGCGAGGATGCCGATCGCGCCGCGGACTCCGACCACGGCAACAAGAAACGTCGCACCTGGGCGCGACGATTGCGGTTTCGGATAAGCTTGTCGGTGATGCGAAACAACCAGGTCGTCACCTTGGCGTCGCCGCGAAAATCGCGCAGCTTGCGTTCGACGACGGTGAAGACATCCTGAACGACGTCTTCGACGTCGACGCGCAAGCAGCCCAGGCGCAGCGCCCACCGAGCCACGTCACCGGCGTGACGGCGGTAGATCTCGCCGACCGTCAGTGGCTGGTCGATCGATGGCAAACTGGATAGTGGCAAGGCCGGTGTCACGACTGGCTCTGAGGGCTCTTGTGTCGACACCGAGCGTTTCATTTCATCGACCCAGCAGAAATCCTCCGCCCAGGGCCAGGTGTCCCTCCAGCGCGGGTAAGAATCGGTTTTGGCTGACGTTCTCCGCCGAGAAGGTCTGTTGACCTGGCCACGCCACCGCCGCCAACTCTAGCCAGACGTTGGCTTTCTCCCACCGACGGAGAGACAGGCGCGCGCCCACATCCACCCCCAGTTGCCAGCCCGTACCGTGCTGATTGGGGTCGAACCCACTGCCCCGCGCCGAGAAGCGAGAGACCAGCATGCCGCCGCGCAGTGCGGTTGTGATCCGTCCCCGGCCAAGATCGACCAAGCCGCCCCCACCCAACGTGAGACGCGACCAGGTGGCCTGGCCCTGTCCCAAGGCCATGGTTTCCTGCGCCAGGGCCGCCACCGCCAATCGCCCCCAGACGCGGCTGGGCCACGCTTGCCCCTGAAGCTCGATCATCCCCGCAGGGGTAATCCCGGCCGCGTGAACCACCGCGACGAAGCCGGCTCCGATGCGAGCGCCGGCACCCCGTGGTCCGCTGATCGGGGCCGCGGTGGTGCGGACTGCGCCCACGGGCGGCACCACCACCGGTCGCAAATCGGGCCGAGGCGCCGGTACATCAACGCGCAACCGGGTCTCCCAGATCGCCAGCAAGACAGCCGCACGCCGGGCGCGCTCGGCGCAGTTACCTTCCAGCGCGCTTTCATCGAGGATGGCACCGTTGCCGTCCTTGAGCTGCACGAAGGTTTCAAGGCCGCGGGCCAGGATCTGCGCATGATCAGCGCCGCCCGCGGGCGAACCGTACGGCCCTTCCGGGCTGTCTCCAGAAGGCCCGGGAAGCATGGACGGCAGCAGCGCGGCGACTTCGTCAGGCCTTGGGCATGAAGCGTCCCCATCCACCGGTGGCGCTGCCAACGTCGCCAGCAAGAGATGAACAGGAAGAAATGCCAGGGCGAGCAGTGTCTGCATCCTATTTGTCTCAAATCAGTCTAGCGAGGCCATGGTGTTCGGCATAGGCCCACACATTGTAAATTCTGTCGCCGTTCCAGGGTTCGAGGCCGACGCGACGCGATCACCCTGCCATCTCTTGCCTCAGCCGCCATGAATCCGCATGGTGTCGGGAATGGCACGGAGGAGCGGGACGCCGGTCGCGGTCATCGGCTGGTTGAAGGTCGCCAAGGCGGCGATGTTGCTGGGGGCCGGCATCTCCGGGTTGATCTCCCGCCCCCAGCGTCTGTCGGGGATCGCGGAGCACGCGGTCCGGTGGATCGGTTTCTTCCCGGGCCGCCACCTCCTCGACGAGGCGATCCGGAAGTTCGGGTCGATGGACCGGGCGTCGGAGCAGCGCCTCGCCCTATTCTCTCTGGCCTACGCGGCCGTCTTCCTGGTGGAAGGCGTGGGACTGTTGCTGCGCAAACGCTGGGCGGAATGGATGACCGTCATCGTCACGGGGTCCTTCATACCGATCGAGATCTACGAAATGGTCGAGCACTTCGGTACGGGTAAGGTGGTGGCGCTGGTACTCAACGTGGCCATTGTCGTGTATCTGGCCTGGCGGCGCCTTGACGAACACCGGGGCGCCGTTAGAAAGCTCCAGCACGCGATCAAGGCCACCTGAGCTTCAATTCGTTGCGGGAGAATCAATCATGAACGTCACAATCGAAGACAGGCCCGAGCTGCGTGTCGCGACCGTTCACCACGTGGGCCCGTACCAGCGCATCTCCGAGGCATTCCAGCGTCTCGGCGACATTGCGGGACCGGCCGGTCTGCTGCAATTTCCCGAGGCGGCGATGCTGGCGATCTATCACGACGACCCCGAAACGACGCCGGCGGCAGAGCTGCAGTCGGACGCCGGCATCGTGGTTCCCAGCGGCGTGCCGTTGCCCAAGGGCCTCGGTGAGCAGCGCCTTACGCCGGGCCGGTACGCGCGCACCACCCACGTCGGTCCTTATACCGAGCTTGGCGATGTCTGGTCTCGGCTCATG
>DASRQT010000267.1:0-1897 GCA_035696485.1 Polyangia bacterium | reverse complement strand
CTTTCCTGCCTGGGACCGGGCATTATTGGTTTTCAGGAATGGCACTGGGCTTGCGTTCCAGGTTGCGTCATCGCGAAACCGGAGGAGTTGCAATGCGCGTCTCGCGTTTGGTAAGGGCGACACTGCTGACGGTCACGGTCGCGGCGACCGGTTGTAGCGGACAGGTCGGCGAGCCCGGTTCGCCGACTCCGGGTGGCAGCCCTCCGGGTGTCACGCCGCCAGGTGGCGGTGGCACCGGTGGGACGGGCGCGGTGGCGGATCCCAACGCGGCCGGGGCGATGCCTCTGCAGCGCCTCACCAACCGCGAGTACGACAACACGGTTCGTGATCTGCTGGGCGACGCCTCGCAGCCGGCTTCCCAATTTCCCACCGATCACGATCTCGGGCTGGTGTTCCGGCGCCCGGGCGCGGTCGCGGTTCAGGACGCGACGCTGCTGCGCACGGCGGCCGAAACGCTGGCAGCGGCGGCGGTGAAAAACATCGCGACCCTGGTCCCGTGTACGACTGCTGACGACGCGTGCGCGCGGCAGTTCATCACCACGTTCGGGCAGCGGGCCTTCCGGCGGCCGGTTTCGGCCGAGGACGCCGACCGGCTGTTCAAGCTGTACACGGCGGGGCGAACCACCTTGATGTTGCCGTTTGCGGACGCGATCGGGCTGGTGATCGAAGGCATGCTGCAATCGTGGGAGTTCCTCTATCACTGGGAGGCGGCGGCAAGCGAAAAGGCCGTGAAGGAAGGCGGGGTGCTTCGCCTGGGGCCGTATCAGACCGCCTCGCGTCTGTCGTACTTCATCTGGGGTTCGATGCCCGACGACGCTCTGCTGGCGGCCGCCGCCGCCGGCAAGCTGAACGCGCCCGCGGGCGTGGAGACCGAGGCGCGGCGTCTGCTGGCTGACCCCAAGGCCAAGGACACGGTGGCGAGCTTCTTCACCGACTGGCTGGAGCTGGACCGGTTGGCGCAAACGACCAAGACCGCGGCGACGTACCCGGAATACACGCCGGCGCTGCAGGACGCGATGGCCAGTGAGACCGAGACCTTCGTTCAGAACGTCGTGTTCGACGGTGACGGCAAGCTGACCACGCTGCTGAACGCCAAGTTCTCGTTCGTCAATCAGGCGCTCGGCAAGGTCTACGGCGCCACCGTCACAGGAACGGATCTGCAGCGCACCGATCTGAATGCGACCCAGCGGGCCGGCTTTCTGACCCACCCGGGATTCCTGGCGCTCAACGGTTCGGCCGACGGCTCGAACCCGGTTCGTCGCGGCAACGCCGTCTATACCAAGCTGCTGTGCAAGGAGTTGCCGCCGCCGCCGGCCAATGTCCCTGCGCCGAAGCCGGCGTCAGCGGGCGTGACGACCAGGCAGCGGTTCATGGACCACGACCAGAACCCGTGCGCGATGGCGTGTCACGGCGTCATGGATCCGATCGGGTTCGCGTTCGAGAACTTCGACGGCATCGGAAAATTCAGGACCACGGACAGCGGCCAGCCGGTCGATGCGTCCGGAACGGTGCCGCTGGACGGGACGTCGCACAGCTTCCGCAACGCGGTCGAACTGGCCGATCTTCTCGCCGCCAGCGCCGAGGTTCGCGACTGCTTCAGCACGCAGTGGCTGCGGTTCGCGCTGTCGCGGATCGAGACCGATGCCGACCTGGCGTCGGTCCGGTCGGCCGCCAAGGGTTTCGCCGACGCCGGCGGCAAGATCCACGATTTGATGGTCGCGGTGTCCGCGACACGATCGTTCCGCTATCGAAGTCTTTCTCAGGGTGAGGTGATGCCATGATCGCGATCCGGACGAGTACCACCCGGCAACGATTCTCGCGTCGCGCTTTCCTGCGCAGCGTGGGCGCCAGCGCGGCGATGGTGCCGTTGCTGCAGAGCGAGCGCGCGCGCGCCGCG
>DASRQT010000266.1:0-9037 GCA_035696485.1 Polyangia bacterium | reverse complement strand
ATCCTCACCGCTGACATCGCCGTCGGCCGCTGGCATCAGCTGGCCTTCCACGTTCATTGGTCGACCAGCGCGCAAACCGGCAACATCATTGTCTGGGTGGACGGCGAAAAGGTGGTCGACGAAAAGGCCCAGACCAAGCCGGATGGAAATGCGTTGTTCTTTCAGGCCGGCATTCACCGCGCCGGTCAATCGTCGCTGGTGGACACCGTCTTCCTCGACAACTTTGTCGAGGGCGACAGCCTGGACGACATCATGGTGATGCCCGGGGGATCGGACGCGGGCGCTGACCAGGACGCCGCGCCCGGCGCGGATGGCGCGGATGACGCCGGAAGCGGAGGCGCCAGCGGCAGGGACGACAACGGCAGCGGCGGCAGCCTGGGGCCAGGCGGCGCGCCCGGTCTGGGCGCAACCGGCGGAGACCCGGGCGGTCCCAGCAGTCTCATAGCCCCCAGCAGTTGCGCGGTCTCCTCCGGGGGGTCTCCGACCGCGGTTGGGCTCCTCGCAGTGGCTCTGTTGATAAGCACGGCGATATCTGTCCGCCGGCGGCGCCCCTGTTAACTGCGGCTGTCACCGGACGTTGATTGACGTTAACTAGTGACGCTCCGCCAAAAGAACGTCAAACTCTTCCCCGCAGCTTGCCTGGTAGTTAGCGTCGTCTGGAGGGGGGGAAGGATAAGTTGATAGGCGTGGCGACAAAGCCGTCAATTGCCATCCCATGGCTGGCGATCGGGATCGGCCTCTCGATCGGTTGCCAGACACCGGAACGCGAAATGACATTGCCGGTCGACGATGGTGCCGTCGACATCCTGGCCATCGCCGTGACCGACGGCGGTGCAACGGAGAACAGCGCCGGTGACAGCGACCCCACGGACGCGCACAAGAGCACCAGCGCCGATGGTACGAGCGACGGCGACAGCGTCATGGACGCCGGCGACGCAGCAACGGACGGCGCGCCCGAAAGTCCGGCGATGGGCGACGTTCTACCGGAGGCCGGCCCCCCCGACGTGACGCTCCTCGGGCCGTGTGGTCTGGCAACGATATCGCTCCCGACCGTGGGATGGTCCGCCACCGTGTCGGTGCTGAGCCCGGGAGATATCCCGCAGAAGGCGTTCGACGGCAGAATCGACACGCGCTGGAGCACCGGCCGCAACGGCGCCCGCGGCGACTGGTTCCGGCTCGACCTCGGCAGTCCTCGAACAGTGGAAGCGATCCGGCTTGATGTCGGCGGTGAGGTGTTTGCCACCGATTTTCTGCGTGGCTACTCCGTGGCCATCTCGACCGACGACAGCCGGTACCAGGAGATTGCGACCGGGACTGGCGCGATGCCGATCACCAGCATCACCTTCCCGGCGGCGAGGGCCCGCTATCTCAAGATCACGCTGACCATGGCAAGCCCACGCTGGTGGGGGATCGCCGAGCTCATCGTCTGCGGGCGTTGACAGTGCAGTGACCGCCGCGCAACGCCCGACCACACGGGCAACGGCCCGGTGGCGGCCCTACTGGCAGTTGTTGAGCAGGACCGTCACGTTGGCGTTGCCGCTGGCAACGACGGACTCGTCCACTCGGTTCACGCAGGTCGCGGCCTTCGAGATGGTGCCGGGCGCGGCCAGGGAGCAGTCGCGCGGGCCGGTGAAGACATTCCCCATCGCCGTCAGCGTCTGCGCACCGGCGGTGGGGCCAGGGCGTACGCATAGTCCAGCCGCGAAGTTCGGATTGGAGCCGATCGACGCCTGCAGAATGTTGTGACCGAAGTCGGCCATGACGCCGAGGTCGATGCCGGAAAGATCGTTGCCGGCGGCGGTGTTGGCGGCCGCCGAGATCGCGATCCCGCTCTGCCCGTTGGCCAGCACCACGCTGTTGCGCACCTTGACCTTCGAGCCGCCGAAGATGTGGATGCCGCCCTGGCCGTTCAGGCTGGCCCAGGCGACGACGCCATTGATTACGCTGACCGCAGTCGCCGCGCCCGGAGTCTGATTGATATAGATGTTGGCCGCGTCGTTCAGCTTGGCGACCACCGTGCCGTCGCCGGCGATGGGGGCCGTGGTCACGGGCACACCGACGATGTTCAGGATGCCCACACCGCCGACCTCGATTCCCCGCGATGAGTTACCGTTGAACGAGGTCTGCAATTCACCGGCCGGGACCGCGATGTTCACGATGCCGCCGGTGATGTGCAGGCCGTCTCGGCGCGTGGCGGCGGCCGCGGTGGTTCCCGCCCCGGTCGCCACCACGCCCGGTCCGATGTTCAAGGTGCCGCTCGTCACCCTGATGGCGTCGTCTCCGGTGTTCTGGACGATCACATTTCCGATCGACACCATGTTCCCTGCGCCGGATGCCGAGATGATGCCGGCACCGGACGTTTGCGTGGCCCCGTCGATGGTCAACAAGGCAGTCTTGTCAGGCACGATCGACCCGCCGGCGGCGGTGAGCTGAAATCCAGTGGCCGCCGCCGGAAGAACCGCCCGGATCGCGCCCCCGCTGGTGGTGATCTTGACGTTGGCGGGAATGCGGATGGGGAGCGTTTCAGGGGTGCCCTGCCCGGCGGCCTGCACGATGTAAAGATTCGTCGGGGCGCTGGCCTTGCCGACGATGGTGATGGTCGTGCCCGCCGGGGGGTTGCTGCCGATGACCTGCAGGGCCCGAGTGACGGTCTTGAAGGAACAGCTGGCCATCGCCGTCGCTCCAACCTTGCCGCTGCCGGTCGCGGTCGAATCGTTACCGCCGGCGGGATCAACCAGATACTGATTGCCCAGCGCGGCGGCGCACTGCGAACAGGTGTGGTTCGCGCTGCAGGCGAATCCCTGCCCGAACGCCACGATGCACTCGGCGTCGCCACAGCAGTTGCCGGTCACGCAGCTACCGCCGCAGCAGAAATCGCTGGCGTTGGCGGCGCAGGCGGCGCCCGCGTTGGTGCAGGCGGCGGCCACGCACTTGCCACTGTTGGTCTGCCCGACGGTGGTGTCGCAGATAAACGACGCGCCGTATTTCGCGTCGGTCTGGCACTGGTTGTCTGATTTGCACGCGCCGCAGGTGTTGGCCGTTGTGGCGCCGCAAACCATGCCGCCGCACTCGCTGCTGTCGTGACAGTTCCCCTTGGCGCAGCCTCCGGAGACGCAGATGTCGCCGGTCCCGTAGAAGGTGTCAGCGGTGCACTGGCCGTCCGTGGTGCACGACCCGCAGGTGTGCGCGATGGGAAGGCCGCACACCTTTCCCGATGCACAGTCGGCCGAGGTGTCATGACAGTCGCCGGTCACGCACGCCCCCGCGAGGCAGACGGTCGAGGCGCCATACCGCGCGTCGTTCTTGCACGCGGAATCCGCGGCGCAGGTTCCACAGGTATGAGCGGTGGCGCTGCAGACCTGGCCCGCGGTGCAGTCCGTCGACGTGTGGCAGGTTCCGGTCACGCACGCACCAGCGACGCAGATGTGCATCGCGCCGTAGGCCGTGACGCACTTGCTGTCATCGGTGGTTTCAGTACAGGCGATGCAGGCGTTGTTCTGGCAAAGGCCGCTGCCGCCGCCACCCTTCGTGCACATGCTGCCGTCGGCCCCGCAGGGAGTCGCTTCAAGCGGACTGTCCGCGGTTTCCTGGGCGCCGTCCATCGCGACGTCGCTCGACGTTTCCGTCGACGTCTCGCCTGACACGTCGGTCGGCGCATCAACGTTGCCGGTTTCCCCGGCGTCGGACGCATCGACAGGTTCCACGCCCCCTGAACCGCTGCTACCGCCCGTGGAGCCTCCCGCCCCACCAGCACCGGCCAGTCCGCCGCTGCCGCCGCCCACCCCGCCGAGATCAGCGGCCGCATCCTTGCCGGCGTCGGGCTTAGCTGGCGCGGACGAACCGCCGCAACCGATGGCCCAGGGGGCGGCCATCATCGCCACGACCAAGCCACGGAGAATGAACTGGCAAGCTGGGCTAGCTGAAGTCACCGGCAGTCTCCTTGCAGAATCCCTGACATCGCGACGTCACACCGCGATTCGCGAAGCAAATTGTCGACGCATTTGTTTCCCCAGTCAAATCTGGGGCAAACTGGTTCAATGGGTAACCGTTGCGCACCGATCTTGCGGGCCGGCTTGCTGGCCGGCTTGGCCGTCGTTTGCCCGGCGTGCGGCAGCGACAGCGGCGGCGGTCCAGCCGGCAGCTCCGGCTCCGGCTTCACCGCCGTCGTCGACGGGAAAGCCTGGGAAGCCACTGCCATCTCCATCTCGGCGCAGGCCAACGCCGGGACCCCCGGCACCGTGATCCTCCTGGGGACGCAAACCGACGGCACGAAGAGCCTCGGCCTGACCCTCACGTTTTACAATGTGCGCGGCCCAGGGAAGTACGCCCTGGGCGTCGACAGCTCCATCGTCGGCGGAGTCGGTCAGGTGGGCGAGGGCACGGGGATTGCGGGCCAGGCCGTTTCATGGATAACGGCGGGAACCGGCGTGGACGGCATGGCGGAGATCACCTCTCTCGGCGCCGGCCGCATCGTCGGAACCTTCAATTACACCGCCGCGCCCGGCAAGAACAATGCGCTCGGCACCAATCGCGTCGTCACCGACGGCAAATTCGACCTGGCGCTCAAGGGGACCCTCAGCACCTTGCCTGAAAACGCCGGCAGCAAGGTCACCGCCGAATTTGGCGGTGTGCTTTACAACGCCGCCACCGTTGATGCGTCCCTGATGGATTACACGGGAGGCGCAGGCTTCCGTCTGAGCTCGCTCACCTCGGTCCACGGCCTCAGCCTCATGCTGGTAGGCGTGACCGCGCCCGGCACGTTCACTTACAGCAACACCTCACCGGTGCGGACGATCACCGCCGGACGCAACGGCGGAACCGCCGACAATTGTTGCTGGGGAGGCAATGCCCCCGGCGACGTGGTCGAGATCATCGTGACCAGCTTGATGGGGAGCCGGGTCAAGGGCACCTTTAGCGGGACGCTGAAGCCGCAGCCCGGAAAGCCCGCCACGCAGGATCTGGTCGTCACCAGCGGAACCTTCGACGTTGGCATCCCCTGATCAGAATGCCGCCGTGACGGTCAGGGCGACGCGATCTGGCGGGTGACCAGCAGCTCGACGACGCGGGCGATGACGTCGGCCTCCGGCTCGTTGCCGCGGATGCGCAGATCGCAGGGCGCGCTGCTGTCACCGTCGGAATCGACGTCGATCAGCAGCGTCGGCGTGTCCGGGATCAGCGTCTGGACCGAGCGCGCATCGGCCAGGCCAATGGCGTTGGTCGTCGACACCACCATCAACCCCGCGTTCAACAACAGGTGGGCGACCTCGCCAAACCGGCGCACCAGCTCGGACTGCGCCGCGTCCACCCATAAATCGTGGTCGACGCCGAGGAGGACGTTCCGTCCGTCCAGCATGTAGACGTTGCGCCCTTGCTCGAACAGCGCCTTTTCCAGCGCGCGGGCATAGCGGTGCTTGCCGCTGCCGGCCTTGCCGACGAACATCAACAGGGCGGCGCGATGGCCGGATCGCTGCGCGCGGGCCGCGGCGGAGACGCCCCCCTCCACCCAGTTGAAGTCGCGCGTCCGCGCCTCCGCGCGCAGATCGCGCAGCTCGTCGGCCACGGCGGCGGTCACGATGCCGCCTCCCGCGACGTCATAGCCGTCGACGATCACGAACCGCCCGGTGGCCTCGCAGTCGGCGGTCAGGTCAAACGCCACCGGCTGACGCAGCTCGAGGATCACGTCGGCGACGTCGTGGCGGCCGACGTGGTCCTTCTCCAGCACGCTGCCGGCCTGCGACGCATCGATCACCTTCATGATCTTGTGAACGCGCGCCGGCACCGCCATCGTGCCCAGCTTCAGCTTGTAGTCGCGGCCAACGGTAAACGGCTTCTTGCCCAGCCAGATCATGTTGGTCCGCAGCCGCGTGCTGACCAGCGGCGGTCGGTCGGCGTGGCTCATCACCTCGCCGCGCGTGATGTAGATCTCCTCCGCCAGCGTGAATCCCGTCGACCACCCGGCCCCGATCTCGGTCAGCGGCGCGGCGTTGAAGCCCTCGATGGTCTTGATGGTGCTGATCTTGTTCGAGGGCGAGAACACCACGCGATCGCCGACCTTCACCCGGCCGGCCTCGATGCGCCCGGCGACGATGCGCCGGTCGTCGCCCTGCTTGGTGAACTTGTAGACCGCCTGCACCGGCATGCGCAGCGGCTGATCGCTGCGCGGCGGCGCCTTGCTGAGGCCATCCAGCGTCTCCAGCAGCGTCGGCCCCTCATACCAGGGCATGCTGGCTCCACGCCGCGCCAGGTTCTCGCCGGCGATGGCGCTGATGGGGATGAACTGCTTCGGCGTCACGGCGCCGATCTCGGCCAGGAACGCCCGGTATTCCTGCTCGATGGTCTTGAAATCGACCTGGCTGTGCTTGACCAGGTCCATCTTGTTCACACACACGATCACCTGCTGGATCCCCAGCATCGACAGGATGTACCCGTGGCGGCGACTGTTCTCGCGAACGCCCTCCTTGGCGTCGATGACCAGCACGGCCGCCTCGGCGCGCGCCGCGCCCGAGATCATGTTCTTGAGGAACTCGATGTGCCCGGGGGCATCGATGATGATGTAGTCGCGCCGCGCGCTCTTGAAAAAACAGCGCGCAGTGTCGATCGTGATCCCCTGGTCCTGCTCGTCCTCCAGCGCGTCCAGCAGGAACGCGTACTCGAACGGCTTTCCCGTGCGCTCGCACTCGCGGCGGACGGCGTCCAGCTTGCCCTGCGGCAGGGCATCGGTGTCGGCCAGCAGCCGCCCGACCACCGTGCTCTTGCCGTGATCCACGTGCCCGACGATCACGACGTTCATCTGATCGCGGTCGGCCGGCATCGCCGGCTCGCCCGTCATCTCGGTCGTCGCCGGTGCTGCCATCACATGTAACCTTTGCGGCGAAGACCTTCCAGCCCGTGCTTGCCGTCCTGCAGTCGGCCGGAGCGCTCGGCGATGTTGCTGAGCGCCCCGCCGCGCAGCTCGGCGATGATCTCGTCGACGTTCTTCGACGTGCTCTTGATAGGCGTCTGGCACGGCCCGCACCCCAGGCTCCGGTAACGGGTGCCGGTGCCCTGATCGTAGTACAGCGACACCGTCGGGATGCCCTCGCGCTTGATGTACTCCCAGATGTTCAGCTCGGTCCAGTCCAGCAGCGGGTGGATGCGCACGTGCGTGCCGGGTGCGAAGTCGGTCTTGAACTGGTTCCAGAACTCGGGCGGCTGATCGCCGACATCCCAGTTGTCGTGCTTGTCGCGCGGGGAGAAGTACCGCTCCTTGGAACGGCTCCCCTCCTCGTCCGCGCGCGCGCCGACGATCACGCCGGTGTAAGGTTCGCGATCGGCATCCGGCTCGTACTTGTTGGTCGTGAGATTGAGGCGCATGCGTTGCCCGGTGCCGTGCAGCGTGGCCGCCAGCGCGTCGCTCTTGAGCCGCCCGCAGCAGGCCTCGCGCGCCGCCTGCCGCTCCTCCGGGGTCATCTTTGGGTTGGCTTGAAACTTCGCCGGGAAGGTGTCGCCCGCGGCCAGCGCCTCCTTGTTCTGACCGACCACCATCTGCAGCTTGTACTCGAACGCCAGCTTGTCGCGGTAGGCGATCATCTCGGGCAGCTTGTAGCTGGTGTCGATGTGGACCAGCGGAAACGGCACGTGGCCGAAGAAGGCCTTGCGCGCCAGCCACAGCAAAACCGTCGAGTCCTTGCCGATCGACCACAGCATGCACAACCGTTCGAAATGTCGGAACGCCTCGCGGAAGATGTAGACGCTTTGCTGTTCCAGCCGATCCAGGTGGTCCATTGCCGCGGCGGACTTTACTTCAACCGGACGGTTGCCGGCGCTCAATTTGGAGCTGCCAGCAGCTCGCGCTCGGCCTCCTTCAGGGTCTGCCGCCACTCCGGATCGGCGGGCACCGCGGCCACCGCGCGCCGGTACAGCTTCACCGCGTCACCGATCCGTCCGACGCGCCGCAGATGGTCACCGTAGTCGACCAGCGTCTGGTGGCAGCCGTCCCGGTCGTTCTTCAGCGCCGCCTCGAACAGCTCGGCCGCCCGCGACGTGTTGCCGGCGTGGCCGTGCTCGACGGCCGCCTGATGCAGCGCCCAGTGATCCTCGGGCTCGATGCGCAGCGCCTGGTCATAGGCCTCCGCGGCGTCGGTGTGGCGCTCCATCTCGGCGTAGATGTCACCGCGAATCGCCGCCAGGAAGAACGGATCCCCGCCCCGGTCGGCCGCGGTCGTGATCGCCTCCAGCGCCTCCAGCGTCCGCCCCTGCTCCAGCAGCACCTGCGCCAGCTTGGCGTAACCAAGACCGTAGGTGGCGTCCATGTCGACCACGCGCCGGAACGCCGTCTCGGCGCCTCTGAGATCGCTGGCCTCGAGCTGCGCGTCGCCCAGCTCCCGCCAGGCTTCCACCAGGTGCGGGTTCAATTCGGTCGCGCGCAACGCCGCCGCCAGCGCGTTCTTGTCGCGCATCGCGTTCATCGCCTCGGCCAGCATCGCCTGCGCCACACCCAGCTCGGCGGTCTCGCCCTGCGCCAGCGCCGACTTCGCCTCGCGCACCGCCTGCTCGGAGCGCCCGCTCTCGAGCGACTCGCGCGCCTGCTGCAGCAGCTTCAATCCCGCGCGCATCGACGGCGACGGGTTGCGCAGCCGCGCGGTGTCGGGATCCTGGGGAACCAGCGCCGCCACGATCCGCAAGCCGATGTCCACCGTCACCGACGGTGTCTCGCTGGCCAGCGCCTGCAGCGCCTCGGCGCGCCAGAACGCCGCCGTGGCCGTGGCCGCCGCCCCCAGCACGCGCCGCGCCCCCGCCATCTGCCCGGCGTCACCGCGTTCATGAGCCAGCGCGAACACCAGCGCCGCCGCATCCAGTCGGGCGTCGTCGTCGCGCGACGCCAGCGGATCCAGAGTCATCGCGTCCTCGAACGCGTGCGCGGCCGCCGTCCAGTCGCCGCCGCGAACCGCGCGCATGCCGACGCTGAGCAACAACGCCGGCGTCGGGGGAACCGCCACCCGCAGCGCCTGGGCCAAGGTCGCGTCAACCTCGGGCTGCTGCCCGGCCTGCTCTTCCA
>DASRQT010000265.1:0-11404 GCA_035696485.1 Polyangia bacterium | reverse complement strand
GACCGACTGCGCGCCGACCTGGCCGCGCTCAAGTCCTGACCGGCGTTGCGTTCCAAGGCGGTTCTGATCACCGGGGCGTCGGCGGGGATCGGCGCAGGGCTGGCGCGAGAATTGGCCCGTCGCGGGGCCCGGCTGCTGCTGACCGCGCGCCGCCCCGATCGCCTGCAGGAGCTGGCGGCGGAGCTGGGCTCGCTGACCCAGGTGGTGACCGCCGCCGCCGACGTCACGCGCGACGGCGATCTGGAGGCTGCCGTGGCGACCGGCGTCGCCGCCTTCGGGGGGATCGACGTCGCGATTGCCAACGCCGGCTTCAGCGTCACCGGCCCGCTGACCCGGTTGACGACGGCCGACTACCGGCGCCAATTCGAGACCAACTTCTTCGGCGTGCTGCGGACGATCTACGCCGCGCTCCCGCAGCTCAAGCTGTCGCGCGGACGGATCGCGGTCATCGGCAGCGTCAGCGGCCACCTCCCGGCGCCGTTCATGTCGCCTTACGTCGCCAGCAAGTTCGCGCTACGCGGGCTGTGCGAATCCGTACACGACGAGCTTGCCCCCCGCGGCATCACGGTCACGTTGATCAGCCCCGGGTTCGTGGTCAGCGACATCGGCCGGGTCGACAACCTCGGCGTCCTTGGCGACGAGGATCACTCACCCGCGCCCGGCTGGCTGCGCATGCCGACCGCGAAGGCAGCGCGCCAGATCGCCGACGCCATCACCGCGCGCCGCCGCGAGGCCATCATCACCGGTCACGGCAAAGCGGGCGTCTGGATCTATCGCCACCTGCCCATCCTCCACCGCGCCGTCATCGGCGCCATCTCCCGCCGCCGCCTCGGCCGCGCGAAGACCTGACCGGTGCCGGCGCCGAGCGCTTTCAGTTGACCAGATAGTAATCCCCGATCGTCTTGGCCAGCGTCGCGTTCGCCGCCCCGGAGATGTGCGGGCACAACCCGAAATCACCGCACGACTTCACCTCCCACTTGGGGGCGATAAAGACAAAGCCGGGGAACATGGCTGGGATCATCGCTGCGGCCTCGTCTTGTACCGCCTTGATGTACGAATCGTTGGACCGGTTGGCGCCGACGCACTCCTTGTTGCCAGGGCCGCGGGCGTACGTCGCCAGGTCGACGCGCTTGACGCTGGGGTATTTGGTCTTGATGTTGTTGATGACGGCGACGTATTCGGGCAGAAATTGCGCGACCGTCGTCCATTCGTATTTCACGGCCATGAAGACGATACGGTCGGGTGTCTTGGAATTCATCGCGCACGGCGACTGAATACCCGACTGCCAGATGCCGTTCTGCGGATCAGCCCACTTCTCCAGGTGGCCCACCTCGATCGGGGTGACTTGCCAGCGGGCGTCCTCGACCACCCGCTCGAAACCGGCCCGGTACCACTCGCCGGTGGTCGTGATACCCAGAATCCAGCTGCAGGTGAAGTCCTTGCTGGTCGACGCCGGGCCGTCGGAACCCGTGCTTGCCGGGCGGTCCGCCACAACATCGGCTGCGACCTCGGGCGGCGCCGCGGCCTCCGCGGTCGGCGCGGCGGCGTCCTCGGTGGCAGGGGGCTCGGGTGGCATTGTCACGCTCTCCGGCGTGGCGTCGACGACCGTCGAGCCGCCGGTGCCACTACTTCGCGGCGGCGCAGCGTCGGTGCTGGTGGACATCGGCGCGGCGCACGCGGCGACGAGCAATCCCAGGCAAGGAACTAGGGCGACACGATCGAGCATGGTCGTTTCCTTTCAGGGGTCCTGCCGTCGCAGTCCCAAAACCCCCATGAAACATTCTAAAGGGGAAAACGTTTTCCGGATCATTATTGCCGCCGAATTCGCAGAAATCTGACCTCGAATCGCCTTCAAAACCCCTCCGCGCCGCCCGAGACGTATTACCGGGCACGATGTTATTGCGGGGGAACAATTGGGCTTTCCCCGTCCGGTCGGCGGTGACCCGATGCGCGCGGTCTTGCTCCCTTTACCCATGACAGTTCGCTCGTCGCCATGGGGGGTTCTCAATGCGCAAATGGTCAAATGCCTCCGCACTGCTCGCGCTGCTCGCGTCGGTGAGCGCGTGCGAGGGGTTGGTTTCGGGCAGCGGAACGCCCCCGCCACCGAAGACCACGGGCGGGACCGGTGGGGCGGCGGGAAATCCCGGCGAGACTGACGCGGGCGTCGTCATAGACCCGGATCCGTACCCAGACGCCGGCGCGGAGGGCGCGACGGGCATGGGCGGCGCCGGTGGGGCCCCGATCAGCACGCCCTGTGGCGACTACCCGGCCGGGCCGGAGCTCACGACCACCAGGTTCGATCTTGGCACCGTGGTGCCGAACCTGACGTTCAAACGAGAGAACGGAACCACCGTCACGCTGGGCGAGCTTCGCTGCAACAAGAAGAACCGCCTCATGTACTGGACGGTGGGCGGGGACAATTGCCCGCCGTGCATCGCAACAGCAAAGTCGATGGAGGTCCCGGCGGCGATGGAGCTTGGCCCGCAGGGTCTTCTGATGATGATGAGCTTCAACGCCAAGCGGTTCTTGGTCAGCAGCTCGCCCTGGACCGGGTGGCGCAACAAGACCATGTGGCCCGCGGACAACGACTCGACCCTGCTGGTGGACGAGCCGATGGTGATGCCGTACTACGCCTTTCCACGCATAACCACGGGCATTCCGTGGTCGATCGTCATCGACCTGGAAACCATGAAGGTCGTCAACAAGGAGACGCGTTCGATCGTCACCCTGCGAACCAAGCTGATGGCGACGCCGCTGCGGCAATAACCTGCACGCTATTTGATACAGCCGGGGGTGTCGGGGTTATCGCAGCGCATCCAGGGCTGCGGGGTCACGGCGTAGCTACACACGACGTCCATCCCGCGCAGGGTGAGGCCGAACTGACCGGCCAGTCGGTGCACGCAGCGGTCGGGCGCTCCCACGCACGGGGCGATGTGAACACGCGCCACCTCGAAGCGATCACCGGCGGGAAGAAACAACGAATCGTTGATCGGCAGACCGTCGAGGCGAATCGGCGTATCGGCGCGCCGGGCGATCACCAGCTCGTGATCGAAGTTCGCGGGCAGGCTGAAAAGATAGTCCGACAACAACAGGTCGGTCGGAATCCCTGGAGACAGTGTCCCCTCGCAGTCCATCGCCTGCGTGACCAGGATGGGCTTGCTGCCGCTGATGACGAAGCTGCCGGCGCTGGAGACCAGCAACTCCGTGACGCCACCTGCGTTGAGCGTCAGCCCCGATGTCGGCAGGCCACCGACGCCGGGCGGGGCCATGAAGGTGATCAGGGTGCCGTCCTCGGCGGCCAGGATCCGCCACAGCGCCGAGCTGCCGCTGAAGATCGAATCACAGGTCGCCTCCTGCGGCCCCAGACGCCCGGCGACGTAGTTGTGGCTCCAGGCGGCGACCGGAATCATCTGCTCCAGCGCCATGTCGGGTGAATGCACGCCCTCGTTGGCGCGGCCGTACATGGTCGTGATGTTCCCCGAGAACACCGCGATCGGTTTGTTGGACGTGAGCCGGCTACCGGT
This sequence comes from Polyangia bacterium, assembly GCA_035696485.1. Classification (GTDB taxonomy): domain Bacteria; phylum Myxococcota_A; class Polyangia; order Fen-1088; family Fen-1088; genus DASRQT01. The sequence goes on along the minus strand of DASRQT010000265.1, from coordinate 7,880 downwards.
TAGATCGTCGCCGTCGGCGATGCTGAACACCTGGTAGACGTCGCCATCGTCCAGCAGGAGGTTGAAGGTATGGCCGGGCGGCGTCGCCGGGGCCCCACCCTCGGGACCGGCGTACGCGGTCAAGGAGGTTCGGAAACTGACCGTGGTGTCGCTGTCGGTGGCGACGATGACCACCTGCCCGGCGCCGCGCCGGCCGCCCGACGTGGCCAAAATCTGCGGTGTCGCGATCTGCGGATACGTCATCACCATGTAGTCGATGCCCAGGGCGTGCGCGGGCACCAGCACGGTGCCACCGGTGTTGCGCGACGTCTCGGCGCGATCGTCGCTCTGGATGAGGGTGGCGGTGATGGGGGCATCGCTGACGATCCGGAATGCCAGCGCCGCGCCCAGCCCGCCGCCTTCCAGATGGTGGTCGGGAATCACGAAGCTGCTGGCGCTGCCGGGCGGGATCATCGTCCACTCGCTCAGCAGCCAGGGCTGCGACGGCTCCCGCATCTCCAGGTCGACCATCGCCATCCCGTCGCCCGGATTGGCCAGCAGCACGGTGGTGGTCTCGAGATCGTCGGAGGTGACGTTGTCAGGATCGGCGCCGTAGAACAGGCATCCCTTGATGGTCTCGTCCCGTTCGGCATCGGCGCAGGCGTGTGATGTGCAGCGGCCGGCGCCGCAAGTCAGATCAGCCGCGCAGGTCTCGATCACGGCTCCGGGGACGCCGGCGTTGCACCGGCGAACCACATTGCCCGCACATATGCGACTCGCCACACAGCGGGGGGCGGCTGCGTCGGTGCGGCCGTCGGCGGCACCATCGGGCTGGGTTGTCTCCGGATCTTGGCACCCGAGCCCACAGGCCAGCAGCGACACAAGCAAGATCCGCGTCCGCATCTGTGAACACGATCGCATTTTCTCGTCGAGATGATCACCAAAAAGGCGGCCAAAACCTGATTCAAATCACTCGAGAACGCCAGGAACGTTGCTTGCCAAGGCGGTTTGGAACGGGCTACGCTCCTCACGTGGCTCGTGTATTCGTCGCCATAGTCGTCGTTGTGGGCATGGGCTTGCTGGCCGGAGTCTCGGCCCGCGCCGCGCCAGCGCCTGCTACCGGCCAACCGCCCGCCAATCCCTTCGACGATAAGGCGACGATGGAACCGGGGGCGACGTCCGGAGAACCGGGCCGCGCCACACCCGAAAGTGAGTCTCCGGCAGCCGAAGACGACACCGACGCCGACCAGCAGGACGTGGAACCGGGTGAGGCTGGCGGCGACGGGGCGCTGCACGCGTTGACCTGCCTCGAGGGCGACTCCGAGGGGGGAGGACGTCGCAAGGGGGTGCAGCGGCGTGATTTTCTCAAGCGCCACCGCTTCGAGATCTCGGGAATCGGCGGCTTTTATGCGTCCGACACGCTGTCGTCCACCTACAGTTACGGCGGCGCGCTGTCGTTCTACCCGTCGGAGGATTTTGGACTTGAGGCCCTGGTCACGCGGTCGCCGGTGAAGTTCCGCCTGGAAGAACCCTTCAGCGGGTTTGATCGCTCGCAGCGGTTTCTCCCCGGCAACGCCTGGCAGGGCATCCTGTCGCTGATCTGGTCGCCCATTCACGCCAAGCTGCGCTTCTCCGACGCGAACATCGTCCACACCGACATCTTCGTCGCCGCCGGCGCGGGCAAGACCATCCACGACAGCGTGCAGGGATTGACCTGGGAGGCGGGCGTCGGCATGAAGCTCTACCTGTCGCGCTTCGTCACCGTCCGCATCGACATCCGTGATTTCCTGCTGCCGCAGGAGGTGCTGGGGCGCGGACGCATCACCAACAACGTCACGGTCCTGGCGGGGGTGAGCCTGTGGCTGCCCGGCTAGGCGTCGCCACCGCCTGGGCGGCGGCGCTGCTGGTGACAGTGCCGGCCGCGGCGGGCGCGGCGGATGAAAAGCCGGCCGCGGCGGCGACCACGGCCGACGACGCCCCGCCCTCGGCCTGTATCAACGAGGACATCAAGGCCGACCTCAACGCCAAGCGGCGGATGCGGGGGACGCGCGATCGGCTGTTCCAGCAGACCAACCGTCACGAATTCACCCTGCGCGGCGGCTATTACGTGTCGGACCTGTTCGACGGCACGTACATCGGCGGCGTGGCTTACGCGTACCACATGACCGAGGACCTGGCCGTGGAGGCCTCGGCGGCTTACACGCGGCTGACGTCGTCGGGCGGGCCAGAGCTCGAGCGAACCTTTGCCGTTCTTGAAGGCCGCGATCGAACCGAGCTGCTGTTCGACGCCGGTCTGGTCTGGACGCCGGCGCACGGGAAGATGCGCCTGGGCGGCTCGATCCTTCATTTTGATCCGTACCTGGTGGCGGGCGCCGGCGTCGTCGATTCGGCGCTGGCCAGCGATCTGGCGGGGAACGCCGGCTTCGGCGTGAAGTTCTTCGTCGGGCGAGCGATCGCGCTGCGTTTTGACGTGCGCGACCATGTCTATCGGCAGCAGCTCCTGGCCCGCAAGGTGTTCGTCAACGACCTCACCACCATGCTGGGTGTGAGCCTTTTCTTGCCCCTGGGGGAGTGATGCGACGCCTGACGCTGCCGTTTATTGCCTTGTGTCTCTGTGTCGGCGCCGCACCAGCAGTCGGCAAGCCCGATCTGGCGGCCCTGCGCGCCGAATACGATCGGCTGCGTGACGAGCTGGCGCGTTCGCGCGCGCGCGCGCAGCTGGTCAAGGAGGCGATCTACACCGCGAAGCTGTCGGCCTCGTTCCGGTGGAAGGGCGCCCCCGACTACCTTATCCACCGCGCGGAGCTGCGCCTGGACGGCGGCGATCTCTGGAACTCCGGCGACAAGCCGATCACAGGCGACCTCATCAAGGTCGCCGAGCGCGGCATCAAGCCGGGAGCTCACGCGCTGACGCTGCGCCTGGAGATCCGGCCGGGCAGCAAGACCAAGGACGCCGACAAGCTGGGCTATGTCTCCGAGCACACGTTCGCGATCATCGTGCCCGAGGGGAAAATCACCCGGGTCACGCTGACCGGCGATGAAGACGGGAATCCGCCGGAGTACCAGCCCGAGATCGAGATGGAGGTCGAGAGCGAAAAATGACCGCCTGGTTGCTGTTCCTCTGGATCGCGCAGGCGCCGCCGCCGGCTGCCGCCGCGGGCGCGGGCACAGGCGGAAATAAGGCACCCGCCGCTGATCCGGTCGGACAGTACCTGGCCGATCTTGAAAAATCCGGCGTCTTGGCGGCCGACGAACCGTCGCTGGAGAAGCTGAAGGAGGCGCTGGTCACGGCCGAGGACGATCTGGTGACCGGCAATCCCCAGGTCGCGACGACGCGGCTGTTTCGCATCGTGGAATCGCCGCGCTGGAACGTGCTGGCGTTCTCGCCCGAATATCAGAACGCGGAGTTCGCGCTGGGGCGAGCCCTGGTGCGCCTGGGCGCCTACGGTTCGGCCAAACGATATCTGCTGCGCGTGCTGGCGCGCGGCGGCGGGCAACCGTACTTCGCGGCCGCCACTCGCGTGATGGTCGACATCGCCCTCGAGACGCGCGACGCGATCGGAATCCTGGCCCTGCTCAGCGGCGGCCCCGGCACGGCCACACTGCCCCGCGACAGCAAGAACGAGCAAGGCTATCTGCGCGGCAAGGTCGCTTACGAGGCCGGCGAGCTGGCGGCGGCCGATGCCGCCTTTGGCGACGTCGATCGGCAGTCGCGCTTTTACGCCTCGTCCCTGTATTTTCGCGGTCTCATCCAGGCGCGACAGGGACGGTACGCGTCGGCGCGCCGCAACCTGTGCGAGATCGTCGAGCCGGCCGACAAGGGGCGGTTCTCCTTCTTCATCGACGGCCGCTACTACGCCATCCGGGATCTGGCCTACCTGGCGCTGGGGCGCATCGCGCACGAACAGCGCCGCTATGACGACGCGTACTACTTCTATTTCCGTGTGCCCGAGGACTCCGATCGCCTGCCCGAGGCGCTGTACGAGGCGTCGTGGTCGATGTTCCAGAAGGGGGAATACGAGGCCGCGGGCGCCTTCATCGATCAGTTCGATCGCATGTTCCCCAAGTCGCCGCTCGCGCCCGACGTCCTGCTGCTGCACGCGATGATCGATCTCAAGTCGTGCGCCTTCGACCGCGTGCGAACCACGCTGGACACCTTCGTCAAGACCTACACCCCGGTAGCGGCCGAGGTCGCGACGCTGCTCAAGGACACGGAGCGGCGGCGCGCGCTTTATCGCCGGCTGCTCAGCAAGGACCGCATCGGCGGCCAGCCCGACCCGATCGTCGAGCTCCTGAAGATCGACAGCCAGTTTTACCGGTACTGGAGCTACATCGTGGCCCTGGACCGCGAGGCCGGCCTCGTGCCCGGCGACGTCGCCGCCTGGAACGAGCTCGGGGCCCAAAAGTCGGGCAAAAGCACGGCGAGCGCAGAAAATGACGACCAGTCGGCCGAGGCCGCGCAGCTGGCCAATGACGTTGCGGAGCTGGTGCCGCAGGCCAAGGGTGACCCGGTTTTGGAAGAGCAGGTCGGCGCGCTGCTGGACGAGACCCGCCAGGCCGCGCGCCCCATCGACGCCGGGCGCCCGTTCGGGCCCGAGGCCGCCGCGACGCGGGCGCTGGGCGGGCAGGTGCGACGCCTGCGGGCGGAGCTGGTCACCACCGCCACCGCGCTGGCGGAGGCCGCGCTGACCGATCTTGACCGACGCCTGCGCAAGTTGCTGCGCCAGGCGCGCCTCACGCACATCGACGCCTTGATCGGAAAGAAGAAGAAGCTGGAGATCGAGATCGCCAACCTCCGTGAAGGCCGCTATCCCCCCGACATGTTCGCCCAGCTCCAGCTGGAAGGCCTGATGGGCGACGACGAAGAGTACTGGCCGTTTGAAGGCGAGTATTGGTCCGACGAGTATGAGAATTACAAGTGACCTAGTTTCAGCGGTGGCGTCGGCGGTGGCGCTGACCGTCTTGCTGGCGGCGCCGGCCCTGGGGGCGCCCGCGCCGGCCGCACCAGACGACACCGGCGCCGACAAGCCGCTGCCCCCGGTGCTTGAGCGGGCGATTGTCCAGAAGGAAGCCGAGGTGGCGGCTGCCCGCAAGGAGGCGATCAGGCTGCTGGAGTCGTACCTGCGCGACAGTCCGCCGCGGTCGAACGAACAGGCGGAGGCGCTGTACAAGCTGGCCGAGCTGTACTGGGAGGATTCCAAGACGGCGTTCCTGGACAAGATGGGGCGCTATCAGGCGGCCGTGACCGCCTGTCACAAGGATCGCAGCACCTGCCCCAGCGTCCCGCGCAAACCGCCGGCGATGGATCTGACGCAAGCGCAGTCGGTCTACGAACGGCTGGTCCGCGAGCACCCCCGCTTCCGCAAGATCGACACCGTCATGTACCTCTATGCCTTCTCGCTGCGCGACCAGGGCAAGCTGGGTGAAGCGATCAAGCACTTTCAAGCGATTCTCGACCGCTTCCCGCGCTCGCGTTACGTGGGCGATGCCTGGATGGCCATCGGCGAGCATCGGTTCTACGAGCAGAAGAGCTACCGCGGGGCCCTCGAGGCCTACGAGAAGGTCCTGGAGCACCCAAAGTCCCAGCTTTACGACCTGGCGCTGTTCAAGACCGCCTGGTGCTACTGGAAGCTGGGCGACACCACGAAGTCCGCGCTGCGCTTTCGCCAGGTGCTGGATCTGGGCAAAAACAAGGCCGGCCGCACCGACAACGAGCAGAAACGCGCCTCCGACCTGCAAGGGCAGGCGCTGGACTATCTGGTTGAGCTCTTCACCGAGGACGATTCCAAGACCGCGCAGGACGCCTTCGAGTTCCTGGCCCAGATCGGCGGCAAAGAGTATTCGCAGAAGGTGCTGGCCCAGCTGGCCAACACGGTGTTCGACCAGACCCGCTACGAACGCGCCATCGAAGCCTACCGCCTGCTGATCACGCTGGATCCGATCGGCGTCGACGCGCCCGATCACCACCGGCGGATCGTCGAGGCCAACCAGCTGATGGGCGACATCAAGAGCGCCGTGGCCGAGATGCGCAAGCTGGCCGACAGCTACGGCACCAACAGCGCCTGGGCGAAGGCAAATCAAGACCGGCCCAAGGCGCTGGAGCACGCGCGAACCATGGCCGAGGAGTTGATCCGCACGCTGGCCAAGACCATGCACGCCGACGCGCAGCAGAACGAAAAGTCGAGCCGCGTGGTCGACAAGGATCGCTACGCGCGCGCCGCCGAGACCTATCAGTTCTACCTGGCCAGCTTCCCCGACGCCGGCGACGCCATCGAGCTGCGCTACCTGCGGGCCGACATCCTCTACTTTAAATTGCAACGCTACGACGAGGCCGGACGCGAATACGTCGCCGTCGGCAAGAGCCAGCCGGTCGGCAAGTATCACAAGGACGCCCTGCTGCAGGCCATGACCGCGTTCGAGAAGCTGCGCAAACCACCGTCGGCGGCCGGCAAGCGCGAAATCAGCGAGAGCGATCGGCTGTTCGGCGAGGCGGCGGACCTCTACGCGGTGTTGTTCCCCAAGGACAAGGAGATCGTCACCGTTCTGTTCAAGAACGGCCAGTACTTCTACGACTACGGCGACTACGACGAGGCGACGAAACGCTTCGGCCTGATCGTGGAACGTTACCCCGACGATCCCAACGCCGTGGCCGCCGGCGATCGCATCCTGGACGCGCTGAACAAGGCCCGCGACTACGAGAACATCGAGAGCTGGGCCCGCAGGCTCAAGAAGACCAAGGCCTTCGCCGCGCGCAACGAACAGGACCGCCTGGACAAGCTGATCGTCGGCTCGGTGATGAAGTCGGGGGAGAAATACACGGCGCAGGGGAAATTCGAACGCGCGGCCGAGTTTTACCTGCGCGTCCCCAACGAATATCCCAGGGACAGCCAGGCCCCCAAGGCGCTGAACAACGCCGCCGCCGTGCTGGAGAAGGGGAAGAAACAGGATGCCGCCGTCGCCGCCTACAAGGATCTGGCGCAGCGCTATCCCCAGGCCGCCGAGGCGCCCGAGGCGCTGTTCACAGCGGCGCGCATCGAGGAGAACATCGCCTATTACGACCGCGCCGCGGCTCTCTACGAACAGCTCGCGCAGCGGTATCCGCAGAACGCACACGCGGCCGACGCGCTTCGCAGCGCCGGCGTCCTGCGCCAGAGCCTGGGCCAGCACGACCGCGCCATCAAACACTATGGCGAGTACGCGCGCCGCTACAAGGCCAACGCCGACGCGCGCGAGGTGGCGTTTCAAGTGGGGCTCGTGCACGAAGAGCGCCGGGACTGGCGCGCCGCCGCGGTCGCGTTCGCCGACTATGCCAAGACCCACCCCGGCGACCCAAAGATGGTCGAGGCGATGGCGCGCGAAGCCAACAGCCACTTCAACGCCGGCAACGACAGCAAGGCGCGCGAGGTGGCCGCCAGGGCGCTCAGCACGTTTGGCACCGGCGGCCGCAAGGGAAAATCGTCACGCGGTAGCGCCGGCGACGGCGCCGCCGGCGAGGACGCCAGCTACTACGCCGCGCAGGCGCGTTACATCCAGGGCGAGCTGGTCTACCGCGACTATGAGCGCCTCAAGATCGCCGGCAAACCCAAGCAGCTGGCCAAGGTGCTGGAGGAAAAAGCCAGGCTCCTCGAGCAATGCAAGGGCATCTACCTGGACGTGGTCACCTACCAATCACCCGAATGGGCGACCGCCGCGCTGCTGCGCATCGGGCAGGGCTACGAGGCGTACGCGAAGTCGATGCGCGGCGCGCCGGTTCCGAAGGATCTCAACGAAGCCGAGAAGCAGGTCTATCGCGACGAGCTGGAAAAGGTGATCGTCATCATCGAGGACAAGGCGCTGGACGCGTACAAGTCCGGCTACTCGCGCGCGCTGCAGATCGGCGTCTACAACAAACACACGCAGGC
>DASRQT010000264.1:0-19848 GCA_035696485.1 Polyangia bacterium | reverse complement strand
GGCGGCGATCTACGCCACCAAGGAGATCGGGATGGCCGTGCTGTCGACGACGCTGTCGTTGCTGGCGGTGTTCCTGCCGGTCGCCTTCATGAACAGCATCCCGGGGCGGTTTCTGCGCAGCTTCGGCCTGACCATGGGCGCCGCCATCGCCATCTCGCTTCTGGTCAGCTTCACGCTGACGCCGATGCTGGCGTCGCGCTGGCTGCGCATGGATCCGCTGCCCGAGGGCGAACGGCGCAAGAACGTGCTGGAGCGGATGGTCGACTGGTTCTACCGCCCGATCGAGCGCGTCTACATGAAGATCCTCACCTTCTCCGTCGATCACCGCTGGGTGGTGGTGCTGGCGGCGTTCGCCACCCTGGGTTCGTGCATCCCGCTGGTCAAGAAGGTCCCCAAGGGCTTTCTGCCCAAGAACGACGAGGCGCAGTTCGAGATCGCCGTCCGCACCCCGGAAGGGACCAGCCTGGCGGCGACCAATCTGTCGGCCGAGCGCATCGCGCGCGACATGCGCGATTGGCCGGAGGTCAGCGCGACGCTGGTCACCATCGGCGACAACAACACCAAGACGCCGAACCTGGCGTCGATCTTCGTGCGCCTGGTGCCGCCCGACAAACGCCTCCTAACGCAGGATCAGCTTCAGGACAAGGTCCGCAAGGAGGTCATCCCCAAGCTGCCCAAGGAGTTCCGCACCTCGGTATCGCAGGTGGCGGCGTTCGGCGGCGGATCGTTCAAGACCGCGACCGTGCAGTACACGTTGATGGGGCCAGATCTCGTACAGCTGGCCAAATACTCCGACCAGATCGTCGCCAAGCTGAAGGCCATTCCCGGCTCCGCCGACGTCGATACCTCGTTCGTCACCGGCAACCCCGAAGTGGTGGCGCTCATCGATCGCCGCAAGGCCGCCGACCTGGGCGTCAACGTGCTGGACGTGGCGACCGCGGGGCGGCTGCTGATCGGCGGCGTCAAGGTCTCGCGCTACGAGGAGAACGGCCGCGAATACGACATCCTGGTGCGGGCCCAGGAATCCTACCGCGCCAGCCCCGAGGCGCTGGCGCAGCTGACCGTGCCGTCGATGCGCCTGGGGACCGTCCCGTTGCTGGACGTCGTCGACCTCAAGCGCGCGCTGGGACCGTCGGAGATCGACCGGCTCGCGCGCCAGCGTCAGGTCACCTTCTTCGCGAACACGATGCCGGGCGTCGGCTCGGCCGAGGTCGGCAACACGCTGGAGAAGGCGGTCAAGGACATGAACCTGCCGCCGCAGTATCGATTCGCGGCGTTCGGCCAGTCCAAGGAGATCAAGCGCACCGGCCAGAACTTCGCCATCGCGTTCGGGCTGGCATTCATCTTCATGTACCTCATCCTGGCGGCGCAGTTCGAATCCTGGCTGCACCCGATCACGATCCTGCTGGCGTTGCCGCTGACGGTGCCGTTCGCGCTGATTTCGTTGCTGGTCTTCGGGCAGTCGCTGGACATCTTCACGATGCTTGGCATCCTGGTGCTGTTTGGCGTCGTCAAGAAGAACTCGATCCTTCAGATCGACCACATCAACCAGCTGCGCCGGCAGGGGCTGTCGCGCCGGGACGCGATTCTGCACGGTAACCGCGACCGGCTGCGCCCGATCTTGATGACCTCCTTGGCGTTCGTGGCCGGCATGTTGCCGCTGGTTACCTCGAAGGGGATCGGGGCCGAGTTCAACCGCGCCACTGCCGGCCCGGTCGTGGGCGGGCAGATCCTGTCGCTGCTGCTGACGCTGCTGGCGACGCCGATCGCGTATTCGCTGTTCGACGACGCGGCGGTCAAGCTGTCGCGGCTGTTCCGGTTGAAGCCGCGTCCGGCCTCGGAGACCGGCGCCGACGAGATCATGGAGCCCGAATCGAATCCGCACGTCGGTACGCCGGCGGGCGTCAACGGCGGCCACGCGCCGCGAGTGGGAGTGGTATCGTGAGACGTCTCGGTATTGGATTGCTGGTATTCGGCGCCACGGTGGCGGCCTTCACGTGTCCCGCATTCGAGCGGTCGGCCGAGGCGCACGTCGAGGCGCAGGCGACCCCGCGCGTGCTGACCCTGGACGACGCCCTGACCATGGCGCGCCGCCGAAACCGCGCCCTGGTGGTGGAGCAGGCGCGGCTTGCACAGGCGCAGACCAGCGTTGATCAGGCGTGGGCGGCGCTGTTCCCGACGGTGGTGGCGCAGGGGAAATACACGCGCAACAACACCCAGTTTGAATTCCCGCAGCCCAAGACGATTCCCGATCCGATGGATCCGATGAAAACGATCACGGTTCCTGGTCCTAGTCTTTTGATCCAGCCACGTAATCAGCTGGACGGCATCGCCAGCTTCACCGCGCCGCTGATCGCGCCACCGGCCTGGGCGGCCCTCGACGCGGTGAAGACCAGCGCGCAGTCCGCGGAGGCAAACTTCGACGTCTCGGAGACGTCGGTCCTGTTCGGGGTCGCGCAGGCGTTTTACGCGGCCGGCATCGCCGACGAGGTCCTGGCGACGCGGCGGTCGGGCATCGACGTCGCGAGCGCGACGCTGGCGGGAGCACAGGCGCGCCTGACCGCCGGCACCGTCACCAAGGTCGACGTTCACCGCGCCGAGCTGGCCCTGGTGCGCGCGCAGCAGGCCAACCGAGAGGCCGGCTACGGCAAGGAACAAGCCTATCGGGCGCTGGCGACGCTGATCCAGGCCGACGGCCCGTTCAAGGTGCAGTCCTCACCACCGACGCAGCCACCGGCCGCGGCGGGTGCCGATGAGCTGACGACGGCGCTGAAGTTGCGACCCGAGTTCCGCGCGCTGACGCTGACCGCGGAGTCCGCCGAAGCACAGCAGCGGGCCTACGGATGGCGCTGGTCACCGACGCTGTCGGGTTTCGGCAACGCGCGGGTCTTCAACTACGACAACTTCGCGCGCCAACGCCACTCGTGGGCGGCCGGCGTCCAGCTCGACTGGGTGATCTTCGAGGGCGGCAACCGCGACGCCCAGCGCCACCTGGCCGCCGCGCAGGCCACGGAGGCGCGGGCTCGCGCCGACGTCCTGCGCGACACGGTCCGCGACGATCTGTCGAACGGACGCAGCTTGCTGGCCACCAAGCGCGATGCGGTCGACGCCGCAGAGCGTTCGGTGCAGCTGTCGCGCGAGACGCTGGAGCTGGTGCGGGCGCAGTACCAGGCGGGCAACATCACGCAGGTCGATCTGCTGTCGGCGCAGGACGCCCTGGTGCTGGCCGAACTGACGCTGGCGCAGGCGCACTTTGACGTCGCCACAGCCGATCTGACCCTCCGCCGCGCCGCAGGCACCTTTCCAGGAAAGTAGATCTAACCCCAAGCGCAGACGGGGCTTGCATTCGCCCCGGTCAGCGAAAGAATCAGGGGAATGGGACGGGAGCCCCCACCCCTTGGGTGATCGCAGCCAGGCAGCGCGTCGCACGCTGGAGGGAGCGCTGGCGGCGGAGGATCGCGCGCAGATGCTGATCTCCAGCATCAAAGACTACGCCATCTTCATGCTGAGCCCCGACGGCAACGTCGAGACCTGGAACGCCGGCGCAGAGCGGATAAAAGGCTACACGGCCGAAGAGATCATCGGCCGCCATTTTTCGACCTTCTACCCCCCGGACGACGCCGTCTCCGGCAAATGCGAGGCCGAGCTGCTGGCCGCCGAGGCCGACGGCCGCTTCGAAGACGAGGGCTGGCGCATCCGCAAGGATGGTTCGCGTTTCTGGGCCAATGTCGTGATCACCGCCGTGCGTGACAGTTACGGCGAACTGGTTGGCTTCGCGAAGGTGACCCGGGATCTGACCGAGCGGCGTTACGCGGAAGAGGCGCTGCGCATGAGTGAATCGCGGCTTCGCATGCTGATCGGCAGCGTGAAGGATTATGCCATCTTCACGCTGGACCGCGACGGACACGTCACCACCTGGAACGTCGGCGCCGAACGCATCAAGGGATACACGGCCAGCGAGATCCTGGGACAGAGCTTCACCTGCTTTTACACGCCGGAGGACATCGCCAGCGGAAAACCGCAGCAAGAGCTGGAAACCGCCGCCAACGAAGGCCGGTTCGAGGAGGAGGACTGGCGTGTCCGCAAGGACGGCTCGAAGTTCTGGGCCAGCATCGTGGTTTCGGCCATGCGTGACGAGACCGGCTATCTGATCGGGTACGCCAAGATCACGCGCGATCTGACCGAGCGAAGGATGGCCGAAAAGGAACGGACACGCCTGGTACAGGCGCAGGAGACCATCCGGCTGCGCGACGAATTCCTGTCGATCGCGTCACACGAGCTGCGCACGCCGCTGACCGCGATTCGCCTCGAGCTCAGCGCCCTGGCGCGACGGCTGGCCGACACCGACGCGCGCACCGCCGCCAAGCTGGCACGGCTGAACAACGGCAGCGATCGCCTGGTCAACCTGGTCGAGGCCCTGCTGGACGTCTCGCGAATCTCCACCGGACAGCTTGTGCTCAGCGCCGAACGCGTCGACCTGGTCAAGATCGTACACGACGCCGTCGACAACCTTCGCGAACCCGCGCGGCGCGCAAACTGCCCGCTGACCGTCACCGTCGCGGACGACGCCGCCCAGCTCGTCGGCACCTGGGACCCGCTTCGGCTGCAACAGGTCATCACCAATCTGATCGGTAACGCGATCAAATATGCCGCCAACGCACCCATCACCATCACGGTCAGCCGCGACGACGGCAACGCCGTGATGGCGGTCGACGACCACGGGCGCGGCGTCGCGCCCGGCGACCTGGACCGCATCTTCGGCCGCTTCGAACGGGCCGCGCCATCGACCCATTTCGGCGGCCTGGGCCTCGGCCTCTACGTGGCACAACAGATCATAAACGGCCACGGGGGCACCATTCGCGCCGCCAACCGCGCCGGCGGGGGCGCATCGTTCGTGGTGACGCTGCCCCTGGCTGTTGAACCGGGCAAGCCGGTCTAGAAACGGCCCGTCAGGTTGTTAGTCGGTCCAGCTGGCGACGGCGCGTGGGGCCAGCACCTCGGGGCCGATGACGACGCGGTTGGCTCCCGCCCAGAACACGTGATCGCCGGTGGACACCGTCGGCAACGACCAGGGCAGCGGCTCTGTGCGTTGGCCGAGCTCGGGGACCACCACCAGGCGCGTTTCGCGCCCTGCCCGCTCCAGCCACGCCACCGCGCCGCCATCGCCACGAAACGTCGGCGGCTCCAGCAGATAGACGGCAGCGCCCGCCGGGAAGACGCGAACACCGTTGACGAACACGCCGCCGTCGCGGACCTCGACCACGTGGCGGCCGCAAGGCGACGTCACCGGCCCCAGGTTCTGCAGCGATCGCTCGGCGCGCCGCCGCGCCTGCCGTTGCGTCGTTCCGTCGGGTGACGCCGACGCGTACGATCGGCTGCCCTTCGCCCGTGCCTTGCCGGGGGCGATCATCGCCGTGGCCAATGCCAGCCACAGGAACCGCTTGGGTTGGGTGGCCATGATTTTCCATCAGGCGCCCGCCCAATCAGCAGGGCAAATTTCTTGTGCCCGCTCCGCGTCATTTATTATCGTACGTATGAAAATGAAATCGGTGGCTCCAAGGCTGCTATCCGAAGGCCTTTTCTAGATTATTTTCGTACGTATGATAATTAATGGCCAGGCTCATCGCATGGCCCGCCCTCGCAGCGACATCCGGCCGCGCCTCATCGAGGCCGCGCGCCGGCGCTTCCTGGAAGACGGCGTGGACGGTGCCTCGCTTCGTTCCATCGCCGACGACGCCGCGACCAACATCGGCATGGTCGTCTACTATTTCCCGACCAAGGACGAGCTCTTCTTCGCGGTGGTCGAGGAGATTGGCGGCCGCCTGCTCGACGATCTGGAGACGGCCGCGGGGGTGGGCGCCGAACCGCGCGAACGCCTGCGCCTTTTGTTTCATCGCCTCGCACAGGCCACCCCGGACGAAGACCTGGTTGTGCGACTGGTCGCGCGCGAGGCGCTGGGCTCGGCCGCGCGCCGCGAGCAGCTGGTCGCGCGGCTGCTCCGCGGTCACGTCCCGACGGCGCTGGCCCTGTTCGCGGAAGGCATCCGCGACGGCACGTTCGGCGCAGAGCGCCACCCCTGGCTGTTACTGATGGCAGCGCTGGCGCTGGCCGGCCCGCCGCAGGTCCTGGCGCGGCAAATGCCGGCGCCGGCGGTGCCGGCCATGACGTCCGATGTTCCGGTGGGGGCCGCGCTGGCCGACGAGCTGCTGGACATGCTGATGAACGGCATCGCGGGCCCGGGCGGCGCCGACGAGCGCGCTCGTGGACGACGCCGGACCCGCGATCGCCGGCTCAATCGCTGACCGGGGACCTACTTCTTACAGATGTCTTCCCCCATCGGCATGAAGCCCTTGCCCATATCCATCTCGATCTTGTGAAAGACCTCTTTGTCGCTCTTCTTGGTCATGGTTTCGCGCGTGGCGACCTTCTGGCCCATCATCACGCCGGTGCCGGTGTAGATGATGGTCTCGCCCAGCGGCCCGGCGCCGGTGCTCATGCCGCCCATGTTGTCGACACCGACCACCATGGCCTGTTTCGATCCCGGATCGACGCCCATGTAAAACGTTCCTTTGAACCCGGGCATGGTCTTGGTCTTCTTGATCTCGTAGTCGCCGCGGTACCAGAAGCCTCCCAGATCCTTGTCCTTCTTGATCTTCACGATCGACTTCGCGGTCATCTCGGGCGACCCGGGTCCCATGGCGTTGGGGGGGAACTTGGTTTCGCATTTCCAGTTCCCTTCATAGCTCTTGAAGGTGGCGTCCAGCTCCGGGGGAGGCGTCGGCATCGCCGGTGGCGCGGCTGCCGGTGCTCCGCCGGCAGGTGCGGCGGCAGCCGGCTTGTCGGCGGGTTTCTTGTCATCGGCCGAGGCGAATGAAGCTGAGAACAACACTGCGGTAAGGAACGTTGCGACTCGAATGGTGGTCATGTCTTCCTCCTTGGCGCGCGAGTGTAAACCCAAAGCGTTCCTCTTACGCCGATGGGGACAATCGTCACCGACTTCGAGGATCCCGGCCGGACTACGGGGCCGGCTGCGCCGGGGCCGTGGCGGCCGGCGGCGCCGGGCGGACGGAGATGCGGCGCTGGTTGTGCCGATAGGAGTAAACCATGGCCAGCAACGACAGCAGCGTCAGCGCACGGAGGAACCGGATCTTCCGCACCCGCCGCCGCAGGACATTGTAGTAGGCGACGCCGTCGGCCTCGGGGAGCCTGGACAGTATGATTTCCTGCTGTCGCAAGGTCAGGTTGTCGCTGGCGCGGGTCCCGACGGCGATGATGACCAGAATCGTGACCAGCGTGCTCAGCATGATGGCGCCTCACGACCTCGGCAGGACAAAGGTGTAGAGCACCGCGGCCACGCCCAGGGCCATCACCACCACTGTGACGACCAGCATCATGGTCTCGCCGCGCTGACGGGTCGATTCGAAGTACTGCCGCGCGTCCGCCGGCGGCAGCCGCTTGACCACCGAGATCCGGTGCATCTCCTGAAAGTACCGTCCCAGGCAGGCCACGAGCGCTGCGGCAACGAAGATGATCTTGAGAATCGGCACCTGTCGTTCATCTTGCCCGCGCCGCGGCGCGGTTGCCAGTCCTCGGTCAAGGTCGTGTTTCGGATCGAATGAGCTGCGCGCGTTACGGATTTTACGGACGCTCGGTTGTCGCGAAAACTGCCGGAAACGTCATCCGGGCTACAAGTGTTGTATGCCCCATGCGAAACCGAACACCTTCTCTCGACGCAAGTTCCTGGCCGCCGCCGGTGCCGGCACCGCCGCCGCCTCCTCGCTAATCAACGCCCGCGCCAGCTGGGCCAGCGACGCCCCCGAGACACCCGACCTGAAGTTCGGGATGATCGCGCTGACCGACTGCTCGCCGATCGTGATCGCGCACGAGAAGGGGATGTTCAAGAAGTACGGAATCAACTCCGTCGTTAGCAAGGGCGCCAGCTGGGCCGCGATCCGGGATTCGCTGTCGAACGGGGACATCCAGGCCACGCACATGCTGATCGGAATGCCAATCGCGTCGACGATGGGCCTGCTGGGCTCGCCCAAGAAGCCGATGATCGTCCCGTGGATGCTCAACCGGAACGGCCAGTCGATCACCGTCAAGGCCGAGCTCAAGGGCAAGGTCCAGGGAGACTCCTCCGTGCTGAAGGCGATGGTCATGGAGGCCAAGGCCAAGGGTAGTCCCATGACCTTCGCGGTGACGTTCCCACCAGGCACCCACGCCATGTGGATGCGCTACTGGCTGGGCGCGGGCGGGATCAATCCCGACAAGGACATCTCGCTGGTGGTCATCCCCCCGGCGCAGATGGTGGCCAACATGAAGGTCGGCAAGATGGACGCGTTCTGCGTCGGCGAACCGTGGAACGCGCGCGCGATCGCCGACGGGATCGGATACACAGCCATCAACACCCAGGACATCTGGAAGGATCACCCCGAGAAGGTCTGTGCCTTCACCGCCGAGTTCGCCGACAAGAACCCGAAGACGGTCAAGGCGGTGCTAAAGGCGCTGAACGAGGCCAGTGTCTGGCTCGACGACATGAAGAACCGCCCTGAACAGGCGCAGATCGTGTCGCGCGCCACGTACATCAACTGTCCGCCGGAGACGATCCTGGGCCGGATGCAGGGCCACTACGACATGGGCGACGGGCGCAAGAAGGAAGACCCGAACTACATGATCTTCTCGAGCCGCAACTGCAACTTCCCGCAGCCTAAGTTTGCGGTGTGGTGGCTGACGCAGTTCCGCCGCTGGGGGATGGTGCCATCGCCGCCCGACTACGCCGGCGTCGCCAAGCAGGTCATGCGCCACGACATATACGAAGAGGCCATGAAGGAGATCGGCTACAAGCACGGGGGCCTCGACAACAAGCCGGAGAAGTTCTTCGACGGCGCCGTGTTCGATCCCGCAAAACCAGAGGCCTTCGCCCAGGGTTTCCAGATCAACAACCTCAAAGCGTAGAGATTTGATGAACGAGAAAAACAAGTCCCGGATGTCCACGTTTCTGCTGCCATTGCTCGGTGGCGCCGTCGTCCTCCTGTTGTGGATGTTGAGCAGCGCCACCTGGTCGAAGAACCTGCCCTCGCCGGCAAAGACCTGGGAGGTCAGCCGCCCCTACCTGACCGCCCCGCTGGAGAAGCGCGGCGAGCTGGATCAGGGCATCGGCCGGTTCGCCTGGTATTCGCTGTGGCTGGTGGCGCAGGGGTACGCCATCGCGCTGATTGTCGGCACGCCGCTGGGGTTCATCCTGGGGCGGTCCAAGCTGTTCGCGAAGAGCTTCGACCCCATCATTCAAATACTGCGGCCGGTGTCGCCGCTGGCCTGGTTGCCGCTGGGGTTGGTGTTGTTCGAAAAGTCGCGGCCGGCGGCCCTGTTCACCATCGCGATCTGCGCGATGTGGCCGACGGTGCTGAACACCGCCATGGGGGTAAGGGCCATCCCGCAGGACTACCTGAACGTCGCCAAGGTGCTGCAGCTGTCACCGATGCGGACGTTCTTCAAGATCCTGCTGCCCGCAACGCTGCCCTACATGTTCACAGGCTTTCGCCTGAGCCTGGGGATCGCCTGGTTGGTGATCGTGGCGGTCGAGATGTTGACTGGAACCCCCGGCATCGGGGGCTTTCTGTGGCAGGAGTACAACAGCCTCATCTACGAACACATCATCCTGTGCATTCTGACCATCGGGCTGGTCGGTTTCGTGCTGGATCGACTGATGAACGCCGTCGAACAACGCCTGAAGGCGGCCTGACCGATGGCCTTCCTCGAGCTTCGAGGCGTCAGCAAGGGCTACGGCGCGGCCGATTCTGGCGCTGCCGCCGATCCGGACAGACGAACGGAGGTGTTGCACGACATCAACCTGCAGGTTCGGCGCGGCGAGTTTCTGGCCATCGTCGGCTATTCCGGGGCGGGCAAGACCACGCTGATCTCGCTCATCGCCGGGCTTCTGTTCCCCGACCAGGGGGAGATCGTCCTCGATGGCAAACCGGTGACGGGACCCGGGCCGGAACGCGGCGTGGTGTTTCAGAACTACTCGCTCTTGCCGTGGATGACGACGTACGAAAATGTCTTGCTGGCGGTCGAGCAACGGTTCGGCGACTGGTCCGCCGAGCAAAAGCGGCGGCACGCGGAGAGCTTCCTGGCACTGGTGAAGCTGGAGGCGGCGCGTGACAAGCGGCCGCGCGAGCTGTCCGGTGGGATGCGGCAGCGGGTGGCGGTGGCGCGTGCGCTGGCGGTGGATCCCGCGATCCTGCTGCTGGACGAACCGCTGAGCGCGCTGGACGCCTTGACGCGCGCCAGCCTGCAAGGCGAGATCGAACGCATCTGGAGCAGCAGCGCGGGCACCGGGGAGCAAATCAGCCCCGAGAAGAAGACGGTCATCTTGATCACCAACGACGTCGATGAAGGCATCCTGCTGGCCGACCGGATCATCCCGCTGTCGGCCGGGCCGCGGGCGACGCTGGGGCCTGACATCGTGGTCGATATCCCGCGGCCGCGCGATCGCAAGGCGGTGAACCACGACGCCCGCTTCAAGCGCATCCGCAACGAGGTGATTCAGTACCTGCTGGGCCCGGGCGCGCGCGGCCGCCATCGCGGACCCATGGCGGTCAAGCGCGAGGACGGAGCCGCGGCGTGAACCTGGTTGTGAATCGACCGACAACAGAGCGCAGCAGCAATCCAGGCGCGTCAGCGAACACGTCGGTGTTCGTTCAGAAGTATCTGGAGATCTCGCACCTGACCAAGACCTACCAGACCCCGAAGGGACCAGCGGTCATCGTCAAGGACTTTGATCTGTCGCTGGCCAAGGGCGAGTTCGTCACGCTGATTGGTCACTCCGGCTGCGGCAAATCGACGGTGCTGTCGATCGTCGCGGGCCTCAGCGACGTGACCGAAGGCGGCGTGCTGGTCGAGCAGCGCGAGATCGCCGGCCCGGGATTGGACCGCGGCGTGGTTTTTCAGGCGCCGTGTCTCTTGCCGTGGCTGACCGCGTACGAAAATGTTCTGCTGGGTGTCGAGCAGGCGTTTCCCGAGCGCGGCCGGAGCGAACGGCGCGAGATCGCCGAGCGATACCTGGAGCTGGTGGGGCTACGCGAATCGATCAAGAAGCGACCGTCCGAGTTGTCCGGCGGCATGCGCCAGCGGGTGGGAATCGCGCGCGCCTTTGCCCTCAATCCCAAGGTTTTGCTGCTGGACGAACCGTTCGGGATGCTGGATTCACTGACCCGGTTCGAGCTGCAAGAGGTGCTGGTCGAGCTGTGGTCGCGCGATCAGAAGACCGCGTTCATGGTCACCCACGACGTCGACGAGGCGCTGTTTCTTTCAGACCGCATCGCCATGATGACCAGCGGACCGGCAGCGCGTCTGGGCGGCATCCTGAACGTCCCGTTCTCCCGCCCACGCCAGCGCGCAGCGGTGATGGAACACCCCGACTACTACCGCCTGCGCGAACAGCTGATCGGTTTCCTGGAAGACCACGCCGTCTCCGACATCCAGGCCGCCGCAGCGGCGGCCGCCGCCGGCTAACTCAGCTGGCGCCCGCGCCGCCCCCCTGGGGGATGCACTGGTTGTTGACGCAGAGGCAGGCCTTGTACGGGTTCTGGCATGCGACGATGCATGAGATCCGGGGCGGCATCGGCTCGCCGTTCACGCGGCAAGCTCCGCAGCAGCCGCCGACGTAGGGGGGGTACAGCACGCAGTCCGAATCCGTCGTGCACATCGCGGACATCCCGCCATCGGTGGTTTCGCAGGCGCCGTCGTGCGCGATGGTGACGCCGGCGCAGTTGGCGGCGCAGCTGTTGCTGTAGGTTTTCCCGTCGGAACCGCACACCGGCATGTAGATGCGCGGGCACACGCAAGGGCGGTCGAGGCGCGCGTCGTCGGTCGGCAGATCGGCGGGGGCATCCGCCGGGCGATCGACGGAGGCTTCCACTCCGTGATCGACCGCGCTGTCGACCGGACGATCGCCGGGCAAGTCGGGCGGGCGATCGATCGCCATGTCGGGGGCCCGGTCGCCCATCATATCGGCGGGCATATCGTTGCCGGGAACGTCCGACGTGACACCGTCCGGCGGTTCGGAAACGTCGGCGCCGCCGTCGCCACCCGCACGGTCGGCCATGCTGTCGGCCTTGGCATCCGTGCCGACATCCGCGGTCGTCTGCGTGATGGAGCCGCAGCCCGCGAAGCCGAGCGAGATGGCCAGCGACAGCACAGTTGAGGCCAACAACAGCTCTGGCAAGCGCGCGTTGTTCATGGCGAGGGCGATCAGCAAACCATGGGCCGTTTGCGAAGGCTAGCCCTACCGCAAGCGGGCAAGGCGCGCGAAGACCGCATCAGCCGCGGCCGCTAACGGCGCGTCGCGGCAGGTGTTTAGACATGTAGGCTTTAGTAATTCGGTGCGTTGGCCGATTCAAAGGCCGGATGGCGATCGACCAATGAATACCACCACTTACACGTATAAGACACGTGAGCTGTATTACTATTATCGGAGCGATAGATGAGCATCGGCGACCGCCAAAAGACGCTGTGGGCCATGGTTGGGCTTGTCCTGCTTCTGGGCTGCGACGATGCCCTCGACCGGACGTTCTGCGGCGTTTCGGGCTGCGAGTTGTCGGAGGAGGATTGGAGCAAGCTGTCGCTGCTGGCGGACCTTCCCGCGACCGCGCCAGTGGACCGATCCAACCGCTATTTCGGCGTACCGCTGGCAGAAGGGCTGGGCCAGAAGTTTTTCTACGACGCGCGGTTTTCGGGAAACGCCACCCAGATCGATACCCTGCGCCGGCCTGCAGCCGGGCGCGCGGCCAAGGGTCAGCCGGTCACGATCTCGTGCGCGACCTGCCATGATCCGAACCGCGCCGGCACCGATGTGACGTCGCAGCCCGGCAACGTGTCGATCGGGGCGGGGCAGTTCGACGTCAACGCGCAGCCGACGGTGAACGCTGCGTTCTACACGCTGGCGTTCTGGAACGGACGCGCCGACTCGCTGTGGGCGCAGGCGATGGCGGCGAACGAAGGCGGCGTGTCGATGAACAGCGACCGCCTGCACAACGTGTGGGTCATGGCGGACGTGTACCGCGGCGACTATCAGACGACCTTCGCGCCCGCGATGCTGCCGATGGCGGGCAAGTCAGCGGACGTGACGGCCATCGTGGAGACCGACGGCGCGCGCGCGGGTCAATGCAAGATTCCGGCGGGTAGCTGCCCCACCGAGCTCGGATGCCGCGTCCCCGACGGCAACCCGACGGCTTGCTGGCCGCGATTCCCGCTGCACGGCAAACCAGGCACCAAGGCCGGCTGCCAGGCCGGCGACGCCGCCGAACCGTTCGGCGACGCCTGGGACTGCATGGCCAAGGACGACCAGCAGCTCATCATGCGTGCGTTCGTGAACTGGGCCAAGGCCATCGCGGCCTACGAAGCCAAGCTCATCAGCCGCGATTCGGCGTTCGACCAGTTCATTCACGAAGGGGCGGACAGCACCGCCATCTCGCTGTCGGCCAAGCGCGGGGCACGGTTGTTCGTCGGCAAGGCCGCCTGCACCGAGTGCCACGGCACACCACTGTTTTCGGACAACTCGTTTCACAACGTCGGAACGCCTCAGGTCGGCGCCGCCGTCCCCACCGAGGCCGACTGCCCGGCGGGCGGGGTCTGCGACTGCGTGGAGACGCCGGCGCGAACCGGCGGCGACGGCGTCATGGTGCCGGCCAAGGAGGCCAAGAACTGCCTGCCGTGGGGCGCGCGCGACGGTTTCGTGAAACTGCGCGGCAACCTGTTCCTGCGCGATTCGGTCTGGAGCGACGACATGGCCGACGACAGCCGCAAGTACCTTGTCGACCAGGCGCGCGACCGGCTGGAGACGGTTCCGCGCGGCGCCTGGCGAACGCCCACCTTGCGCGACGTCGCGCTGACGGCGCCTTACATGCACAACGGCGTCTACCGGTCGCTGGAAGAGGTGGTCGCGCACTACAACGCCGGCGGATCCTCCAACGGCGTCGCGGCGCCGGCGGCACAGCTGCGTCCCCTGTTCCTGAGCATGGAAGAACAGCGGGACCTGGTCGAGTTCCTCAAGACGCTGACCGGCAGCGGTGTCCCGGTCGAGCTGCGCACGCCGCCGGTGTTGCCGTGAGGAAGGGTCTGTTCTTCGCGGCCGTCGCCGTCACGCTGGTCCTGACCGCCTGGGCCAGCACGACAGCGACCGCGGCCCCGGCGCCCAAGGTCGCGCAGCGGCCGGGCGGACCTGCCGCGGGGACTTCCCCCGCCCTGACCCCGGCCCCGACGCGCGCGCCCGCCGTCACCGTGCCGGTCAAGGCCGCAGAACCCGAGATCGAGGAGCCGGCCGACGTGGGTGCGGTCAACATGACCGACCTCAACGATCGCCTTCGCGATCTCGAGAATCGCCTGGAGCAGACCCGCAGCGTGATCGTCGGCCGCCAGCCGCGACTGACCGTCGGCGGGTACGTCGACTTTGGCTTCTTTGCCCCGCAGGGCAACGGTTCGGGCATCATGCGCGACGACGGCAACGCCCTCTTCCCTGAATATCAGGGGAAATATGGCTGGGTCTTCCTGGGCGACCTGCTGGCGCCCGCCGTGAACAGCCGCGGCGAGGCCGCCGACCTGGGCGACGCGGCCGGCGCGCAGCGCTTCGACAGCGTCCACTCCCAGGGGGCGCCCGGCTTCATCGTCAACGAGGTCAACCTGACCCTGACGTCGTCGCTGGGTGACAACGCGCTGGCCACGGCCAGCGTGAACTTCGTCCCGCGGACCGGGTCCAACTTCAGCCTGGGCGACTTCATCGACGTCGACGTGGCACAGCTGGAGTGGATGCCGACTCCGTCGCAGAAGACCTCCCTGTTCGTCGGAAAGTTCGACTCGGTGCTGGGCATTGAATACAAGGAGCGGAAGGCCTCACAGCGGTTCGGCATCACGCCGTCGCTGCTGGCCCGGTACACGACCGGCACGGCGCTGGGCCTCAAGGTGCGGACCAAGCTGGGGCCCGAGGACCTGGTCGTGATCGCGGCGGCGCTGACCAACGGGTCCAACACCACCGAACAGTTTCACTTCTATGACGAGCTCGACGCCAACGCCGCCAAGACGGCCAGCGGACGTCTGGCGCTGCGTCCGCCGCTACAACTGGTGGAAGCCGAGGTCGGTATCTCCGGATCCTACGGCGCCCAGGATCGCGCGCGTGACAGCAAGGGAAAGATGTGGTTCTGGGGCGTCGACCTGCAGGTCCACGTGATCACCGTCGACCTCAAGGCGCAGTACCTCAAGGGTCACGCGCCCGGCAGCCCGGTCGACAGCGTCTACGGCCTGGACCTGCACGGGGCCGGCTATGCCGAGATCAACTGGATGGTGACGCCTATGGTCGGCCTCCTCGGTCGCGGCGAATACCGCGACGCCTTCGTCTGGCTGGGTGACCCCACGGCGCCGAGCGGCGCCAACCGCGCCTACCTCACCAAGTCCTGGCGCGGGACCGGCGGCCTCCGCGTCGCGTTTTCCGACCGCATCATCTTGAAGATGGAGTACCTGCGCAACGGCGAGTACGCCGGCATCCCCGAGATCAAGAACGACGTTCTGACCACCTCACTGGTGCTGATCAATTGAAAGGTGTCATGATGGACCACTCCAAATTCCCCAGGCTCTGCGCGATGGCCGCCTTGACCGTCGCGCTCTGCGCCTTGCCGGCCCACGCGCAGGACCCCGCCAAGGCCGCGGGCGCTCCCAGCATGGCGGACTTTACCCGGCTGCAGAACGAGGTGCGCGAGCAGCGCGCGCTGATCATCCAGATGATGCAGAACGAGCAGCAACGCTATGACATGTTGCTGAAGCTGATTCAAAGCGGCGGCAGCGGCGCCATGATCCTGCCGCCCAGCGACGCCAGCGCTGCGGCGCCTGACAGGTCGGGCGGAGCGGCCGCGGGCAAGGCCCGTCCGGCGGCGGCTCCGGAACCCGCGCGGCGATCCTTCATCGAAGGCAAGGTCTCGACCTCGGGCGGCGAGCTGGGCGAGGTCTACGTCTACGTCGAGAACCTCAAGACCGCGCCCATCCGCGGCAAGAGTATCGAGATCCGCCAGGAGAACAAGCAGTTCATCCCGCGCCTGGCGGTGGTCCAGGCCGGCACCAGCGTCGTGTTCCCGAACTTCGACACCGTCTACCACAACGTGTTCTCGAGCTCCCCTCGCAACAGCTTCGACCTTGGCAGCTACCGCGCCGGTGACAAGCCGCGCACCGTGACGCTGACGACCCCCGGCGTGGTGGAGATCTTCTGCAACATGCACCAGAAGATGACCGCCGACGTCCTGGTGGTCCCGAACAACCTCTACACCAAGGTCAAACCCGACGGCTCGTTCCGTCTGGAGAACGTGCCGGTCGGCGCGCGCAAGCTGGTGGCCTGGAGCCCCAACGCCAAGCCGGCGCAGGCCAAGGTCGACGTCGGCGCCTCGGGTGCACAGGCGACGTTCGTTCTCGAACGAGAGGGTCCCAAAGCGCACAGCAACAAGCTGGGTCAGGCATACGGGTCATACCGCGAGTAGCCGGCCACGGCCGCGGCTGTCGAGGAGCGTTTCATGTCGAGCTCGAAAAAACGATCAATCGGAGCGGTGCTGACCCTGGCGGGCGCGGCGATCGCTGCGTTTGCGTTCCGTGTTGATGTACGGCCCCGCGGCGACGGTGACAAGGCGCGCGTCGACCCGGCGGCGGCGCAGGACAGCTCGAACAAAGAAGCGGCCGACCGCAAGGCGCTGGAGGATCGGGCGCTGGTGGCGGCCGGCACCAAACCCCTGAACGCGGCGCTGGAGAACAACGTCGACGGACCCACGCTGGTGGATCTGTTCGACAGTGAAGATTGGTGGAAAGCCTACCGCGAGGAGTTTGTCGCGACGCGCGTGATCGTCGGCGCCGAGCTCCTGGCTGCCCACGGCAAGATCGACATCGGCAGCAGCGACAGCGCCGTGGTCAAGGAGGCGCGCCGGCAGAAGGTCTCGTCCGCGCCGGTCACCATCGGCGGGCAGACGTTCCTGATCGCGGCGGCACGGCTGCCGTCGCTGGCCGATCGCGAGCCGGTGCTGGTGCTGCTCAAGAAGATTGATCCGCCCCCGGTCGCCGTGGTGGTTCGGCCGCCGGCCGCGCCTGCGCGTTCGCAGAACCAGGGGATCGCCTTCTGGGTGGGCGCCGGGTTCCTGTGCCTGGCCGGCATCTCGCTGCTGCTATCGGGGCGTAAACCAGCCAACGGCAACGGCAACGCCGCGGTCGCCGGATCGATCATCCGGGAGGACACGCTGCGCTTCGGGACACCGTCCAAACCGCAGCCGCGGGCAGAGTCGAAGGTGCTTCGCGCCGCCTCCATCCCGCGCGTCACCGGCGTCGCGGCACGCGGCACGGGCGTCGGGCAGGCCCCCACCCTGACGGCGGCCGCCCGTCCCACCACGTCATCCGCACGCCCGTCGCCGCAGCCCGCCGCCGCCGAGGCCGAGGCCGATGACCCCAACATCTTCGGCCGCTACAAGCTCATCGACCGGCTGGGCGAAGGCGGCATGTCAGAGATCTACACGGCGGTCGCGTATGGCGTCGAAGGCTTCTCGCGCACGTTCGTGCTCAAGCGCCTCAAGCCCGAGCTGGCGCGTGACAAGGAAGCGGTCGCGCAGTTCATCGACGAGGCGCGCATGCAGGCCACCCTGGTCCACTCCAACATCGTGCCGGTTTTCGACTTCGGCATGGTCGGGCAGGAGTACTTCATGACCCAGGAGTACATCCTGGGGCGTGACCTGGTCCGCCTCATGTCGCGCTACTACGATCAGACCAAGCGTGCGCTCGAGCCGCGCGTGGCCTACTACATCGCCCACGAGACGCTGGCGGCGCTTTCGTACGCGCACGGCAAGCACGAGCGCGACGGCGAGCACATGGGGATCGTCCACCGCGACGTATCGGCCGCGAACATCATGGTGTCGCTGCAGGGCGAGGTGAAGCTGTTCGACTTCGGCATCGTCAAGGCCAACCGCCGCGTCACCCGCACCCAGGTCGGCATGGTCAAGGGCAACGCAAACTTCATGTCGCCCGAACAGGCGCGCGGCCACAACGTCGACGCGCGCAGCGACCTGTTCTCGCTGGCGCTGGTGCTTTACTACTGCCTGACCAACGAGCTCCTGTACGACGGTGCCAATGATCTGGACGTGCTCTATCGCGCGGCCACCGGACCCACGCAGGCCGACTACGAAAAGCTCCGCCAGCTGCCCGAACCGGCCGCGCAGATCCTGGAGAAGGCCCTGGCCTTTGACCCCGACGAGAGATTTCAGAGCTCGAACGAATTCGCGTCGATGCTGGCGGCCCACATCGGCGGCGGCAAGTCCGACGCCAGCAACCTGATGCAATTGCTGTTTGGCGACGAGCTTCGAAAAGAAGCGGCCTGACCCGGCGACCCACGTTTAACAGGTAGCTTGCCAACCCCTGCCCAGGGGGTAAGGAATAGCGGCAGTGGGTCGCGTGCCGCTGCGTCGGGTGCTTCGTGTAACGGGCTTCGTCCTGACGGCGTTGGGATTGCTGATCGTCGTCGGTGCCGTGGCGATCGCCCTCTGGGCGCAGGGACCCCGTTTCGGGTGGCTGATGACCAAGCTGATGCCGGCCACCGCCGGGCAGGTCACGGTCGGCGGCGGGCACATGACCCTCAAAGCCTGGACCGCCCTGCTGACCGGGCGGCCGGCGTCCATCGAGCTTGATCAGGTGTCGGTGACCGATCCCGAGGGGACGGTCGTGCTCAGCGCCGGCGTCATCAGCGCCGAGGTCGAGGTTCACCTGGGCCCGCCGCGCGTCATCCTGCACAACCTGCGCTTCGTCGACGGCGGCTGGCGGCTGGCGCAGATGAAGTCACGCCGGACGCTGGGCTTCTTCGCGGCGTTTGCCTCACCGGTAGCCGCGCGCGCCGGCCGCCGCCCGCGCGCGCCCGGCCAGGGCGTCCTGTTCGAGATCACCCGGGCCAGTCTGCAAAGGATCGACACGGTACTGGACTTCCCGACCTGGGGTCTGACGCTGAAAAACGTCGAGACCGCCGGTTCCCTGCTGATCGACGCGCGTGATCCCACGCGGCCGGTGTTCGGCTTCGATGCCCTCGACGTCGACGCCCGCGGGGGCGGTCTGCTGCGGGTGTTGCGCGAGACGCGGGCCATCCGGCTGCCGTTCGAACGGGCCGAGATCCAGCGCGTGGCCATAACGTCGGAGCGTCGCAGCGAGATCTTGCTGGTCGTCAAGGAGGCGATGACCGGGCGGTCACGCCTGCACGGCCAGGCCACCTTCTCCATCGCGCCGCCTGCAACCGGCGAGCGGCCGGGACTGGACGTGACCGCCGCGCTCGACACCCCGGCCGATGCCCTGACCGCCGTGGCGGCCC
Source organism: Polyangia bacterium (assembly GCA_035696485.1). Classification (GTDB taxonomy): domain Bacteria; phylum Myxococcota_A; class Polyangia; order Fen-1088; family Fen-1088; genus DASRQT01. The sequence continues at coordinate 485 of DASRQT010000264.1, read as the reverse complement.
ACTCCGACGCGGCGGCCTGGCGGCCCCTGCGGGTCGAGGGCGCGGCCGGGGCCATCACGTTCCAGCTCAAGGGTCCCTACGACGCGCTTCGCGGCGCGCTGGGCGTCGAGAATCTGGACGTGATCTACCGGGAGCGGATCTTCCGGCGGGTTCGGCTGAAGGTCGACCTGTCGCTGCGCCCCCTGCAGGTCCGCCTCCACGATCTCGCGTTCGGCACCCCCGGCGCCGGTCGCGTCAACCTGAACGCCGAGCTGGACGCGGCGCTGAATATCGACGGCGATCTCCGGTTGCACCACGTCGCCACCGACAGCTATCTGCCCCCCGCCCTGCGTCCGCTGGCCGGCGGCTGGTTGACCGGGCGCGTGTCGGCGCGCGCGGGCCTCGGCACCGGCGCCGCCATCCTGCGCGCGCTGGACCTCACGCTGACCCGGCCGCAGCGCCCGGGCCTGCCGCCGGTCGTCCCGTTGCGCGTCCGTGGTGGGGCG
>DASRQT010000263.1:0-18303 GCA_035696485.1 Polyangia bacterium | reverse complement strand
CCATCCGCTGGTTGGCCAGGTTGAAATTGCGGTAGCTCGACGGCTGGCCGCCGGCGCCGAGGTCGTTCGACCCTGACTGGTGCCACACGCGGATCGGCTTGTTTCGCGTCGTGTTCCAGGCGCACCCGGTCACCGCCTCGCAGGCGGTCTTGGACAGCGGCGTATCGCACGGTTCGACGGCGCTGGTCTTCTTGGGGCCGGCCGCGCTTTCGCAGTGCTGGACGATGAGGCCGTTGGGCATGTCGGCGCTGTACGGATCGACGTCGTGATAGATCCAGGCGCCGTGCGGAAACGGCGAGCTGGCCGGCACCTGCGCGACGTACGTTCCCGAAAACGTGATCACCCTGCGGAACAGATCCGGTCGCCACCAGGCCATCGAGAATGATGCCGCGCCGCCCGAGCTGCCGCCCATCGTCCCGCGCCCTTCGGGATCCTTGGTGAACGTCACCGCCTGCGCCGGCAACTGCGCCTTGGTCTCCATCTCGACGCGCGGGAGCAGCTCCTTGTCGGCCCACTCGGCGTAGAGACCCGAGACGGTGTCGTATTCGAGGCCGCGCTCGCTGCCGACCGAGTCGCCACCGCCGTTGCTGGCGAACACCCCGACGATCGGCGGCACGCTGCCCTTGGCGATCAGGTTGTCGAGGACGATCGGCACGGCGCTGTCAAAACCGTAAAAGTTCGTTCCGTCCTGAAACACCATTACGGCCGCGGGGGTCCCGGTCTTGTATTGCGCCGGCACGTACACCGCGACCTGACGGTTGCTGGCCCTGGGAAAGATCATGCTGCTGGCGATTGAAAATCGAATCACCTTCCCCTGGGGCGCGCCGGCCTGGCGGTTGAATTCGGGGGCACCGCGGTACGGCCCGGCGATCATGAAGATGCCGTCGCCCTCGGTGCCGGGATCCGCGGCGCTGGAATCGTAACCCACGCCCGAAGCGCCGTCGCTCGGGGGCCGCAGGACCTCCGGCGAATCAACACCGGAGCCCGAGTCGACGATCTCGACGCCGCCGCTTCCTCCGGTCCCGAAAGCGGGGACGCCTGTCCCTCCCGATCCCGCGGCACCGCCGCCATCGCCGCCGGTCCCATGCGCGCCGACGGCTGGCGGGCCTCCGAGAGTCCCCTCCGAACACCCGACGGCGAACAGAGTGCCTGCGAACAGCGCGCACCACCGAAACGACCGAGCCATGGGACCTCCGAACCTCAGGAAGTTTGCAGCCGCGGAAAAAGCCGCCCCAGGACCCACGTCGTCGACGCGGCCAACACCCACTGGATACTAGAAATCCAGAATAGGGGCGCGACCGCCGAGGTGTCAATCGAACGTTAGGGTAACGACAAAATACCCACGAACGTCGGCCGCAGAGCGACGGTGACCGGCGCGCCCAGCGGCGTAAGTGTCCCAGCCACCTGGTCAATCCGGTGGACCAGCACGGTCGCGCTGCGATCACTGGCGACGATTAGAAATTGACCGGAAGCGTCGATGCCGAACCACCAGGGGTAGCTGATCATGTCGCGCTGAAAGCCGACCCTCGCCAGTCGCCCGGTGGCTGCGTTGACATTGAAGATCGCGATGCTGTTGTCGGATCGATTCGACGCGTAAACAAACTTTCCTGATGGATGCACGGCGATGTGTGCCCCCACCGACCCGCCGGGGGTTGTGTTGACGGTCTCCAGAACCGTCAGCCGGCCGATGGCCTTGTCATGCGTGAACGTGGTGACCGTGCTCGAACTCTGCGTCAGCAGGTAGGCGAAGCGTTCGTCAGGCGACAGGGCGAGGTGCCTGGGCCCGCCGCTGACGGCGACGGTCGGCGGATTGTTGGGGGTGAGCACGCCGTCGGCGAAGCTGAACATCGCGACGTGGCCGGCGGCGATGCACGGGACGTAGACGAATTTCCCGGTCGAATCGAACACGATGTAGTGCGATTGACCGCCCGCCGTCACCGGCGTCATGGCGGGACTGAGCCCGCCGTCGTCGCGGATGGCGAAGACGGTGACGTTGCCGGTGTCGTAGTTGGCGGTCAGCAGCCACTTGCCGCTGGGGTGCACCGCGAGGTGCGCGTTGGTCGCGCCGCGCGTCCCCTCGCGGTTGATCTCCTGCAGCGCGCCCGTGGTCTGGTTGACGGTGTAGGCGATGATGCGGCTCATCGGCTGGTCCTTCTGCTCGTCGCCGGCGTAGAGGAACCGTTTGTCCGGTGAGAAAGCCAGCGACGTCGGTTCGCCGCCGGTCCCCGTCGAAGCCATGCCCGCCGGCGTCAGCGCACCGGTGGTGGTGTTCAACGTGAAGATGGTGATCGGCGCCGAGTAACCGCTGGCATAGACGAACGAGCGGGTCGGCCCCGGGTTGGAAGTGTCGGCGGGCGCGTCCGTCATCCCCGGACCCAGGTCCGAGGCCGCGCCGTCCGGCATGGCCCCGCCCGAGCCGGTCGGGGGCATCCCCGCGTCGGTCGTGCCGCCGGTTCCTGCCCCTGCCGTTCCGCCGCTGTCGCCGCCGCTACCACCATTGCCGCCACCGCCGTTTCCACCCGGCATACCCCCCGAACCGCCGCCCCCGCCTGCGGGACCACCGCCGCAGGCGCCGAGGGAAAGAACCACGGCAATCGCCAGAAACAGCGCGGATCTTGGCATGAACATCACCACCGAAGCTCCGGATTAGAACACACGCGACGGGACAAGCGCACTCGCGCACCGCGCGCAGGGAAATGTCGGAATGGGTCCGCGCACCGCCGCCGCCGGCGGGGTTGCATGGTAAGTTCCGCGCCGCGAGGCCGTGGTGGAACAGATGACCCGACAGCAAATGGTCGCCGAGTTTGGCGAGCCTGGCGTGCAGAACCCAATGGTCATGGATCTGATCACCGTCGACCCCGACTCCGGGAAGGTCGTGCTGGCGATGTTCGAGCGCCGTGCCTGGGGGGCAAGCCCGCAGCAATTCCGTCAGATCGAGGAGAAGATCAACCGCTACATGGGCTATGTCCTGGATGGATTCCTGGCCGAGCAACATCCGAAGTATCTGGGAAAAGGCGTCCAGCTCCGCCTGGACTGCGCGGAGGCCCCCCACGGCGACGCCACCGCCTTCGTCGAGGCGGCGAAACAGGCGGCGCAGGCCCACGGGCTGGAGTTCGTCGTCAAGGTCACCCCGGCCGCGACCTGAATTCGGGTCAGGCCAGCAACAACGCCTGCGGTTAGGCCCTGGATTCGGACCGCCCCGATCGACTATCCTCGGGCGGCCATGACAAAACGCGTTTTCAACTTCTCCGCCGGTCCCGCAATGTTGCCGCTTGAGGTTCTGGAAGCCTCCGCCCGTGCCCTGGTTGACTATCAGGGGAAGGGTTACGGCATCGCCGAGTGTAGCCACCGCGGCAAAGAGTTCGACGCCGTGCTGGATGAGGCCCTGGCTCTGGTGCGCAAGCTGCTGGACGTCCCTGCGACGCACGACATCCTGTTCCTGCAGGGTGGGGCGACGCAGCTCTTCGCCACAATTCCCATGAACTTCTTGAACGGCCCCGCGGATTACGTCGTGGGCGGTGAATGGTCGAAGAAGGCCGTCGACATGGCCAAGCCGATCGCCGGCGACAAGCTGCGCGTGATCGCGTCCAGCGAAGAGACGCAGTTCGATCGCCCGCCCACCGGCTGGACGGCGGATCCGAACGCGTCTTACCTGCACGTCTGTTCGAACGAGACGGTGCACGGGCACCGACTGGCCGAGTGGCCGCAACACGCCAACCTGGTGGTTGATTCCAGCTCCGAGATGATGTCGCGGCCGCACCCGATCGCGCGCACGGCGCTGGTTTATGCCGGGGCGCAAAAGAACCTGGGCGCGTCCGGCACGGTGCTGGTCATCGTGCGCAAGGATCTTTACGACCGCATCCCCAAGAGCGTGCCGAAGATCTTCAACCTCAAGGCGCACGCCGAGGCCAAGAGCTGCCTGAACACGCCGCCCACGTTCGGCGTCTACATGCTGCTCGAGAACTTCCGCTGGATGGATCGCCAGGGCGGCCTCGGCGCGCTGGAGAAGGTGAACGACGCCAAGGCCAAGGCCATCTACGACGCGGTCGATGGCTCGGGCGGGTACTACACCGGCACGGTGGCCGACAAGGCGGCGCGCAGTCACATGAACGTGACCTTCCGCCTCCCGAACGAGGAGATCACCGAGAAGTTCCTCAAGGAGGCGTCGGGCAAGGGCCTGGTCGCGCTCAAGGGCTACCGGACTGTCGGCGGCATCCGCGCGTCCATCTACAACGCCATGCCGCTAGAGGGTGCGCAGGCCCTGGCCGAGCACATGAAGGCGTTCGCCAAGGCGAACGGCTAGTACCCCTAGTACCGCCGCACCGAGGGATCGACGGCCAGCGACCAGGCCTCGATCCCGCCCACCAGATTGCAAAGGTTGGTGAACCCCAGCGCGGCAAAGTGCATGGCCGCCGACTGACTGCGGATGCCGTGGTGGCAGTGAAAGACGATCAGGGCTCCGCGGTCGGTGTCAGGTTCGGCCAGCTCGGCAGCCGCCGCTTGATCGAGGTGTCGTGCCCCCCCGATGGTCGCGATCGCGCGTTCGGCTTCGGTGCGGACGTCGAAAAGCTGCAGCGGGAGGTGCTGGTCCAGCATCGCCTTCAGTTCTTGCGCGGTGATCTGTCTGACCGTCATATGGCTGGCCAACATCTTACAACTTGAGGGAATCGATGTCGGGCGCGAAGGCGGCGGAACTCGCCAGAGCCTTCAACATCAGGGAGAGCTCGCGCGTCAGTGAATCGACAAGCAGCTCGGGGGCGGCGGGTAGAACCCCGCGCGACAGCTTCTCGATGCCCTTGGCCAGCAGACCCGACGCCGGCCGCCGCCGCCCGTTCTGGAGGTGAAGCAGCCCGGCGGCGATCTGGATCAGCCCCTGCACGGCCAAACGTTCGCCACCGGCCAGGGTGCGCCACGCGTCTTCCCACAGCTCGTGCGCTTCAAAGAATTGACCGCGATTGAAAGCAACCCGCCCTTGCTCGAGCAAGCTTTGCTGCTCCGCGGTCTCATCCATTTCGCAGCGACGCTAGCAGAAACCTCGCCGATGCCGCGTCCTGCCGTTTGGTGATGCCGCGATTGATGCTGATTTTGAAACAGTGTGATGTTCCAACAGCCTCTAGCGCGTCGGCGATCACAATCGCATCCTTGCTCGCGTTAATGAAGGGGCCCTGGTGGCTCAACCAGACGAAACCAGTGAAAGGACCTACGCGATGAAGATTCTGCAAATATTGGCCGTCGCCGCTGTCAGTGTACCCGCCATGGCATCGGCAGCGACGTACGACATCGATGCCGCCCATTCCAGCGCGCAATTCGCAGTCAAACACATGATGGTCGCTACGGTGAAGGGAGAGTTCGGCAAGGTCTCCGGCACGATCAACCTCGATGACAAGGACCTGAAGGCATCCAGCATCGAGGCCAACATCGACGCGGCGTCGATCAACACCCGTAACGAGAAGCGTGACGCGCACCTGCGCAGCCCCGACTTCTTCGACGTGGCGAAATTCCCCGTCATCACCTTCAAATCGACCGAGGTAAAGAGGGCGGGCGAAGGCAAATACCGCGTCACCGGCGACCTCAACATGCACGGCGTGTTGCGACCCGTGATCCTGGAGGTCGTGTCCCCCAAGGCCGAGGTGAAGGATCCAATGGGCAACGTCAAACGCGGCGCCACGGCGACCACGACCGTGAACCGCAAGGACTTCGGGCTCAACTGGAACAAGGCGCTCGAGGCGGGTGGCATGCTTGTCGGCGACACCGTCTCCGTGACCATCGATCTCGAGCTGACCCGCAAGGACCTCCCGACGGCGGCGCGCTAGGTGTCGCTCGGGAGCCGGCGACCTCTGCTCACAGCGGGTGCTTGGCGATGTATTCGATCAGATGCGCGCGCAACGCCGTGATCTTTTTGGGGACGTTTTGCGCGCGGGCATGAACGAAGTAGAGCGAGCCCGCGCGCAATGACAGCCGTGGCAGGACGCGCACCAGTCGTCCGGAGGTCAGGTCGGCGGTCGCCAGAAAGGCCGGCAGCACTCCCAGCCCCAGACCCGCGCGCACCGCCTCTGCCAGGAACATCATGTCGTCGCCCACGATGCGCGCGCGCCGGTGTGGCTTGGGAAAGGGTGGTGGGGAAGGGCGGTCGCGGAACAGTACCCAGTCGTGGTCGGCCGTGTCCTCCGGTGTCCGGATGGGACGCCGCCGCGCCAGGTAGTCGGGCGACGCATACAGCTCCTGCTCCAGTCGACTGAGCAGGCGCGCCATCAAGGAAGAATCCGGGAGCCGGCCGGTCGCGATGCGCAGTGCCGCATCGAATCCCTCGGCGACCAGGTCGACGTAACGGGACGACAGGCGGACGTCCACGTTCACGCCGGGATAGCGTACGGCGAATCCGCCCAAAACCTCCGGCAAGAACGTGGCCCCCATGTCGGGGGGAGCTGATAACCGCAGATCGCCGGAAGGGAGCTCGTCTCGTTCGGGTAGGCTGCCCAGCGACTTGCGTAGCTGGTTCAGCTGCGGACCCACGCGTTCGAACAACGCTGCGCCGGCCGTGCTGAGCGCGACGCGCCGGGTGGTGCGATTGAAGAGCTGCACGCGCAGGGACTGCTCGAGCTGCGAGATCTGCCGGCTGATGGATGACCGCGGCACGCCCATCTTGCGCGCCGCTTCGGAGAAGCTGGAGGTCTGGGCCACCACCACGAAGGCGGTCAGGAGGTTGAGATCGATTGGTGCATCCATGATGACAGTGTGATGCTGCGATCGGGACTAGCGCATTGTCGAGAACAATTGCATCCTTGTCCCATGACCGACAAACAGCGAGACGGAATTACACGACGGACGGCCATCATGGCTGGTGTCGCCGGCGCCACGGTCGCTGCGTTGCCGTCGCAACCCGAGGCGGAGGCGGGCGAGCTGCGTGGGCGGAAATCAGTGGGCTCGGGCCAGCGCATGCCGGCCGTGTATGTGCCTCACGGCGGAGGACCGTGGCCGTTCGTCGACCTTGGCTTCGACCAGGCCGAGATGGACGAGCTGGCCGCGTATCTGCGCCACGTGCGCACGTTGCCGAAGACGCCGCCCAAGGCGCTGCTGGTTGTTTCGGCGCACTGGGAGGAGGCGGTGCCCACGGTGATGACGGCAGCGCGGCCGCCGATGCTCTACGACTACTACGGCTTTCCGCCCGAGTCGTACAAGATCACCTGGCCCGCGCCCGGCAACCCGACGCTGGCGGCGCGCGTGCGGAAGTTGCTGGAGGGGGCAGGCTTTCAGACCGGCGCCGACGCCAAGCGCGGCTATGACCACGGGACGTTCGTTCCGCTCAAGCTGACGTATCCCGACGCGGATGTGCCGACCGTGCAGCTGTCACTCAAGGCCGGCCTTCGTCCGGAAGAACACCTGGCCATGGGGCGGGCGCTGGCGCCGCTGCGTGACGAGGGCGTGTTCATCATCGGCAGCGGCATGAGCTTTCACAACATGCGTACGTTTCGGGATCCGGTGCGCGCGCGGCCGGTCGCAGAGACGTTCGACAAATGGTTGCGCGAGGCAACAACGGCCGAGGCGGCCGAACGTGACCGCCGGCTCACCGCCTGGGCGGCCGCGCCCGCGGCGCGGGACGCGCACCCGCGCGAGGAGCACTTGCTGCCGCTGATGGTCATCGCGGGCGCCGCCGGGGACGACGTCGGCAAGGTCAACTTCGCCGGCAACGTCATGGGCCTGCGCGTGTCGGGATACCAGTTCGGCTAGCGGTTTCGAAGAAGGTGAGCAGCCGGCGCGCCTCCGCCGGATGATCGCGGCGGGTGGATACGGCGGCAGCGCCGGCGCGCAAGTCGGGGGGAAGGTCCATGGCCTCGAACAGCACGTCCAGCGCCGGCGACACCGCCGCGCGCTCCTGATCGTTGAGCCGGCCACCGGTCGGAGCCGCCGAGCCGCGCGTCCTGGCCAGGGCGCGGCGCACCGCCATGTTCACCTTCATCTTCAGCGCCGAGAACAGAAAAATGGCGGAGCCGTTCATATCCGAGATGACGTAGTCGCGATCGGCGCGCCAGGTGTCGTCGAATGTCTTCTCCAGGGCTGCCATCGGCGCGCTGGCCAGGGCGCGGGCCACGCACCGGAAAAAGCCGACCTGGCCGGCGTGATGCTCCGGTTCGACGAACTTCTCCAGGTGGCAGAGATCGTGAAGCACGAACGTCAGGCCGTCGGGATGGCGCGGATCGCCGTGCGCCAGCGCGGACGCATCATCCAGCAGGCAGACGCAGCGTCGGCCAGTGGCCTGTCGGGCCAGCACCTGCCGCGCAGTCGGCACGACAAACAACAGATCGGCCGGGCGATGTCCCCGGTCCCAGGCCAGGAGGCCCCGCGCCACGGCCTCCGGCACGCCGCGCACCCGCCGGCGGGCGAACACCGACAACGCCGGGCCCGAGGGCGCGTCGTCGGCAGCAATCCGGCTCGGGCCTTCGTCCCACATCGATCCACGCGCGGAACGCACGCGATCAATCACGAACGCGGCGGCCAGCTCGGCGTCAGCCACCTCGAATCCGCTGGATGAACCACCAGAGGTGTCCCTCCGGATCCAGGGCGCCATACGTGCGGTCAACCCAGTATCCCTCGCCGTAGTCGTCGGTGCGCGGCTCGCGGATGATCTTGGCCCCGGCGGCCGCTGCCCGCGCGTGGTGCGCGTCCACGTCGTCGAGATAGATGGCCAGGGCCTGGGTCACGCCGCCCCCGGTCGCGCGCGGGCTGCGGTACGACTTCTGCCATGGCTCGCTGGCCTTGGTTCCGGCGACCATGACCAGGCCCTCCGCGAAGGTCAGCTCGGAGTGATGGATGGCGCCGTCTTCGCCCTCGATCTTGAGGCGAACCTCGAAACCGAACGCGCGGCACAGCCAGTCGATGGCTGCCTTCGGGTCGTCGTAAAAAACTGAGGCGCTGATGCGCGGCCATCCGGTCGGGGTGGGTTTCATGGGCGCGTCCTTTCGCCTGCAATTGAATACTATATTTGGCCGCGTGCCACCCGAGTCGCAGGTTCCGTCGCCGCCGCAGGATCCGGAGGATCTGCGCGCCTGGGCCGATCAGCACGGAGTCAGCGCCCGGCTGGACGACGTGTTCATCGGCGACGACGCGCCGCCCGGGACATTCCTGCCCGCGCGCAACGGTGAAGTGCTGACCTACCGCCAGATCTTGCTGGACGGCCGCAGCGGCCGGGTCGGGGGCGGCCGCTATGACGACACGGTGGACACTGCGCGCTGGTATCTGCACCGGATGGCGACGCTGGCAGCGGCCAGCCTGGAGGCGACCGCCTGGCTGGACCAGCACGGCCGCGAACCCGAGGATGGGATGCTGGCGGCATTCGTGGTCAAGCTGCGCGCCACCCTGCGCCAGCTCGCGGCGGTGCAGCTACCCGCGCGTCCCACCGGAACCTATGAACCGGCGCCCGTGCGGGTGGTGCGCGCGCCGCTTCCGACCTTGCGTTACCAGGAGTGGAACCTGGTCGGCTCGCGCGAGACCGGCGCCGGCAGCATCGAGGAGATCGCGCTCATACTGCTGGGCTGGAACGACGGCCCGCTGCGGTGGGCCCGCTATCGCGGCGAACGGGCGATCGAACGGGAAGTCCCGGCGCCGATCCAGCACAGCGCGCTCGAGGCCATGATTGATCTGATGCGCGATCCCCGCCGCGCGAAGGACCATGAGGAGCTGGCCGAGCTGCTGCGGCTGCCGGCGTGGCAGTTCGCGCTCGGGACACTGGACGACACGCTCTCGCGGCTGGACGCCGACGCCGAGGTCAAGGCGGTGGCCGCCGCCACCGAGCGCATCGCCTTTCGCGTCGCGGTGCTGGCCGACGGCGCGTTCACCATCTTTCCCTCGATTCAAAAGCGCGGCCGTGGCGGCCAGTTTTCGCGTGGGGCGCGCGTGCAGTGGTACCAACTTCCCGAACGGCGCGATCTCACGCCCGCCGAGCGGCGCGCCTATCAGGCCTACGACGATCGCTTCGCGCGGCGTTCGGCGGCCTGGGGCGGGCCGCTGGCGCCGGCGCAGGTGTTCGGCGTCCTCGGCGCACTGATCGATCACCCGGCCGTGTTCCTGGACCGAGGGGGAGGTGCCGATGGGCAGGTGGACGGCGCGCGTCTCGACATCCGCCAGGGGCGGCTCTTGCTGCGTTTCGTGACCGCGGCGGACGGCAGCCTGGCGCCGCAGTTCGAGCTCCTCGGTGTCACGATGCTCCCGTCCGAGGTCGCGGAGGCGTTGCGCGACGATCGCCACGTCATCTTTCTGTTTACCCCGGACCAGGGCGCGCCCCAGGTCCTGCTGGCGCAGATCGGACCCCAGGCTGCGGCCGTGGTGCAGGCGCTGGCGCTGGCGCCGGCCCGCTTCCCCGCCGAATCCCACGACGCGCTCGCGGCCCGCCTCGAGTCCTTGCAGCAGACGGTCGACATCGAGTTTCCGTCACAGTGGACGCGCACCATCGCGCCGGCCGACGGCCGCCTGATGGCGCGCTTGCAACTGCTCGCGTCTGGCGCGCTGGAGGTGCGCCTTGGTGTCCGGCCGGTTCGCCTCGGCCCAGTCTTCGCGCCAGGTGATGGTCCCGCGCTGGTGCTTGAAGGGCAGGGGCGCGATCGCCACGGCGCGCGACGTGACCGCCACGCCGAACGCCAGGACGGGCACGCGCTGGCCGAACGTCTGGGGCTGGAGAATGGCGCCGTCATCGAGCCCTGGTGCTGGCGCGTGACCGAAGGTGATCCCGCGCTGCAGCTGGTGGCCGCGCTGAAGGAGATGGGAGAGGAGGTGCTGGTCGAATGGGCCGACGATCAGCACCTGGTGTCGCTGGGGACCATCGGCCGGCGTGACATGTCGATGAAGGTCGCCGATCGGCGCGACTGGTTCGCGGTGGAGGGTGGGGCGGTGGTCAAGGTCAGGTCGAAGGGCGCCGCGAAGACTGACGTCGTGCCGTTGGCGGCGCTGTTTGCGGCCATTCGCGACGGGCGCCGCTACGTACCGGTCGGCGCGCACGGGTTCGTCCGCATCGAGGACAGCCTGCGCGAGGCGCTGGCCCGCGCCGAAGCCGGCGTGTTCGAGACCCGTGGCGCGATCCAGATCGCCGCCGTCGCCAGCGATCCGCTGATGGATCTGGTCGAGCATGAAGCGCAGCTGGAAGCGTGCGCCGCCTTCACGGCCCTGCGGCGGCGGATGCGGGATGCCGCCGGGCCCGAGCAGCAGACGCCGCAATTGCCTGAGACGCTGGAGAGGGCGCTGCGCCCGTACCAGAAGGCCGGCGTGGTCTGGATGGCGCGGCTTTCACACTGGGGCGCCGGCGCCGTCCTGGCGGACGAGATGGGTCTGGGAAAAACCGTCCAGACGTTGGCGGTGCTGGTCCACCGCGCGCCGGCCGGGCCGGCGCTGGTGGTGGCGCCGACGTCGGTTGTGACCAACTGGGTGGACGAGGCGGCGCGCTTTGCGCCCGAGCTCAGCGTCAAGGTCTATCGCGGGCCGCAACGGGAAGACGTCCTGCGCGGGCTGAAACCGGGTGATGTGGTCGTCACCAGCTACGCCATCGCCGCGTCGGATATCGAAGCCCTGGCGCGCATCCGCTTCGGCTCGCTGGTGCTCGACGAGGCGCAGACGATCAAGAACGCGACCACGGAACGATCCAGGGCGCTGCGGATGCTGGACGCCGAATGGCGTCTCGGCGTGACCGGAACCCCGATTGAAAATCACCTGGGCGAGCTGTGGAGCCTGATGCGCGTGCTGTCGCCCGGGTTGCTCGGCAGCTGGGAGCAGTTTCGCGCGCGCTATGCCGTGCCGATCGAAAAGTTCGGTGACGACAGCCGGCGCAAGGGGCTGGCGGCGTTGCTGCGGCCGTTTGTCCTGCGCCGGACCAAGGCCGAGGTCGCGCCCGAGCTTCCGCCGCGAACCGAGATCGTCCGCGTCGTGCGGCTGTCACCGGAAGAGCAGGCGCTTTACGCGCAGATGTGGCAGGCGATCCTGGACGAGCTCCGCGACGCCAAGAAAAATCCCGACCGCGACGCCAGCGATCTTCGGTTCGTGATGCTGGCCGCCCTGACGCGCCTGCGCCAGCTGTGCTGCCACCCGCGCCTCATTTACCCGCACACACATGCCGGGTCGGCCAAGGCGTCGTATCTGCTGGACCTGATGCAGGAGCTGCGCGAGGGCGGCCACAAGGCGCTGGTGTTCAGCCAGTTCCGCAGCTTTCTGGATCTGCTGGCGCCGCGCCTGCACCAGCACGGGTTTCGCGTGCTGGTGCTGGACGGCACCACGCCGGCCGACGTGCGCGATCAGCGGATCGCGGCGTTTCAGCAGGGCGCCGCGGACGTGTTCCTGATTTCGCTCAAGGCCGGAGGTTTCGGCCTCAACCTGACCGCGGCCGACACCGTGGTGTTGCTTGATCCCTGGTGGAACCCCGCGGTCGAGGATCAGGCCACGGCGCGCGCCCACCGCATCGGGCAGCACAAACCGGTCACCGCCATACGGCTGGTGGCGCGCGACACCATCGAGGAGGCGGTGCTGAGCCTGCACGCCGCCAAACACGCTCTGGCGGCCGGTGTCCTGGACAGGACCGACGTCGCGGCATCGCTGGCGACCGAGGATCTGATCGAGCTGATTCGCCGCGGCGCCGACCCGGTCGCGTGAGATACTGGAGCCGGTGCGAAGACGACTGATCCCCGCGCTGATCGTGCTCGCCTTGATCGGGCTGCTGATTTACCAGCTCGCCCAGACAACGGTCGAGTGCAAGGTGTGCGTGACCTGGAAGAACTTTCGCAAGTGCGCCACCGCAGCCGCAAAAGATGAGTCAGCCGCCCGCGAGGAGGCCCACCGCAGCGCCTGCTCGCTGATGGCCAGCGGCGTCTCCGAAGCGTTCGCCTGTCCAAACGTGGAGCCCGACGAAGTCAAGTGTCAGGCGCGGTGACGGCTGGGCCCGCGCGTCCGATTAGACCTGCTGTGCCGATAACTTCTTGATGTGCGGGGCGATCAGCTCACGCAGGCGTTCGCCGCGCTCGAAGGACAGGTTGTCCAGGAAGTCGCGCGAGCCGTCGTGCCGGACGATCAGCATCCCGACCCGCTGGTCATAGAGAAAGGAGCGGACCTCCGCCAGTTCGTCAAACCGCCAGCTGCGCAGGCCGGACTCGTCGCGAACGATCATCCCATGCGGCGTCACCACCAGAGTCGGCCGTTTCGTCGCGGCCTCCGCCGGCTCCGGCGCCGTCGGGGTGGCCATCAGCGCCAGCGTGGAAGCGGTCAGGACCAGCAACGCCACCATCGCGTGGTGCGCGCCGACCAGTGCTGAACCAACCGCCATGGCCGCTCCGATCACCGCCAGCAGCGCGAACAGCTTGCGGTTGGGCGCCTCTGGATCGCGGGCCAGGAATACGACGGCGGTCGGAGGCACGCGGCCGGCATCGACACTGAGCAGGGTCTCGACGTCGCTCATCGTGAAATGAACATCGTCCGGTGCTTGGCGTCGCTTGAGTCGGTCTGTAGAGTCCCTTGCGATGGCCAGAGGGTTTCGCGAGTGGAAGGTTCTCCGGCACGGTCCCATCGAGCGGCTGGCCGAAAATCTCTGGCGGGTGTCGGGCAGCCTGCCGGGCATGTCCTTGCGACGCACCATGACCGTCGTCCGCCTCGTGACCGGCCGCGTGGTGCTCCACAACGCCATCGCCCTGCAGGAGGACGCCATCAAGCAGGTCGAGGCCTGGGGCAAACTCGCCTACCTGGTGGTACCAACCGGGCTCCACCGCCTGGACGCCGCGGCCTACAAGAAGCGCTTTCCGCACCTCGTGGTGCTGGCGCCCAGGGGTTCGCGCAAGAAGATCGAACAGGTGGTGGCGGTGGACGCAGCCTACGAGGACTTTCCGGACGACGAGACCGTCCGCTTTGAACCGCTGCACGGGATCAACGACGTTGAGGGGGCCATGTTCGTGCGGTCACCCGACGGCGTGACCATCGTGCTGTCCGACATTGTGTTCAACATGGACCGCAAACGCGATCCGCTGGGGTTCTTCTTCACCACCTTGCTGGGCTCGGCGCCGGGTCCCCGGATCTCGCGCCTGGCGAAGTGGAGGCTGGTCAAGGACGCCGCCGCCCTGAAGGCGGATCTACTGCGGTTCGCCGCCACCCCCAACCTGACGCGCGTCATCGTCGCGCACGAGAAGGTGGCGGAAGGCGCCGACGCGGCGGCCGCGCTGCAGACCGCAGCCCACTATCTGTAGACAGAGCCGGTTTCTAACGGAATGCGTCACGCCGGCCCCGCCCCGGGCCGGTCGTGCGGCCAGGTTCGAGGCTGCCGGTGGACGGCGCGGTCTGGACCCCTTATACGTAAGGTCATGACGGGTTACCGTAGCCGCACCTCGACCCAGGGACGGAACATGGCGGGGGCGCGTTCGTTGTGGCGCGCGACCGGGATGACCGACGCCGACTTCGACAAGCCGATCGTCGCCATTTCCAACAGCTTCACCCAGTTCGTTCCCGGCCACGTCCACCTGCACGACGTCGGCCAGCGCGTGAAGAAGGTGGTGGATGCCTCGGGGGGGTGGGGCGTCGAGTTCAACACCATCGCCGTCGATGACGGCATCGCCATGGGTCACGGCGGCATGCTGTATTCGCTACCCAGCCGCGACCTCATCGCCGACAGCGTCGAATACATGGTGAACGCGCACTGCGCCGACGCCCTCATCTGTATCTCCAACTGCGACAAGATCACGCCCGGCATGTTGATGGCTGCGATGCGCCTCGACATCCCCACCATCTTCGTCTCGGGCGGCCCCATGGAGGCCGGGAAGATGACCGGCACGCACGACCGCAACGGCAAGCCGGTCATCCGCAAGCTGGACCTGATCGATTCGATGATCGCTGCCGGCGACACCAAGGTCAGCGACGAGGAGCTGGCCAAGATGGAGCGATCGGCGTGCCCGACCTGCGGATCCTGTTCGGGCATGTTCACCGCCAACAGCATGAACTGCCTCAACGAGGCGCTGGGCCTGGCGCTGCCGGGAAACGGCACGCTGCTCGCGACCCACGCCCGCCGCTGGGAGCTGTTCGAGGCCGCGGGCCGCCGCATCGTCGATCTGGCCAAGCGACATTATCTCGAGGGCGACATGACCGTCACCCCGCGCGCGATCGCCACGCGCGCCGCCTTTGAAAATGCGATGGCGCTGGACATCGCCATGGGCGGCTCGACCAACACGGTCCTGCACATCCTGGCCATCGCGCACGAGGCCGGCGTCGACTTCACGATGAAGGACATCGACCGCATGTCGCGCAAGGTGCCGAACATCTGCAAGGTGGCCCCGTCATCGAGCTACCACGTCGAGGACGTGCACCGGGCCGGCGGCATCTTCACCATCCTGGGCGAGCTGGACCGCGCCGGGCTCATGAATCGCGACACGCGGACCGTTCACGCGGCGACCATGGGCGAGGCGCTATCAACAGATGATGTCCGCCGAACCACCGCCACCCCGGCCGCCAGGCAGCGCGCGCTGGCCGCCCCCGGCGGCGTGCCGACCCAGATCGCCTTTTCGCAGGACAAGTACTTCGCCGAGGCCGACATGGACGTCGCCAAGGGCTGCATTCGCGACGTCGAGCACGCCTACAGCAAGGAAGGCGGCCTGGCGGTGCTGTACGGCAACATCGCGCCCGAGGGATGCATCGTGAAGACGGCCGGCGTCGACCCGTCGATCTGGAAGTTCGAGGGGCCGGCCCGTGTCTTTCATTCGCAGGACTCCGCCTGCGACGCCATCCTGGCCGACCAGATCAAGCCCGGCGACGTCATCGTGATCGTGTACGAGGGCCCCAAGGGCGGGCCCGGCATGCAGGAGATGCTCTACCCGACGTCGTTCCTCAAGGGGAGGGGCCTGGGCAAGGACTGCGCGTTGCTCACCGACGGCCGCTTCTCCGGAGGGACGTCCGGGCTCAGCATCGGCCACGTCTCCCCCGAGGCGGCCGAGGGCGGCGCGATTGGTCTCATCGAGGAAGGGGACCGGATCCACATCGACATCCCGAACCGCCGGGTCGACGTCGTTGTCGACGACGCGACGCTGGCCCGACGCCGCGCGACCATGGACGCCAGGGGCGCCGACGGCTGGCGGCCAAACCGCGATCGCTTCGTCTCGGAGGCGCTGCAGGCGTACGCGCTGATGACCACCAGCGCCTCCCGCGGCGCCGTCCGTGACCTCAGCCAGCTGCAGTACAAGCGCAAGCGCTAGGCGCCTAAACAGCACAGAATTTGACCGGGCGCGGTGCTGACCGACAATGCGTTTACGCATCGGAGGCGCCAATGATCTCAGCAGAGAGCCAGCAACGGACGTCACACGGACCATCGGCGCACTCGGGCGCGGCGCCCGCGGCGGCCACGCCCCGCCGGGCAGCCGCCTTCGATCTGAAGGGGACGATGGCGCCGCTGACGGTGCTGCGCCTCCGGACCCTGGACCTCGTCCTCATCGAACGGCAGCTCCGGATCAAGATCGCGCAGCTTCCGCAGTTGTTTCTCGATGCGCCGGTTCTGCTGGATCTGGGCGCGCTGGAGGGCGGTGGCACTGGCCTGGCCTTCGCCGACCTGGTGCGGTCATTGCGGTCGTGCAAGCTGGTGCCGGTCGCCGTCGCCAACATCGGTGATCACCTGCGCGCGCAGGCCACCAGCGTCGGTCTTGGCGTTCTGCAGCAAGGGCCCCTGCGGCCGCGAGGTGCTGCCGCGACCCCGCAAGAGGCGGCAAGCGCGGCCAGCGGCCCGACGCCCGCAACCCGAACAGCTGCGACAGGGCAGGGCGCCGACACCCGTCCGGCGCAACCGGCACCCGCCGCGGCCCCGGCAGTTCACAGCGGCCCGATGGTGATCCGACAGCCGGTGCGCAGCGGCCAGGTCATCTACGCCCAGAACGCCGATCTGGTGGTGCTGGCGCCGGTCAATCCCGGCGCGCAGGTCATCGCCGACGGCCACGTCCACGTCTACGCCCCGCTGCGCGGTCGCGCGATCGCGGGTGTTCAGGGCCTGCTGGGGGCACGCATTTTCTGCCAGAAGCTGGAAGCCGAGCTGGTCGCGATCTCCGGCGCCTACGTCATGGCCGAAGACATCCCCGACGATCGCCGCGGCCGTCCGGCGCAGATTTATCTCGAGAACGGCGAATGTCGCATCGCCGCTTTATGAAAAAAATTTGGCAGTCCTTCGCGATTCCTTCTTTATAGACGAAAGAGGATGGTCAGGCCGGACGGTTAGCCGCCCGGGGACCGTCGAATCAAAGGGAGGCACACGTGTCCAAAGTCGTCGTCATCACGTCCGGTAAGGGAGGGGTCGGTAAAACGACCACCAGCGCCAACATCGCCACCGGCATAGCGGCGTTCGGTCACAAGACCGTGGCCATCGACTTCGACGTCGGTCTGCGCAACCTCGATCTCGTCATGGGATGCGAGCGCCGCGTGGTCTATGACTTCGTCAACGTCATCAAGAACGAGGCGAAGCTGCACCAGGCGCTGATCCGCGACAAACGGGTCGAGGGGCTGTACGTGCTGCCCGCCTCGCAGACCCGCGACAAGGACGCCCTCGACGCCGAAGGGGTCGGGCGGGTCATCCAGGAGCTGCGCGACATGGGCTTTGATTACATCGTCTGCGACTCGCCCGCCGGCATCGAGAAGGGCGCGCAGATGGCGATGTACTTCGCCGACGAGGCCATCGTCGTCACCAACCCGGAGGTCTCTTCGGTGCGCGACTCCGATCGCGTGCTGGGCCTGCTGGCCGCCAAGACCAGCCGCGCCGAAGGCGGGGGCGAGCCGATCAAGACCCACCTGCTCTTGACCCGTTATTCGCCGGCTCAGGTCAAGCGCGGCGAGATGTTGAGCGTGGCGGACGTGCTGGAGCTTCTGGGCATACCGCTCCTCGGCGTCATCCCCGAATCGAAGGCGGTGCTGCAGTCTTCGAACAAGGGCATGCCGGCGATCCTCGACGAGGAGACCGACGTCGCGCAGGCCTACCTGGACGTCGTCTATCGATTTTTGGGCGAAGAGCGCCAGCACCGGTTCATCGAGGAAGAACGGCGCGGTTTCCTGGGCCGTCTTTTCGGGTAAGGCGAATGTCGTCACCAGCGAGGACACCATGAGGTTTTTCGATTACTTCCGCCGCAATACCACCACGGCCAGCCAGGCCAAGAATCGCCTGGCGATCATGATCGCGCGGGACGGTTCGGGTCGCGCCCCGGACTATCTGCCGCAGCTACAGCAGGAGCTGCTGGCGGTCATCGCCCGCTACGAAAAGATCGACCTCGAACACGTCACCGTCAACGTCGACCGGGCGGGTGGCTGCGAGGTGCTGGAGCTGAACAT
>DASRQT010000262.1:0-11934 GCA_035696485.1 Polyangia bacterium | reverse complement strand
GGCGACGCTGGCGCGCGTGTTGCACTTCAAGGCCAAGACCCGCGACGCGGGAGGCGCAGCGACGGCGGTGGCAGCGCTGGAAAAGGCCGCGCGCGGTACCGAGAATTGGCTTCCTTTCATTTTGCACGCCGTCAAGGCACGCGCGACCCTGGGGGAGATCGCCGACGGGCTGCGCCGCGTTTTCGGGGAATATCGGCCCCACAGTTGAGCGCGAAATAGGGTCGTTTCTCGTTGCCTGAAAGTCGCGAATGGAGTTACCGTTGCAGTCTTCCTCACGTTTTGCGCTTTTTGGCGGGGAAAAGGTGCGATGACGAAGTCTGACCTGATCGATGTTCTGTGCGAGACGGAGAAGATGCCCAAAGGGCGGGCGGAGCTTCTCATCAACGCGATCTTCGACTGCATGGAAGGGTCGCTGCGGCGGGGCGAGCGGATCGAGATTCGCGGATTCGGCAGCTTCGAGATCCGCACCTACCGCTCATACGAGGGGCGCAACCCACGCACCGGCGCCGCGGTGAACGTGAAACCCAAACGGCTTCCGTTCTTCAAGGTCGGCAAGGAACTCAAAGAGCGAGTCAATGCAGCGGCGGAAAAAGCCGCAAACGACCGCGCCGCGCGTGACGGGGCCAAGGCGACAAACGGCCAGCATCCAGCCGCACCGGCGATTCACAAGGATGACGCGGACAGCGCCGCCGTTTCGTCCGACGGCTCCCGCTCTCGCGCCAGCGTCTAGAGCAGCTGCGCGAGTCGATAGGGGGCGAGGGCAGCGTGGCGCGCCAGCGCTGACAGCAGCTCACCCTTGCGGTCAGCCAGAACCATCGAACCGCAGACGCGCGCAGCGTACAGCTCCTGCACGCGCCGGTCGAACATCACCAGCGACAGCCACAGTGACGCGCCACGCGGGGCGTACAGCAGCGCGGCCAGGCAGCGATCAAGCGCCAGCTCGCGACCGACGGTCGCGCGGCGAATGGCGCGACGATATCCGGTGAAACCAAAGTCGCCGCTGCCGAGGGCCTCCGTGATGGCGAAGGCGGCGACGATCCCCTGCTCGAGACCCACGGCGATCCCCTCGCCGGTGAGCGCGTCGATGCCGGCGGCGTCGCCGACGCAGAGCACGTGCGGCGCCGCCACCCGCGCGCTGGCGTTGTACGGCCACGCGGGCCAGCCGGTCAGCGGGCCCGGGGGCAGGTCAATGCCGTGGCGCTTCAGCGCGCGCCGGAGCAACGCCTGCAGCGCGCCGCCAGCCAGCGAACGCGAGGGCGTGTGCATCACGCCGACGTTCACGCGCCGGGGACCGCCCGGCATCGGGAACAGCCAGACGTAGCCGCGCAGGCCGTCGGCCATCGGCGAAAAATCGTAGATCATGCGCGAGCCGAGATCGGCCGATGTGACCACCTCGGATTTGAAGAAGCGCAGCGGGCGGACATTTACCGGCACGTGCCGCAAGGACGAGAGCAGGAAGCGGCGGACGCGGCTGCCGGCCCCGTCGGCGCCGACCAGCACCCGCGCCGTCAGCGCGCGCGCGGCGCTGGTCACGACCCGGACGGCGCCGGCCTGGCGGTCGACGGTGAAGCTGGATATCCCCTCCCCTTCCACCACGACGACGCCGCGTTGGCGCGCCTGCGCGACCAGATCGGCGTCGAAGTCCTCGCGACGAACGACGTCCACGGCCTGCCCCAGCGGAACATCGCGGGTCAGTGCCCCGAAGACCAGGCGGCCGCCGTCACACGGCACATGCGGCACGCGCAGCGACAGCCCCAGCGCCCCCAGGGCGGCCCGGGCGTGTCCGGTCAGGCCGCCGCCACAGGGTTTGGCGCGCGGAAAGCGCGACCGATCGAGGCAGAGGATGCGTCCGCGCATCGCGGGCCGTCGCTGTAGCAGCGCGACCGCCGTGGCGATACCGGCCGGTCCGGCGCCGGCAATGACCACGTCGTACGACACCACTATTGGCCCGGGGATGGACTAGAGCGACGCCTTGGCCCGGCCGGTGACCGTCAAGTTGACGCCGCCGCTGGGGATCGTCGTCCCCGAGGGGACCACGACGGTGGTGGTGGCGATGAAGTTGAATGGCGTGCCGAGGTGCTGCGACCGCTCGGCGAAGATCGTGGCCGCGGTCATCTCCAGCACGACCTGCGCCTGGCCGGACATCATCGCCGGCGTCACCGGAACCGTTCCGAACTTCTGCGCCGAGGGATCGTCCGCGGCGGTCACGCCGTCGGGCGCCAGGAAGAGTTCGACCTCGGGCAGGTCGACGTTCATCGTGCTGTCGAAGGTATAGCGGATCTGGCTGATGGTCACCTTGATGATCGACTGGTTGCTGAAGGTGGCCAGCGCCGGAACCTCCTTCTTGAGGTCCATCGACTGCACCACGGAGACCGGGAAACGAAGCGTGCAGACGGACGGCGCCCCCTCACAGGTCAGCGGCGTGGCGGCGCAGTTGGGTTTGGGCAGGGGATCGGGTGGATTGCAGCAGTCCATGATCAGCTGGCCGTCTCCACACGGGATCGCGGGAAACATGCCCATCGGCAATTTCCACATGCCGTTGTTGGTGTCGAAGCTGTAGCTCTTGGACGGAAGGTCGAACGAGACCGAGGCGATGTCAGAGCTGATCAGGCCGCAGCCCGAACCCATGAAACAAAACGAGAGGACCGACACGACTAGCAGCGAGATGTAAGCCAACTTCAATGACATCTCCGCATTTTATCACCTGAGCATCCCCGCGGACAGCAGCGCACGCGCCGCGGTGTAGGGATCTGTCCGTCTGGCCGCGATGTCATCCACCAGCGCAGCGACGGAGCCCGGCTTGCCGGTGGCGGCCGCCTTGTCGCCGGCGACGCCCGCCTGCAGCGCCGCGCGCGTGATGTCGGTCACCACGGCCAGCAACTGGGCCTCGGCCTGCTGGCGGCGCCGGGCGCCGCGCGCCTCGGCGGGTCGCGCCTGCACGCCGTCGATCGCCGACCGCAGGGCGTCCATCCCCTGTCCGGTGGTGGCCACGACCGACAGCAGCGGCACCGACGGCAACGCCGATTGGCGCCGGAGATCCAGCATCGTGCTCAGGTCCTTCATCGCGCGGTCGGCTCCCTCGCGGTCGGCCTTGTTCACGACCAGGACGTCGGCGATCTCCAGGATGCCGGCCTTCAAGGCCTGCACCTCGTCGCCCAGGCCTGGCGCGGTGATGACCACGGCCGCGTCTGTGGTCGTGACCACGTCGATCTCGGCTTGCCCCACGCCGACGGTCTCGACCAGGATCACCGCGTAGCCGGCGGCGTCCAGCACCGCGACCAGATCGGCGGTTGAACGGGTCAACCCCCCGACCTGCCCGCGGGTCGCGAGCGATCGGATGAACACGCCGGCATCGGTGGCATGGCGCTGCATGCGGATGCGATCGCCGAGAATGGCGCCGCCGGAGAACGGGCTCGATGGGTCGATGGCCACCACGCCGACACGGCGCCCGGCGGCCCGATAGCGCGTGATGAGACCGTCGACCACGGTCGATTTACCGACGCCCGGGCTGCCCGTGATGCCGACAACGAAGGCCCGGCCGGTGTGAGGATAAAGCGTGCGTAGATCGTCGCGCCCGGCGGGCAGACCGTCGTCCAGATCGCGCATCAGCTGCGCCAGCGCAGGGACGTCGCCGGCCAGGACGCGCTCCACGCGGGAGCCGGCCGCGCCCACGCTAGCCGCCCGCCGCCCTCTTCAAGATCTCGCGGGCGATCACCATCTTCTGCACCTCGTTGGTGCCTTCGCCGATCTCGGCCAGCTTGGCGTCGCGCAGATAGCGTTCGACGTCGAACTCGCGCGTGTAGCCATAGCCGCCGTGAATCTGGATGGCGGCGTTGCAGGCGCGCATGACCGCCCGCGCGGCGTAGTATTTGGCCATCGACGATTCGCCCGTGGTGCGCATCTTGCGGTCCTGCATCCAGGCGGCGCGCCAGACCAGCAGCCGCGCAGCGTCCAGCTCCATCGCCATGTCAGCCAGCATGAACTGGATGGCCTGGAACTCAGCGATCGGTTTGCCGAACTGCACGCGGTCCATCGCGTAGCGGCGCGACGCCTCCAGCGCGGCGCGGCCGATGCCGATGGCCCAGGCGCCGATGCCGATGCGGCCCTTGTCGAGAATCTTCAGGGTGTCGAAGAACCCGTGGTTGACGTCGCCCAGGCGCTGCTCGTCGGCAAGCTCGACGTCCTCCATCACCAGCTCGGTGGTGTCGGAGGCGCGCAGGCCCATCTTTTCGATCTTTCGTCCGGTTCGGAAGCCGGGGGTGCCGCGCTCGATGATGAAGGCGGTCAGCCCCTTGGCCTTGAGCTCCGGGGCGGTGGAGGCGAGCACGACATAGATCTGCGCGACGGAACCCTGGGTGATGAACGTCTTGGTGCCGCTGAGCCGCCACTTGTCGCCGTGGCGTACGGCGCGCGCCTGCGCCGCGCCCGCGTCCGACCCGGAGCCGGGCTCGGTCAGGCCCCACGCGCCCAGCACCTTGCCGCTGGCCAGCTGGGGCAGGTACTTCTTGCGCTGCTGCGGGTTGGCCGCCAGGTTGATGTGCCCGGTGCACAGGGAATTGTGCGAGGCCATGGTCAGGCCCAGGGACGCGTCGGCGCGCGCCACCT
The DNA here is from genome assembly GCA_035696485.1 of Polyangia bacterium. Taxonomy (GTDB): domain Bacteria; phylum Myxococcota_A; class Polyangia; order Fen-1088; family Fen-1088; genus DASRQT01. The sequence goes on along the minus strand of DASRQT010000262.1, from coordinate 7,329 downwards.
CTTCCAATGCCACCACGTAGTCGTGAAACTTCATGCCGGCGCCGCCGTCCTCCTCGGGAATCTGCATGCCGAAGAGGCCCATCTCGGCCATGGCCGGAATCACCTCGTGGGGGAAACGTTCCTCTTCGTCCCAGCGGCGCGCGTTGGGAATCACGGCCTGCGCGCAGAAGTCGCGTACCGACTTTTGCAACAGCAGCTGGTCCTCGCTGAGATCGAAGTCCATCGGCGTTCTTACATCCCCTTCCCTTTGCCTTTTCCTTTGCCGGACTTTCGCAGCTCGTGCTCCGGACCCGCGGGCGCCAGGATCTGCAGCGCCGTCGTCTTTTCGGCGAACTTGATCGCGTGTGGCTGATTCTCCGGCACGTGAAATGCCTGAGCGGAGCCGAAGCGGATCTTCTCGCTGCCCACGGTGACGTCGCCCGATCCCGACAGGATATAGAGGATCTCGGCCGAGCCGTGGGTGTGGCGCGACAGCTCACCGCCCCCCTCACCGTCCAGGATCGCGACGCTGGCCGCGTCACTGGCGGTGGCGTCGGCGTCGAGCAGCAGGCGAGCACGGGCCTTCTTGGAGCCCGACGGCACGGCTGAGGGCAGCGGCTGCGCCTGGTCGTCGTTGGCGACCGTGAATTTCGCGCCGGCCGGCGCGGTGGCGCGATTGATGTCGCGAATGACCTCGAAGGCGGCGCGCCCCTTTTCATCCTTCGGGTTGCGATAGACGCGTTCGGGGCCGGTCGGCGCGAACACCTGCAACATCACGGCGGACGCCTGCCGGCCCATGTTCTCGATCACGTGAGGCATGCCGGCCGGGATGAAGATGGCGGTCCCTTCGTTCATCTTGGCCGGTTCCGTCCCGCGCGGGCCCAGGATGCGGGCCTTGCCGTGGAGCACGTACAGAATCTCCGCGACCGGGTGCTTGTGCATCGCGATGCGGTTCGCGGGCGACACCGTCAACTGCGACAGCGACGCCTGCTGGGCGCGCATGGTCGCCTCGTCGACCAGCAACTTGACCGAAAACGGCGCGCTGGCCGGCGCGGGCCCCTTGTGCTTGGCGCCCGCGCCGGGGCCGTGGCTGGGGGCATCCGCGGTCCGCACCGAAAACTGCGCCGCTTGCCCCTGAAACGTCAGCGGCACGATGACGGTGCTGCCCGGATCCAGCCCCGCGATGACCCAGGTCTGAGCGCTTTCCTGCAAGCAGGTCATCAGGACGGGTGATTTGACCTCGTCCAGACCGGGCGCGGCGCTGGTGACGCGCCCCCCCTCGCCGACGTCGACCTCGAGCTCCAGCTTGCCGGCGACGTCCAGGGTGTCCGCCAGCGCCTTCTCGAAACAGCGGTGGACCTCCTCGCCGTGGGTCACCAGCGTCGATTGCAAGATGGACGCGATCCGGTCTTCCTCGGTCTGGGCGACGCCGTGGCTCCGGGCGACGGAGCTGACGCCGAGACCGATCACCAGCACACAGACGGCGCGCCTCACGCGGCGGCACCTTCCAGACGGGGGCGCAGCTCGCGTTCGATCCAGTCGACGATCTCCTGCGTCGATGCACCGGGCTTGAAGATGGCGGCCACGCCGAGCTGCTTGAGGGCGGCGACGTCGTCGTCCGGGACGATGCCGCCGCCGAACACCACCACCCCCGCGGCGCCCGCGACGCGCAACGCCTCCATCACCGCCGGGAAGTGCGTCATGTGCGCGCCCGACATGATCGACAGCCCGACGGCATCGACCGCCTCTTGCAGCGCGGCGGTGGCGATCATCTGCGGCGTCTGGTGCAGCCCCGTGTAGATGACCTCGTAGCCGGCGTCGGCCAGCGCCCGCGCGACCACCTTGGCGCCACGGTCGTGGCCGTCCAGGCCGGGTTTGGCCACCAGGATCCGGATCTTCCGCTTGTCGTCGGGCACGGCCGGTGGATCTTATCAGATCGTCGCGGCTTCGCCCCGGGCAGCGCGCAGAAGCTCGCGGGCGATCACCAGGCGCTGAATCTGGCTGGTCCCCTCGTACAGCGTGGTCACGCGTGCATCCCGGAAATAGCGCTCGACCGGGAAGTCGCGCGTGTAGCCGTAGCCGCCCAGGATCTGCAGGCACCGATCGCAGACCTCGTTGGCGCGCTCGGTGGCATAGAGCTTGGCCTGCGCCGCCTGTCGCAGGAACGGCAGGCCGCGCTGCTTGCGCCAGGCCGCCGTGGCGGTGAGCAACCAGGCGGCGTCCAGGACGGTGGCGGCGTCGGCCAGCATGAAAGCAACGGCCTGAAAGTCGCCGATGGCTCGATCGAACTGGCGCCGTTCGCGCGCATAGCGGGTGGCGGCGGCCAGCGCGGCGCGCCCGATCCCGATGGCCAGGGCCGCGATCCCGACCCGCCCGCTGCCGAGGCCGGTCAGCGCGACCTTGAGCCCGTCCCCCTCGCCGGCCAGCCGGTCGGTGACCGACACCTCGACATCGTCCATTGTCAGCGCCACCGTCGACGAGCCGTGCTGGCCCATCTTGCGCTCACGCTTGCCGACGCTGAGCCCAGGCGCGCCGCCGGCGACAAGAAAGGCCGAGAACCCCGGGCGCCCGATGGAGTTCCCGTTGCGGGCGGCGACGATCAGGACCCCGGCCCTGTCGCCGGACGTGGTCCACAACTTGTTGCCGCGCAACAGGTAGCCGCCGGCGGCGGTTCGCTCGACGACGGTGGTCATGGCGGCCGGATCGCTGCCAGCCTGCGCCTCGGACAGCGCGAAGGCGCCCGCCACGGCGTCGCCGCTGCACAACCGCGGCAAGAACGCCTGGCGCGCCGGCTCCGTGCCAAAGCGGGCGATGAGCTCCGCCACCATGTTGGTGACCGACATCGTCACCGCCACCGACGCGTCTGCGGCCGCCACCTCCGCCACGGCCAGCGCCAGGGCCACGGCGCCGGCGTCGGAGCCACCGTACGCCGCCGGCACGGTCACGCCAAGAAGGCCCAGCGCCCCCAGGGCGCGCATCTCCTTTTCGGGGAACTCCTCGCTGCGGTCGCGCGCGGCCGCGCGGGGGGCGAGCTCCCGCTCGGCAAAAGCCCGCGCGGTGTCGGCCACCAGCTGCTCTTCGTTGTTGGGGGCGAAGTCCACTAGCGAGGCATCAGGGCGCGATCACACCCGACAGCTGCACGACGACACCGCCTTCGCCGCCCACGTGGTCGGCGTCGACCACCAGGTGATAGCGGCCGGCGGGGACCGACGACAGCGTCTGCTTGCCGGTGGGTTGCAGGGCGGCGTTGAGGCACGTGACCAGGGGACCGGCGTCGCAGGCCAGCAACACCCCGTCGCTGCTGTACAGCGCGAGGACGTGACTGCCAACCTGCGCCCACTCCAGCGTCAGATCCGCGCGCGCCGGAAGCTGGAAGTCGACGACGGCGTCCTGACCGCCGGCGGCGGCGGCGCAGGTGGCGTGCTGGTCGTCGCCAGCCATGCTGGTCTGCAAGGCGACCGCGTTGGGATTTCCGTCCAGGGCCAGCACGCCCAGCGAACGGTCGGGACGGCAGGCGAACTTCGCGCACAGCGGCGACGTCACGCACTTTCGATCGGCGCAGTCGATGGCGCCGTCGCGGTCGTCGTCGATGCCGTTGTCGCAAATCTCACGGACCACCTCGCGCTCGCCGATCAGCGTGAGCGCGACCGTCCCCTCGCTGCCTGACTGGAAGCCCTCGACCAGCAGGTTGTACTGGCCGGGTTGCAGGCCCGGTACGATGTACGAGCAGCCAAACGGGATGATGTCCGGGTCGGCGCAGCTGACCTGGTGCAGATTGCAAGCGTCCAGCGGTGCCACCTGCTGCGACAGCTGGAAGACGTGCGACCCATTCTGCGTGCAGGTGACCCCCAGGCCCATCGGCTCGGCCAGCGTCACGCGCACCACCTTCTCGCGGCCGTTGCCGCGGCCGCACGACGTCTGGTAGAGGTTTCGCCCGGTCCGGACATCCAGCGTGACCGACTTCTGCGCCCCGCGCGCAAGCGTCCCCAGATCGACGTCCGGCATGCACGACGAGGCCGTGCAGTCGCCCACGCCGAAGCAGCTGGGATCGTCGCAGTCGGTGAGACCGTTGCCGTCGTCGTCAAAGCCGTTGCCGCAGATCTCGACCTTCCGGTTCTTGAACGCGGAGATTCGCAGGTCGACGCGGCCGGCGGAGGCGGCGCTGGCGGCCTTGATGATGAACAGGTACCGGCCGGCAGGGACGTTGGTGACGGCAAAGGACGAATTGGTTCGATTCTCCAGGATGCAATCCAGCTGGTTGGCGTCACAGGCCAGACCCGGCGGCGGCAGCTCGAACAGACCGAAGGCATGCTGGCCACGTTGAACGTATTCCACCAGCACCCCGCCCGCCTCGCCCAGGGTGAAGCTGACCGTGCGATCACCTGCCTTCGACGTGCCGGCGCAGGTCGGGTGAAACCGATCGCCGCCGTTGCTGGTGTCGACGCTGGCCGATTTGGCCGGGCCGTCGACGATAAGGGCGCCGACGTTGACGTCGGGGTTGCACACGGTGGGCGCGCACTCGGCGGCCGCCCGACAGGCCAGGTCCTGACAGTCGGTGAGACCGTTCCCGTCGTCGTCCTTGCCGTTGTTGCAGATCTCGGGCGTGGCGGTGGTGGCGGTCGACAGCGTGACCGTGGTCGACGCTTCGGTGTTCGGGAACGACTGCACGACCAGCCAGTAGGCGCCCGCGGGCAGCGCCGCGAACGTCTGCGAGGTGTCGGGTGCTTGACCGGCCCTGACGCAGGTGACGAGATTCTGATCGCAGGCCTGTCCGACGCCGGCGCGGAACAGCGAGACCACGTGGGCGGCTCCGGTCGGCTGGCTGAAGTCCAGCCGCACGTCGGCGGGCGCCGCCAGCGTGAAACTACCGACGCGGCCGCTGCCGCCCGGCGTGGCGCAGGTGGCGAAGCCCTTGCGGCCCGCGCGCGTGTCCATCGTCTTGGTCACGCGGGCATCGCGCGACGCCAGCGCGCCAAAGTCGACGTCTCCCTTGCAGGCCACGGTCAGGCAGCCGGCGAAGGCCACGCACTGGGGATCGCTGCAGTCGACCAGCCGATCGCCGTTGTCGTCGACGCCGTTGTCGCAGATCTCCTTACCCATGTTGGGGCGACAGGCGGTGCTGCTGACGCAGTCTGGGTCGGCGCAGTCGACCAGTCGATCGTCGTCGTCGTCGATGCCGTTGTTGCAGATTTCCTGGCCGACGACGATGCACGCGCGATCGCCAAAACAGGCCGGATCGGCGCAGTCAATGCGACCGTTGCAGTTGTCGTCGATGCCGTTGTTGCAGATCTCGCGCGCGGTGACCGGGCAACCGCCGCGGTCGATCGGGTTGCCGTCGATCGGGTTGCCGTCGCGGTTGCCGTCGCTCGGGTTGGCGTCACGCGCCCCGGTGCCACCCATGTCGCGCCCGCCATCGACGCCGTTGCCGCCGCTACCCCCAAAGCCACCGCCGCCGCCACCGAACCCGCCACCGGTCCCGGTGAACCCGCCGTCCGGGCCTCCGTTGCGGCGGCCGCTGAACAGGTCGGAACGGCCGCAAGAGATCGCCGTAACCACGGGCAGTAACTGAATTAACAATGTTAATCGGCGGACGTACAACATCACGGGAGTTTACGCCGCAGCGCCTACCATTCGGTGTAAAAGATGCCGTGGTTTCGGCTCCGCCCCTTCAAATCGTGAACCCGGCGACCGGCGCCGCGCTGCAGGAAGTGCCGCGGCAAACGCTAGCCGACGTCGAGGCGGCCGTCGCCCGGGCCCGGCAGGCGCAGCCGGCCTGGGGCAGGCTCCCCTTCGCGCAACGCCGGCGCGCCCTGCGCCGCCTGACCCACCGCATGCTGGGCGACACGGTGCTCTGTGACACCCTGATCGCCGAGAGCGGCAAGCCGCGCTACGAGGCCGAGCTGTTCGAGCTGTTTTATACCTGCGAATTGACCCGGTATTACAGCGGGCGCGCGGGCCGGCGGGCGCTGCGCGACGACCTCCGGCATCCGCTGGTGTTCGCGAACAAGCGCGCGCGTGTCGTCTATCACCCGCGAGGCGTCGTGGGGGTCATCGGGCCGTGGAACTGGCCACTGCTGAACAACTTCGCCGACTGCGTCGCCCCCCTGCTGTGCGGAAACGCCGTGGTGTTGAAGCCGTCACAGTCGACGCCCCTGACGTCCCTGCGCGTGCTGGCGTTGTGGCAGGAACTGGGACTGCCGGCAGACGTATTCCAGGTGGTGACGGGCGCCGGCGAGGCCGGCCAGGCCCTGTGTGGCCTGGTCGACATGCTGTTCTTCACTGGCAGCCAGGCGGTCGGGCGCCAGGTCGCGCGCGCCGCCGGCGAACGGCTGATCCCGGCGGTGCTGGAGCTGGGGGGGACGTCGGCCATGGTGGTGCTGGCCGACGCCGACCTGCCCGCCGCCGCCCACGCCGCGGTCTGGAGCGCCTTCGCCCACAGCGGTCAGGTCTGCATTCGCACCGAACGCGTCCTGGTCGAGGAAAAGGTCGGCGACCGGTTCATCGCCCTGTGCGCCGAGGAGATCCGTCGGCTGCGCCAGGGGCCGCCCGTGCCGGGACCGACAGGGGCTGACGACGTGAACATCGATGTGGGGGCGATCACATTCCCGCCGCAGATCACGGTTGCCGAGGAACACATCGCCGACGCCGTGGCGCACGGGGCGCGCGTGGTGGTGGGTGGCGCCCGGCGCAAGGACCTGCCCGGAAACTTCTTCCAGCCGACGCTGCTGGCGGACGTCACGCCGGAGATGAAGGTCATGCGCGAGGAGACCTTCGGCCCGGTGCTGCCGGTGATGAAGGTGGCCAGCGCCGAGGAGGCCATCCGCATCGCCAACGATTCGCCGCTGGGGCTATCCGGCAGCGTCTGGTCCCGGGATGCCGCGCGGGCCGGCGCCCTGGCCCGCCGTCTGGAGTCGGGCAGCGTCTGTGTCAACGATGCGCTGGTCAATTACATGTGCGTCGAGGCGCCGCTCGGGGGCGTCAAGCAAAGCGGCCTGGGATTCCGTCACGGTCCGGAAGGGCTGCGGCAGTTCTGCCGCGTCGAGACCGTGGTCGAGGATCATCCGCTGCTGGGATTTCTCTCGCCGCTCATCCGCCGGTACCTGAGCTTCCCCTACCGCACCCGCACGCTTCGGATCATGCGCTGGCTGATGCGCCGGTTTTATTGAGTTCGGGACCCTGGGAGGGTCCCGAGCCCCCCGCGATGAGCTCGGGCAGGCATTGCCCCTCCCTCACGCGATCAAGATCGACTTATCCGGTCGCTGACTGGGGCGATTCGAAGCGCTGGATGGTTCGTAGCAGCTCCGACAAATCAATCGGTTTGCGGACGGCGCCATCGGGTTGCAGAAGGCG
>DASRQT010000261.1:0-4844 GCA_035696485.1 Polyangia bacterium | reverse complement strand
CTGGACACCAACGGCGATCAGCCCAAGCCACATGGCGGAGTTGCCCCGGTGTACTTGCCCCTGGCGGGCAGCCCCCTGATTGCCCATGTCGACGCGAGTTTCTGCGACACTATCGACCAGCGGCGGGTCGGCCGTCCGTTGTGGCCTGAGAACTGCGCCACCGGGTCGGTGGATATCGCCAACGCCGTTCTTGTGGTCCGAAATCCCGGCAGTCTGAGCACCGGCGACGGAAACGTGCTGGCGCAGATTCAAACCATCTTCGGCGCCGATCGCGTCAGTGTTTTCCCCGATGTGTTTCAGGGGCCGGCGACGTTTCCAGGGGTGGTGGTCATCTCCGGCAGCGTCAGCGACGCCAACATTGGCACACACTTTCGCAACCTTGGCCAGGGCGTGGTCGTGTTGAAACAAAGCCTCTACGACGAGATGAACATGACCAACTCGTCGGCGACGTCCTCGGAAGGAACCTTCAGCGCCAGCTCGCTGCGCATTTTTGGCACGGGTGACACCTTCAACTCAGACCACTTCACGGCCATCGGCAGCGCTTCGGGATTTACCAGCGGCGGGTATACGACAGTCAACAACGATCCCGCCGTCACGGCCAGCACGGCTCAATTCGGTTGGGGCGCGGCGGGCCAATTCGCGAGGACGGATGGTGCGATTCCCGCCGCCCTGAACAATCTCGGCATATTTCACTACGAGCAGGGGCAGACGATGTTCCATTCCTTCGTCGCGCCCGCCCCTCGGATCGGATTCTTCGCCAACGATGCGACAGCGGGAGCTCTGAGCACCGCCGGCAAGCGCCTCTTGCAGGAAGCGGTGATCGTGGGGACGCATGGAGACTTCTGAGCTGCTGAACCGCGGCGAACTTGACTGGCGAGCGGAGGTCCCGCGTCTTGCCGCGCCCTGGAAGAGGAGTTGCCAATGAATCGAGCGACGCGATCGTTTGGAGTGTTCGTGGTGCTGGGGTGGTGCACGGGTTGCGATCAACCGGCACCGCTCGAGGCCAGCGAGGGGGCCTTGGGGACGCTAAGTGCCGTACCGAATACCGACTTCAACGGCGACGGCGCGCCCGATCTCGTCTATCACAACGGAACGACCGGCCGCACCCGTATTGAACACACCTTGTGGCTAGGCGCAGAAGGGCTGGACATTCGGTCCGAGGTCGAGCTGGATCCTTCGCTGGACGTTCCCGACAGCACGAACTGGAAGCCGCAGGGGATCGCCGATTTCGATCGCGACGGCAGGCCCGATCTTCTCTGGCACCAGGGCGTAACGGGGGAGACACAGGTGTGGTTCATGAACGATGCGGCCCGGATCGGGTTCACGATGCTATCGGCGGGATCGGGTGGAGGGAACGTCAATGGCATGACCGACGCGTCCGGTTGGCTGCTGGCGGGGACAGGGGACTTCAACCGCGACGGCATTCCCGACATCCTCTGGCACAACCGCAACTCTGGCGCGACGGTCATCTGGCACATGAACGTCCTCAACCGGCCGCGGCGCTTCATTCGGATCGACAGCGCGCCGTTCGCCACGTCCCTGAACCTTCCCGACAGCTCGGGCTGGCGGCTGGCCGCCATCAACGACTTCGACGGCGACGGCAACCTGGACATCGTATGGCGCAACGCCGCCAGCAACAGTGTCTCGGTCTGGCACATGAGCGATGCCACGTTCCTGTATTCGTCGGCGGTCATTGCCGACTACTCGCCATCCGGCAATCAGGATCTGGTGGCGACGGCCGATTTCGATCGCGACGGCAAGCGTGACCTCATGTGGCTCAATCGCGACACGCGAGAGCTGTTCCTATGGTCCTTACCGACCGACGGCGCGTCCTTGCCCTTGGGCACGGAATCGTACCCGGTCCCCCGGCTTTATCCCCGCGTGTCAGAGCGCATCGTCAATCGTTGACCCGCGCCGCGGCCTCCTGACATTAGCCGCCTGACAAACCGGCACCGCTCCACGCGATTTGATCGGATCTGCTCTAGTGGCCAGGATGGGCGGCAGACATTGGCGAACGTGGAGTAATTTTTGGCCAACCCCTTGCGAAGACTCTGCATCCTATCGTTCCTGCCACTCCTGTTCGCGTGCGCGGCGAATACCAGCATTGGCACCGGCGGTCAGGGCGGCGCCGGGGGCTCCGCCGGCACCGGCGGTCAGGGCGGCAGTTCCAGTACCGGCGGCAGTTCCGGCACCGGCGGCACCGGCGGCCGCTCCGGCAGCGGTGGCGCAGGGGGCACCCTCAGCGATGACGCCGGCGGCACCCCCGACCGCGCCCCCGGCGATGACGCCGGCGGCACCCCCGATCGCCCACCCTCCGGTGACGGCGCCGGTACCGGCGGCGCCAGCGGAACCACCTACGTCTTCACCAGCAGCAGCACCGGTTACGGGGCCCCCGGAAGGATCACCAGCCTCAAGCTCGACCTCGCCACCGGCGCGCTGACCAAGGGCCCGACCACGAACAGCCGCAACAACGTCTTCTACGGCGCCTTCTCACCGGACAAGAAGTACCTGTTCACGGTCACCGAGGAGGCCCCATCGGCCCATCTCTCCTCTTTTTCCGTCAGCGCGGGCAGCGGTGCGCTCGCGTTGATAAACGACGTGGCCACTGGCGCCAGCAACGCCGAACACGTCTCCGTCCACCCGGGCGGCCAGTGGGCGGCCGTCGCCCACTTCACCGGGGGACAGGTCACCCTTCACCCGGTGAAGGCCAACGGCACCGTGGGTGCTCCCGCCGACACCAAGCTGGCCGCAACCGCCAGCGGACCCAATTGTCATCAGGCGCTGTTCGATTCGTCGGGCAGCTCGTTGTTCGTGTCCTGCCTTGGGGCCAAGCTCGTCGCTCAGTTCCGCTTGATGAACAACATGCTGATTCCCAACACGCCGGCCACCGTCGCCGTGGGCGGCCAGATCCGGCACCTGGCATTCGGCATCAACGAGCTCTTCGCCTACGGGGTCACGGAGGTCCAGGCCACGCTCGTCACCTTCACCTACGACAAGGCCGCTGGCCGGCTCACGACCGTCGGTTCCCCCATCCCGGCCTTCGTGACCGAGGCTGGCGGTGGCGGCCACGTGATCGTTCACCCGAGCGGCAAGTTCCTTTTCGTCAGCAGCCGCTTCGACAACAAACTGGTGACCTTTTCCATCGACGCCAACACGGGCGCCGCCACCATGACCAGCAGCACCGACGATTCGCTCAGCTACCCGCGCGATTTCGCGCTGGACCCCAGCGGCGCCTATCTAATCGCGGGTACCCAACCGAACAGTGTCGCGGCCATGGTTCCCAACAAGAGACCCGACGGTGGCGGCAAGCTCGTCGCGTTTCGGATCGACCGGAACAACGGCAGCCTGTCCCGGTTGAATGCGCCGACCACGATCGAGTCCGGCGCAGGTTCGGTCTGGTGGGTGGGCACGCTTGCTTTCTGAGACGACCAGCCTACCCGCGCGACTCTGCGTCCCCCGTAGAGTCCGGCGTCCGGAAAAGCGGCTGGAACGGATCCGCGGTGTGCCGGGAAGCCATGCAGGGCATCCTGTGCCGTGGAAACCGGGGGGCCCTGGGCGAGTCGGGGAGAGCGGCGCTAGTTACCAGAACGCATGATCTCGCCGAATGATGCGCTGAGACTAGCCGCTTGAAAGGCCTGTTCTCCGCCCGCCGCCGTGGCAAGCCGACTACGCGACGATGATTGCGGCGTATCGGGCGCCGTCATGCTCCTCCTTTTCCAATCCACCGCTTCGGTTCCCGATACATCCCAGAGAACCGCCAGGTTGACCTGCCTAGCCATTTGAGCAGTTACCTGCCAACCTAAGTCCTGGTAGCGGGAGGTAGTCATTCACAAATGGCGTACCGATATCGGCAGCCTGGAAATGAAGATTCTTTCGAGGAATTTTGCCTCGTACTTCTCCGAGAACACTGGTCCCTACCTACCCTGGATCGCTACGGTCACCGTGGAGAACGCCAGAATGGTGTCGATCTCGTGGATACCGGGAGTGCGAGCCCCCTTCGGGGTGTTCAGTGCAAACACCATGACCTAACCAAGACGTTGCCGCCACAAGAGGTGACAGACGAGGTTGAGAAGGCAAGAACCTTTCCGGAGAGACTGGGCGAGTTCGCAATTTTAACGACAGCTAAGAAGAGTACCCAAGCGCAGCAGAGGGTCCGACAGATCAACAAAGAACACGCCGCGAAAGGCTTGTTCATTGTGCGGCTCTTCACCTGGGATGACATTGAACGGATCTTGGATGAGTGCCCTGGTGGGCAAGAGTGTCTTGGAGTTCAGTCACCACGTGCCCTTCGCAGACTTCTCCGGGCAGAGGTGCAGCCTCTCCATGATGGCTTGCGAACACAGAGCGACGATCTCCACGGCGCTGAATTGGATGAGGTCAAGAAGCAGATCGGGGATGGCAACCTGCAACTCGGGGCGCTGCTACTTGGACGAATTCGGGCCAAGGCGTGGGATCGCCTGTCCCCGAGAAACCGCTATCGTTTTTGCACCTTCTCCGCAGACGTGGAAATGCGCCAAGGAAATGAGCCAAGAGCCGCTCAGCTACTGCTAGAGGCGAAGACGTACCAACCCAATGACGACAATGCAGCGTCGAACGAAATAGTTGCGTATGAACTTCTCGGAAACCTTGCTAAAGCCTTCGAGACTGCGTCGTCCTCGATGTCGGCTCACCCACATTCCGCTCCGATCTATGCAGGAGCTCTGCGCACAGCGTCTTCCCATTCGGAGTTCAACCGCCTATTCGAGACCCGCCCAGACCACTTCAGAGATGATCCCGAGATCTGGTTGGCCGCAGCTGGTCGCCAGGACATTCCACCCGAGAAGGCTGAAGCGATTTCTGCCAGG
>DASRQT010000260.1:0-32014 GCA_035696485.1 Polyangia bacterium | reverse complement strand
CCTGCGGCGGGATGTACTCCAGCAATTCCGTCCCCGGCAGCTGGAACGCGCCCTCACTCAACTTGATGAAGCCTGGCCCGTCGGCCTCGACGGCGCGCGGCCGCTCGAGCTCGGCCTCCGCCGCCTCCTGTACCAGACGCTGGCGCGTGCGCCAGGCCGGCTCGACGATGATCGGCCCCTCGACGACGGGGGGCGCCGTCACGACGGCCAGTGCGGTGCTCTGGTCGGATTCCGTCTCGCTGTCCACGTCGGCGTCGCCGATCTCGGTCTCGGCCTCGGCGCCGGCGGTGATGGCGGGCCGCTCCGCGGGCTCGGCTGGCCGCGCCACCTTTTCGACCGCCGCGACCTCGGCGACGATGGCGGCCATGGCTGCGCGTTCGTCGGCGATCTCCTCCGACAGCGTGCGGGTCTCACCGATCCTGATGGCGTCGCTGGTCTCGAGCTGCAGGGGCAGCGGTGTCCCCTCCTCCGCCTCGTCCAGATACGCGAGGTCATCCTCATGCTCTTGCTGGTGGGCTTCCGACTCGAACCGAGCCAGCCGCTTCGCCTGCGGGGCGATAACTTTGATGTCGCGATCGCGCTCTGCAAAGTCGTCGTCGCCGCCGCTCGATTCTTCCACCCGCTCCGGGAACGCCGCCTTGGCCAGCGCCCAGATCGTGGTCAGACCGGCCCAGATCCCACGCCGCGCCTGGCGAACCGCCCAGGCCACCACCACCGTGACCTCGCGCGCGCTGACGTCGCTCACCAGCATCAGCGCGACAAAAAACAATGTCGCCGCGGCAAGCGCAGCGCCCGCGGCACCGATGAAGCTGGCGGTGATCTCACCCAACCACTGACCGAGGAGCCCCCCTGGTCCGTGGTGGCTGGTGACGCTGTCCGCGAACGGCAGGTGCAACAGCACCGTCATCGAGCACAGGAGCATCACGACGCCCACGCCTTCACTGAAGCCGGCCACCAGCGGCCTGGCGCGAAAGCACCGTACGCACGCGACCAGCGTCGCCGCGATCACGAGATAGGAGCCGAACCCACCGATGGCGTACAGGGCGGCTGCCGCCGCCGCGCCTCCCGGTCCCATCATCCGGTTGGTCCCCGCTTGCATGGACAGCAGCGACAGGCCGGTGAAAAGCCCGCTGGCCATCAGCAGGATGCCGACGATCTCGCGACGACGACTCTGGCGTCCTTTTCCTCTCGGTTCCGCTTCAGTCTTGGCTGCCATGGTCCCCTCGGTGTTGTCGTGCAATGAAGGCACAGGGAGTACCTGAACCTACATCACACTACCTGGGCGGGCCGCCTCGTCAACTTTTGCTCGCCGCAGCGCGGCGCGGCCACGGGCGCTAGGAGCCGCTGTCGTCGTCCACTTCGTCCGCGCTGACCTCCGCGAAGGCGCTGTCCAGAGCATCCTCCTCGGCGGCGTCCTCGGTGCTGGCGGCCGGCTCATCGGCGGTCGCGGCAACCGCCCCGGCGGCGGCCGAGGCTGCCGAGGGGACCGCCCGCGCGATTTCCGGCCCAGCGGCCGAGGCGGGCTGACGCTGGCACCAGGCGAACACCGCCTCGGCCACCTTGCGGTTGATGCCGGGCACGGCAGCCAGATCGTCCAGCGACGCCTCGCGGATCTTCTTCAGGCTGCCGAAGTGGCGCAGCAGCAGGCGCTGGCGGCCGTCGCCAATGCCGGGGATGGCCGACAACGCCGACCGCAACGTCAGGCGCTTTCGTTGCCCACGATGGAACGTGATGGCGAACCGGTGGGCCTCATCCCGCAGGTGCTGGAGGATGAACATCTCAGCGGTATTGGGACGGATCGGGATGGCGTCCTTGGCGTGAGGAAGAAAGACGCGGTCGGGGCGCCGGGTCTTCTCGTCGCGCTTCTTGTTGCCGCCTTTGCTTTTCTTGGCGGCGGGAGGTTCGCCCGGCGGTTCCTCAGCTGGCGGTGCCTCCACCGGCGGTGCCTCGACCGGAATCTCGAGGCTGCTGTCGACCGTGGGCTTGCCTGGGTCTGGCGGCCCTACATCATGGTCGTTGGCAAGGCCATCAGCTAACCCGTCGGCAACGCCATCAAAGTCTCGTTCCTTGGCCAGGCCAATGATCGGAAGCCCGGTCCCGATGCGGACGTCGATGCCGACGTCGCGCGCCGCCGCAAGTGCCATCCCCAGCTGCCCCTTGCCACCGTCGATCACGATCAGATCCGGCAGCGCCCAGCTGTCATCACCCTCTGGCGCCTCGCGCGCGCGTCGAAAGCGCCGCGACAGCACCTCGTACATCGAGGCGAAGTCGTCGTTGCGCTGTTGCGAACCGCTGCCCGTCTGACCGGGCGTCCGCACCTTGTAGGTCCGGTAGCGCGATTTCTCGGGGCGGCCATCGACGAACACCACCATCGACGCCACCGTGGCGAAGCCCTGGATGTGCGAGATGTCGTAACATTCGATGACGCGCGGCAGGCGCGGCAGCTTGAGCCGCCGCTGCAATTTGCCCAGCGCCAGCTCGGTGTCCTCGCGCGCGTTCCGGCGCGACGCAAAGCTGGCGGCCGCGTTCTTCTGCGCCAGCTCGACCAGCTTTTTCCGGTCACTACGCTGGGGGACGGTGATCTCCACGCGCCGCCGCCGCGGCGGACGCTTGTCGCTGAGCCACTCGGCCTTGACCTCGGCGTCGTCGATGGCAAACGGCAACAACACCTCGTCCGGCGGGGCGACGTTCATGTCGTAGTAGAGGCCGATGAACGACGACAGCAGCTCGGCGTCGGGGAACTCCTGGCCGGTGAAGGAAAACCCGCGACTGCCCAGCAGCTTGCCCTGGCGGATCGACATCACGACGATCTCCAGCGCGATCCCCTGCCGGAAGAAACCAAACACGTCCTGGTCGAGAAAGTCGTTGGACACCACCCGCTGCTCTTCCAGCGTCGTCTCCAGCGCCCGTATCTGATCGCGGATGTCGGCCGCACGTTCGAACTGCGTGCCGGTCGCCGCCTCCTTCATGCGCGAGGTCAGCCGTTCCATCAGCTGGTCGCTCTTTCCCTCCAGGAACAGGCGCACGTCGCGCACCTGATCACCGTATTCGTCGCGTGACACGGGCAATACACACGGCGCCGGACAGCGTTTGATCTGATACTGCAGGCACGGGCGCCGGCGGTTGTGCAGGACGTGGTCGGTGCAAGTGCGGAGCTGAAAGTGGCGGTTCACCACTCGCAGCGCCTCGCGACACGACGAGGCCGAATGATAGGGTCCGAAGTAGTGCGCGCCGTCCTCGCCCAGTCGCCTCACTACCTCCAGGCGCGGCCATTCGCCGTTGGGGTCAAGGCGCAGGACCAGGAAGTTCTTGTCGTCCTTGAGGTTGACGTTGAAACGCGGCTGATGCTTCTTGATCAGCGTGTTCTCGAGTAGCAGCGCCTCTTTTTCGTTCGAGGTGATGACCGTCTCGATGTCGCCGACGATCCCCTCCAGCAGCGGGACAAAGTCGCGGTTGTCGCCCGACGCCGCCTGGAAGTACTGCCGCACACGGTTGCGCAGGACGGCGGCCTTGCCGATGTAGACCGTCTTGCCGCGCCGGTCCTTCATGATGTACACGCCGGGCGCGGCCGGGATGTTCTCCAGAATTTCCGCCAGCGTCTTGCGCGGTGGCGTCACCGCGGCGTCGCGCAGGCTGGGCTCCGGCTGGGCCTCCGGCTGGGCTGCCGGATCACCCTGGCGCTGCGGATCGTCTTCGGACATGACCGCCGTCAAGGATACCGGATAGTATGCGGAGCGCATGAGGCGCCTTCGCCCGATTCTATCGATCGGCCCCATCGTGGCTGCGCTTTCAGCCGGTCTCGTCCTCTACGCGATGGCCGCCCCCGCTCCGGTCGTCGGGAGGTTGTCTTGGCTGGGCCAGTCCTGCTTCGTGCTGGAGACCGCAGCCGGCACCCGCATCGTCATGGACCCCATCCCCAAGGGGATCGGCTACCAGCTGCCGCTGGGGCTCAAGGCTGACGCGATCACCATCAGCCACGAACACGCGGACCACAACAACATCGCCCTGCTGGTGAACAAGCCGCGAATTCTGCGCGGGCTCACATCCGACAAGAAGGGCTGGGCGCGGATAGACGAGAAGGTCAAGGAGGTCGCGATCCGTTCGGTGGGCGTCTACCACGACGATGATCGGGGCGCGTCGCGGGGCCTCAACACCGTGTTCGTCTTCGAGGTCAGCGGGCTTCGCATCGCGCACCTGGGCGATCTCGGCCATCTGCTGACCGATGAGCAGCTGTCGGCCATCGGGTCGGTCGACGTCGCGCTGGTCCCGGTCGGCGGCTTTTACACCATCGACGGCCACCAGGCGACCCGCGTGATCGACCAGCTTCATCCCCGGCTGATCGTCATTCCGATGCACTACAAGACCGACGTGCTAACCATCAAGGAACTGGCCGGCGTCGAGGAGTTCCTCGCCGGCAAATCAAACGTCCGGCGCGAGACGACCAACACGCTCACGCTCACCACGGTCAAGGCGCGCGCCGCCACCGAGATCGTCGTCCTCCAGTACAAGTAGTCAAATGCGGACGCTTTCACAGGTCGCATTGCTAGGTTTGGTGCTGCGGGTCGGCGGCGGGTGCGGCTCGGGGGGGGGATCGCGCTCACTCGACAGCGCGGCCGGCGGAACCGACGCGGGCGGCGGCGTCGGCGGGACCGATGGGGCAACCTCGGAGCGGCCCTCGCCCGCGTCGGGTGGCGCGGCCGGAGGTTCCGGCGGGGCCGACGACAGTGCGGCCGGCGGGACTGATGCGGGCGGCATGGGCGACGGGCCTGACGCTGCCGTCGACACGCCCCCTGGCGAGATGCCCGCCGCCTGCTCCGCTTGCACCAGCTACGGCCCCGTCCAGAAGGTCGGCACCGTGCAGACCGCGGCCTTGACCCAGCTGTCGGGCATCGCGGCCAGCCACCGCAACCCCGGCGTTCTTTTCGTCCACAACGACGGCGCGCGTCCGGAGTTCTTCGCCGTCAGCGAGGCCGGCGCGCTGCTGGGTCAGTTCACGATCAGCGGGGTGACGGCGCGGGACATCGAGGACATCGCCGTCGCGCGCTGTCCGACCGGTGTTTGCGTGTACCTCGCCGACATCGGCAACAACCTGACCCCACGTCCGGACTTCGCGATCCTGCGAACCCCCGAGCCCGCCGTCATGATGAATGGAGGCGGCGCTCCCGTCGCGGTCACCGGCGAGCGCCTGGTGTTCACGTATCCCGATGGCGCGCACAACGCCGAGACCCTGCTGGTCGACCCCGCGACCGGGAGCCTGTACGTGATCAACAAGCTGGCCGCGGGCATGCCCAGCAGCGTCTACCGCTTGCCTGCAACCTTCGGCGCCGCGTCCGCCGTGGCGACCAAGATCGCCGATTTGCCGGTCCCTGCCGGCGGCGACGAGCCGGCCACCGGTGGTAGCGCCCACCCGTGTGGGATCGGGTTCCTGCTGCGCACCTACAACACGCTGTACGAATTCCGCATCCCGGCCGGAACGCCCTTCGAAGACGCCTTCCGCGCAACGCCGATGGCCGTCCCTGCTGCCCAGGAGCAGAAGAGCGAGGGTGTCACCTACAGCCTCGACGGCCGCTCCTACTTCACCACCAGCGAGGGCAACTCACCGCCCATCAACCGCGTGAGTTGCCGCTGAGCGAACGGTAAGTTCCGGGAGCGTCCCCGGCTAGGCGATGATCTCGCTGACCACGCCGGGGCTACCGGGATCCCCGAAGGTATCGTACGGATCGCCGTTCGCCTTGCGGATGCCGACCGCACTGATGATGGTGTTCAGCACGCGGTGGCTGGGACCGGGCGACTTGACCGTTTGGCCGGTCTTGATGTACCCGCCGGCTCCCCCCATGAGGATGTGCGGAATCCCTTTGCGGCCGTGCGGAGGTCCGTCCGCGCACGAGTTCACCCACAGGTTGCAGCTGGCATCCAGCAACGTGCCCCCGTCGGGCATCGGGTAGGCCGACATCCGATCCATGAAGTGTTTCATGTAGCGGGCGTGGATGCGGTCGATCTGGTGGTGCAGCTCGACGGCGTTGGCGATCGGGGTGCCGCTGCCGCCGTCGCTCTGAACGCGGTGCGAGATGAAGTGGTACGGAGGGGCCTGCACACCCGCGATCATGTACTTCGTGTGATCGTTGGTGCCGCCGATCTGCAGCGTCGCCGAGCGCGCCCGATCGGAAGCGAACGCAAACGCGATCAGGTCGCTCATCATGTTCACCACCTTCTCCATGTTGGCGTCGGTGGTGTGCTGGCCGTTGACCGCCGTCATGCCCGCCGTGTCCAGCATCGGGCCGAGGGTGGTGTTCATGTTCACCTCCATGTCCCTGACGCTGCTCAGGTGGAGGTCCAGACGCTGGCGATCGATCGCGCTGAGATCCGTGCGCGCCAGCAGGTCTTTCAGGTCGTTGCGAACCAGGTCGTTGACCGACACGCGCCGATCGCGAATCCGCGCGAACAGGGCCGGATCGGTCTGCATGACGCCCGTCAGCCCCGACAGACGCATGTAGATGTTCTGCGGGTTGTTGTCGGCGACGCGCAGCTGGCCACCGGTCGAGAACGACACCGCGTCGTCGCGATACGTCCCCTTGCGGCCCGCGTAGGTGTTGAGGGGCTCCTTGCCCGGCGTTAGCTTGCTGGCGATGAAGAAGTCGATGGACTCGGTGGCCGGCATGGTCTGCACGCCACCCTGGCGGATCGGAGATCCGCAGCTGCCCGCGGGCGGCCCGCCGTTGTGATCGCCCGAGTACTTGAAGTCGACGTTGCGGATGGCAACGATCTTCGAGGCGTAGTCCTTCATCTCACTGATGGCCTGGGTGGAGTCGGCGCCGGCCAGAATCGCCGTGGTCAGCGGCCCGATGCTCGTGGGCCAAAACCGGTCCGCCTCGCCGTTGGTGCCGATCACCGATCCGTTGTGCTGCATGAGCAGCGCCGAATAGATCTTTTTGGTGGGGGCAGCCGACTGCGCCCAGACCGGCGACTGGAACACGTCCAGAGCGGGCAGCCCGATGACCGCGCCACCCAGGCCCTTGAGGAAGCGACGACGACCAAAATGCTTTCTCAACATGATCATGCTCCTTACGGCAACCGGGTGAGGAAGGCGTCAGTCGCCACCAAATTGAGAATCAATTCCTTGACGGACGCATTGCTCAGCGACTTGGCGCCGGCCTGCGCGACCAGGTCACGATCGGCGGCGTTGGCGACCATGTCGATGTCGCGCCCGTACATGTATTCGATCAGGTGGCGCGAATAGCAGTCGTTGGCGTCCTTGCTCATCGCCATCTCCTTCACCAGACCGACGATGTTGGTGAAGTTGAAGGTCTTCCCGCTCAAGGTGTAGCTGCCGGAGGCGTCGACCGGCAGGTTCATGGCCCCCTCCATGGTCCGATACGCGCCGTCGCCGTCCAGGTTCTCCAGGGAGAATCCCAGCGGATTGATTATGGCGGTATGGCAGGTGTTACAGGGCGCGTTCGCGGTCAGCATCGAGACCCGCTGCCGGTTGGTGGTGTTGGGCGCGATGGCGGGGAACGGCGGAATGTTGTTCGGCGGCGGCGGCAGGTCGAGGCACAGGACGTCCCGGGCCATGAAGACACCACGCATGATGCTGTTGGGCGTGATGCCTTCGCCGTTGGACGCCAGGAAGCCAATCTGGGTCAAGAACCCGGCCCGCTGGTCGGGCTTGAGGTCGACCCGCACGAACTTGTCTGGCTGGCCGGCTGCAGGCGCCGGAACGTTGACGCCGTAGATCTTGGCCACCTTGCTGTTGGCGAAGGTATAAGGCGCCGTCAGGAGCTCGGTCAGTCCCTTGTCCTGGCCGAAGACCACCTCCTGAACGAAGGCCAGCGTTTCGCCCTTGAGATCGGCGCCGATCCCGAGAGGCAGCAACGGACTGTCTTTCTTCACCGCATCGAAATCGCGCAGCTTCAGAAGCTGGTCGTGAAAGTCCGCGATCGTCTGCTGCGCGGCGGGCGTGCCCAGCACGCGCTTCGCCTCGGCGACGACCGACTCGCGCGTGCGTAGTTTCTTGCCGTCCGCGGCCGCGAGCAGCGCGTCGTCGGGCATGGAGCTGGTCAGGCCATAGGACAGGCGGCTGGCCACTTCATGATCGCTGAGGGCGATGCGGCCATTGGCGACGGTCGTGCTCAGCTCGGCCCGATACAAGAAATTCGGCGACTGCAGGAAAGCCGCCACCGTCGCCTCGACGCCGTCGCCGAAGGCGTCGCCAGTGGCGAAGAGGGTCGCGCCCTTGTTGAAGAGCGCGAGGTAGCGGGTGGTCTCCGCGTCGGTCATCGGGCGTCGGAAGGCCCGCGCCCCGAACGTTTGCAAGAAGGCCTTCGCCTTGCCTGCGGCGTCGGTCGGGGTGGCGGGCGTGTGCTTGGCCAGAACCGCCGGTTCGCGCACCTTCTTGGCCAGGGTTTCGGCGGCCGTCTGATAGTCGTTCCAGAGGTCGCTGTTGACGGTCAAGACGCTGCCATTGGTGGTGAAATCACCGCGCAACGGCTCGGAGACGAACATCAACGACAGGCCGGTCGTGGCCGGAAGCTTCAGCAGGTCGCGAACCGTGTTCTCCCACTGCATGTGATTGAGTCGAGAGAAGCGGGTGGTCGGGCTGGGCGCGCTGACGATCGGGCCGCCGGTGTTGCCGATGATCGGATTGTTGGGCGTGCCGGGGGGGCCCGGATTGGGGTTGCCGGGATTGCCGGGATTGCCCGGGTTGCCGGGATCGCCCGGATTGCCCGAACCGATGAGGCCGTCGGTGCACGAGGCCAGGGCCAGCGCCGCCATCAAAGCCAGGGCTCGCGACAGGAACCTCGGAGCCGCGCCACGAGGTGCAGGCAATGCCAGTCGTGCGCCGCGGGCACCGTCGAGCGTCGGGGAAGAAAACGCATCGAATGAGCTCATGCTTTACCTACAGTGCAAATGGTTTCGGCGGAACGCTCAGGATCTCACATTTCTCCGCAACCTGGATCACACTTTTTTCGGGGAGCCTGCATCGAGCGCTCCCCCGTATGACCGCCACCTCACGCCGTCCGGGTAAGTCTAAGTGGTCACCGACCACCGGGATCGATCAGGGAAATTACCCTGATTCGGACATTTAAACTAGCCCATTGATTTTGTTCAATTTTTATCTCAATTGGTAGGGCCAATTTGACGCGACGCTCAACGTCGCTCCAGCGGCCGCGGCCCAAGCGTTGTCTGGAAGGGCGCTGTTGTCCAGAACCGACAACGGGCAGCCGTCAAACATCGTCGCGGCGACCACGGCCTGCCGGCGGCAGCTGGCGGCGGCGCCGGCTCGACAAGGTCACGATTCCCATCAGGTACAGCAATGCCAACACGGCAAGGTCGGACGCGGCCGATGTACCGGGGACGACCCTGCAACCGCTGGAACCGCCCGGTTGGGCCGTGCACCCACCAACGGCTGGGCTCGAAAGGTCGGGACTGCCGTCGGGGCCGGCCTGGCCGACAGCGCCACCGGTACCCGGGCCCCCGCCGCCGTCTGGTTCGATTCCCGCGGGCGCATCCGCGGGGGCCTGGCCGCCCGCACCGCCGGCGCCTGCTGTCGTTTCCGACGCCATTGCCCCATCGACGCCGGAGGTGCCTCCAGCGGCGCCGGCATCAGGGGCACCGTCACAGCGGACGTCGGAGCGGGTGCTTGCAAACGGCGCGCAGGATGCGGCGGACGCTCCCACCCCGACGGCAAGGGCCCCGCTGTCCGGGTAGCTGACGACGGCGGCGCCCAGGTTGGCATTGGCGTTGGTGACGAAGAAGTAGGGGTGACAGCCGTCGGCCAGCGGGAGTTTTACCTCGTAGGCGCCCTTGCCGGCCAGTCCACGTGCCAGCGCCAGCGGGTTGCACACGCCGTCGACAACCACTGCCAGGCCGACCGGCGCAGCGCTGGAGGCGTCGAAGTAGGTGGTTGCAAAGGTCACCGAGGCGCCGGGGGCGACGGTGCGTGGGAAATGAATCCCGTCGGCAAGCCGCGGGCGCGTGACCGACGCGCCGACGAAGTCCTGGGTCCAGTAGTTCTGCAGCACCGAGCCACCGGGCGCAAAGCCGGCGCCCAGCAGCGTGAACTTGGCGGAGAAGATGTTCTCGCGATGGCCGATCTCGCCGGGCGCGGCGCCAATCTCGTAGATCCAGTTGTGCACGGCGATGAACCCGTCGCTGACGTTGCGACCGGCCGAGATGTTCTCGCCCATGGTCGTCCAGGCGCCGGTGAAGAACGCATCCACACGCTTGAACGCGTCCGAGCCGTCGCACGAGTTGTGCTGGAAGCAGGGGGTGTCGCGCATGTCGATGGAGTGCGCGCGGGCGGACTGATTGAGCTCGTAGTTCCACAGCAGCGGCGGCTGCGCAGGGTACGCCGGCCAGCCCTCGGCGGCTGGATCGGCGCGGGCGCGGTTGGTCGCGTACAACGTCACGCGTTCGTCATAGCCGGGGAAATCGCCCATCGGCTGGCCCAGGCGGCTTTCAACCGACTGGGTGGCCGGGGCGCCGATGCAGCCGGCGAAGCCGCCCGCCAGTGTCGCGATCGCCGCCACGCCCACCCTCCCCAGGCGGCCGCTGGCGGCGGTCATCTTTTCTTTCCCGTGGTGGGGGCTCTCGGCGACAGGAGAGGGCCGATCAGCTGGTCCAGGTCGTGCCGTGAGGCTTCGCCGACGTGGCTACCGCGCCGCTGGCCGGTCGGATCGTAGGCAAACAACGCGGGGATCGTCCCCTCCCAGCGGCTGTCGAAGCTGCCGATGAATTGGTCGGCGTCGGTGAATCTGGCGATGACCGGCGTCAGATTGGGCGCCTGCTCGGTCAGCAGCTTGCTGACGCGAGCCTGAGCCGTCTGCGGGTCATCCAGCGACAGCGACAGCACGTCCAGGCCGCGTGGCTTCATATCGCGCGCGAACTGGCTGATGACCGGAAGTTCGTCGAGGCACGGGAGGCACCAGGTGGCCCAGAAATGAACCAGCAGGACGCGCCCGCGGCTGCCGCGCATCGACTTCTTGATGCCGTCGATGTCGACGACAGAGGACACCAACGGCGCGGGCGAGGCGGACGGTGGCGCCTTGCCGTCCGGGGACGACGCCGTCAATGCGGGCGGAGTGGCCGCGGCGACCAGCGCGAACAGCAGCGCCGGAGCCACGGCCGGGTTCACGGCTTCCTCTTGATGGTGCAGCCGAACGCCTTGGATTCCGTCCTGGACAGCGGCTTGCCGGCGGTGAATTCGGCCAGCGCGGTGCCGAGATCGGTGATCCCGCCCTTGTACTGGATGACGCCGTTTGCGTCGACCAGGAAGATCTCCGGTGTGCGCTCGGCGAGATAGGCGTCCGCGATCTTGGAACGTTCGTCGCGCAGCATCGTGAAGGGGAAGTTCAGCGCGGCGTCTGACTTGATGTCCTCGGCGCTTTCGTTCTGGTTGGAGTTGATGCCGACGAACTGGACCTGGGCGCCGTATTGTTTCGACAGCTCGGCCAGCGGCTGGCGCGCCTGCACCACGTAGGGGCACTTGCACGACAGAAACACCAGGACGACGCCCTTGGTCTTCTTGTCCCTGGTCAGGACGTCGAGAGCGCGGGGTTCACCCTTGTCTACCGTCTTGAGGGTAAAGGGCGGCGCCTTGTCGCCGGCGCGCAGGGCAGCCTGGGCGGGATGCGACCAGGCGAGGGACAGACTGGCCAGGGCGACGGCGGCGCCGGCCGTGAGCAAGCGGTGGTTTTGCATGGTTCAAGATGTACCAGCCAGCGGCTGGGTTTCAAGTCAGCCCGAGATTCAGGACACCAGCAGCGTCCCCACGGTTCCTGGATGGGCCAGTGCCGCGGCGATCTCACCCGGGCCCACGACGTGCACGGCGCCGACCCCGGCTCCGAGAGGCGCGAACGCCTCTTCCAGCTTGGGGATCATCCCCCCCTGGACGATGCCGTCGGCGATGGCGGCGCGCGCCTGGGCGACGGTCAGGCGAGCGAAGCGCGACCCGGGATCATCTTTTTGCCGGCGCACGCCGCCGATCGCGGTGACTGCCATCAGGGCGTCGCAGCGGAGCGCCGCGGCCAGCTGGCTGGCCACGACATCGGCGTTGATGTTCAGGACCTGGCCCTGGTCGGAAGCGCCGAGGCAAGCCAGCACGGGCAGGTGCTGTTCCCCCAGCGTGGCCAGCAGCGCCAGGTCGAACCCATCGACGTCGCCAACCAGCCCAAAGTCGACGGGCGCGTCGCCGCCACCCGACACACGGCGCGGGGGACGCCGGTGGGCCCGGATGACGCCGCTTGCGCCGGCAATGCCGACGGCGGGGACACCGACGGCGCGCAGGGCGGCCACCAGATCCACGTTCAGCTGACCCGCGACCACCATCTTGATCACGTCCAGCGTCGCCGGGTCGGTGATTCGCCGCCCGCCCACAAGCTGCGGCTCCAGACCCAGGCGTTTCGACAGCGTGGTCGCCTGCGGACCGCCGCCGTGGACCACCAGCAGGCGGTGACCCGCGGCGCGGGCGGCGGCGATGCCGGCGGCGACCTCGGTCAGCGCGACGCCGTGAAGGACGTCCCCCCCCAGCTTGACGACCGCGGTTATGGCCACGGACCGGGATCTTCCAGCGACGCGGTCTCGGCCAGCCCCAGCATCAGATTCATGTTCTGGATCGCCTGACCGGCGCCGCCCTTGATCAGGTTGTCGGTGGCGCTGGTGACGGCCAGGGTCCGGGTGGCACCGTCGGCGGCGCCCAGCGTGAAGCCCACCTCCGCGTAGTTACTGCCCGAGACCGCCGCCACCTCGGGCAGGCGGTCGCGCATCAAGCGAACGAACGGCTCGCGGTCATACGCGGCGGCATAGAGGGCGGCGATGTCCTCCTCGGTCTCGCCGGCGTCAATCTCGACGAAGCTGGTGGCCAGAATGCCGCGCGACAGGGGGGCGGACACCGGCACAAAACGGAGCTGAACGTCGCGCGCCCCGGCCTGCGCCAGCGCCTGATTGACCTCCGGGGTGTGCTGGTGTTCCAGCACCTTGTAGCTCTTGAGATTCACGGCACGGACCGGATGGTGGGTGCCGGCCGAGGGGACGACGCCGCTGCCCGACGATCCGGTGATGCCGACCACGTGGATCGCGCCGCGCAGCTTGCCGGCGCGCGCCAGCGGCAGCAGCGCCAGGATGATTGTGGTGGCGAAACATCCTGGCGACGCCACGGCGCGGGCGCGTTTGATGGCGTCCCGGTTCAGCTCCGGCAGGCCATAGACAAACGTCCCCAGCAGCTCCGGGTGGGGATGCGCGGCCTCGTAGTACCGCTGGTAGGCGGCCGCGTC
Source organism: Polyangia bacterium (assembly GCA_035696485.1). Classification (GTDB taxonomy): domain Bacteria; phylum Myxococcota_A; class Polyangia; order Fen-1088; family Fen-1088; genus DASRQT01. Next base: position 18,746 of record DASRQT010000260.1, on the reverse strand, counting down.
GGTGAGGCGAAAGTCGCCCGACATGTCGACCAGCTTGGCCTCCGGGGCCATCGCCGCCAGGATCTCGGGCGCGTGCTGCGCGCTGATTTTGTGCGGCAGGCCCAGCAGCACCACGTCGCAGCCCTGGGCCGCCTGCGCGGGGGGCACATTTTCAAATCGAAGGTCGGTGCGCCCGGCCAGGGACAGGTGCGCCGCGCCCAGCGGTTTTCCCACGTAGTCGACGCTGACCACGCGCGAGAGCTCAACGTCAGGGTGAATCAGCAGGCGGCGGATCATCTCGGCGCCGCCATAGCCGCTGCCCCCGATGACCACCGCCTTGAAGCGCTTCACCCCGACGATTTTACACGGGCTGACGCCCGAGCGCCTGACGCGTCAGTTGCGACGGTCGCGGCCGCGGTCGACGCCGGTGTCGTGGACGTCCTCGGCGCCGGCGTCGTCCGGCGGCACGTACGGAGGCGGGCACATGCCGGTTGGGGTATTGGGGCAAAACTTGTTCTGCGGGCCGCAGCCAACCGCGGCCACCCCCGACGCAGTCACCCCGGCCAGCACGACAAGGCCGACAAAAATCCACGACAATTTCATGAACGAGGAGCCTCCCAACAGAGCCAGCAGGGGATTGCCGCGGATAATCAGTCGCACCCACCGGGGGTGTCAAGGCGACAGCTCCGTGGGCCCCCTACCAGTGGGCGGCGGCCGCACATAAATTAGCTTGGATGAGCTTGTTTTTCGCGAAAACGGCGCGTTGACAGCCCAGGGGTCGCCCCATACCCTAAATGCTCGTGCGTCGCGTACTACTGATTTCGGTCACGACGCTGTTCGCTTCTGTAGTTGGCCTGCCGGCACCAATTGGCGGTCATTCAGTGTCGGCAGCGCCAATCCCTGTCGGGTCAGCTTCGGTCGACCCGACTCCTACACCTCTACCCACCGCCTCGTCGGCGGCGTCAGGGCCATCGGCCGTCGAAGCGTCGGCGGTCACGCGCGGGGGCGGCGTTCGGCTCAAGGCCGTGGTCCCGGCCGGGCCACCGCCGGCGATTCTGCCGCTGTCCGAGGTGCGCCCCGGGATGGTCGGACACGCGCTGACGGTCTTTTCGGGCACCAAACCCGAGCCATTCAAGATCAGGGTCGTCGCGGTCATGCGGAACTTCCTCCCCAAGCAGGACGTCATCCTGATCAGGGCCGAGGATCCGCGGGTCGAATTCTCCGGAATCGTCTCGGGGATGAGCGGCAGCCCGGTCTACATCGACGGCAAGCTGATGGGCGCCGTCGCCTACGCCTGGAGCTTCTCGAAGGAGCCGCTCGGGGGCGTGACGCCGATCGAGACCATGCTGGCCGAGCGCAGCCGCCCAAGACGTATACGCGAAGAGACGCTCGCGTCACGCGGCGGCGAGGCTGACGGCAACGCCGCCGGCGCCGGTACTGGCAACGGAGCTCACATGGCCAGCGACGTCCCGTCGGCCTTCGCGCGCGGGCTGGGGTTACCGCCGGTGATGCCGGCTGTAAGCGGCGAGCCGCGGTTGATCCGCGCGTCGGTCCCGCTGTCGGTGGCCGGGTTCACGCCGCGCACCATAGGTGATCTGGAACAGGAATTTCGTCCCTCCGGGCTGGTGCCGCTGCAGGCCGGGGGCGGTCGGCGCCTCGGTCCCGCCAAGGCGGGCCATGTCGAGCCGGGCTCGGCCATCGGCGTCGAGCTGGTCCGCGGCGACATGAGCACTGTCGCCACCGGCACCGTCAGCTACGTCGACGGCGCCAAGGTCTTTGCCTTCGGCCACCCGCTGTTTGGTTTCGGCGAGGTCTACCTGCCGATGGTCGACGCGGAGATTCACGCCTTCCTCCCCAGCGTGTCGCAGTCGTTCAAGATGTCGTCGCCGCTGAACGAGGTCGGGACGCTGACCCAGGACCGGCAGTCGTGCATCATCGGCGACCTGGATTCGCGCACCACGATGGTGCCGGTCGACGTCCGCGTGTCGGGCCCCGGCGCCGAGCCGCGGCTGTTTCACGCCGAGGTCGCGCGCAACCGCCGGCTGACGCCGATGCTGGCTTCGCTGGTGCTGGGCAACGCCATCGCCGCGGCCGAGCCCGACGTCACCGACATGGTCGTGACCGTCACGTCCAAGGTCAACATCAAGGGACACTCGCCGCTCGAGCTGCGCGACCAGATGTTCTCGTCGGAGGGGGTCTCGGGCCGGGCGCTGGCCTCGTCGCGCGGGCTGCGCGCCGTCGGCGATCTGCTGTTCAACCCGTTTGAACCGGTGGTGGTCGACCGCATGGACATCGACGTGCGGGTCGAGTTCCGCCGCGACATCGCCGAGATCGTGGGCGTGTCGCTGCCGGGCGACGTCGTCAACGCGGGCGACACGGTACCGCTGCGCGTGACGTTGCGCCCGTACGCCGGTCCGGAATACGTCGAGACCGTCCCGGTCGTGATTCCGCGCAACGTCGGCGGCGACATGGTGAAGATCGAGGTCGCGACCGGCGCCACGGTCAAGCCGGATACGCCGCAGGCCGAATCACTGCGCGGCTACATCGACAACCTGCGAAAGTTTTACACCGCCTCATCCATCGTCGTCAGCGTGCAGACGCCCGACGACGGGGCCGCCCTGCGCGGGCGGTTGCTGTCCGGCTTGCCGGCCTCGGCGCTGGACACGTTGCGGCCCGGGAATCAGACCCGGCGCGCCGACGCCTACCGCGTCGCCGACCGGACCATCTTCCCGTCCAAGCGGCTGGTGACAGGGAAGCAGGACTTGACCGTGTTCGTCCGCGAAGACACCCTCGGCAAGAACCACTAGCACGCTCAGCCGCCCGCGGCGGAAAATCGAGGCCGCGGTGCAGCGCTGAAGGCGGTCCTCGTCTACAATAGCCGCGCCCCATGCGCGAGCTCACCAGGATGATGGTGGTGTTGACGGCGGTGCTGGCGCTGGTTGACAGCGCCGGCGCGGCCACCACCAAGATGTTCCGCCATACCTCGGCCAAGGACTTCGAGGAAGGCGAGGCCAACGGCAGCATGATCTTGCCGACCGGCGAGGTGGTGGCCGGCATGAAGGCCAGGCACATCCCGCTGGAGGCGGCGTTCGTCTGGTGCTCGGTGCTCAGCCCCGACGGCCAGGTGGCGTACTTCGGGACCGGCGACGAGGGCAAGATCTACGCGGTCGACACGCGCGCGGCGGGCGGCGACGCAAAAGCCGGCGCGCGGCGCGTGGCGGATCTGGACGCCGCCTGGGTGACGGCGCTGGCGGTTCGCCCCGACGGGACGCTGCTGGCCGGCACGACGCCCGGCGGGCGCGTGTACGCGATCGATCCCAAGACCAAGGTGGCCAAGGAACTGGCGACGTTGCCGGCCGATCACGTCTGGAGCCTGGTTCACGACGCCAAGAGCGGGACGACGTACGCCGGCACCGGGTCGCCGGGAAAAATCTTCGCAATTGATGGCAGCGGCAAAAGTAAACCGCGGGCGCTGTGGGACTCGGGCGACAAGCACGTGGTCTCGTTGCTGGCCACCGCCGACGGGCGCCTGCTGGCCGGCACGTCGGAGGAGGCGATCCTGTACCGTGTGTCGCTGGACGGCAAGGCCGAGGCACTGCAGGACTTCGAGGCCGAAGAGGTGCGCGCCATCGCGCGCGACGGCGACGACATCTACGTCGCGGTGAACGAGTTCGAGAAGGCGGCCGGCAGCCCGGCCACGCCACCTGGCCCTGCCGCCGCCAAGGGAACGCGCATCACGCTCTCCGGCAGCGGCGCGCCGGCGTCGGCAGGATCGCTGCCGCGGCCCGGACAGCGCAAGTCCAAGGCCGGTCTGTACCGTCTGGATCGCGCTGGGCAGATCGAGCAGATTTTCTCGCTGCCCGACGGATACTTCACCTCGTTGTTGCTGGACGAAGCCGGCGGCGCGTATCTGGCCACCGGCACGCAGGGAAAAGTCTATCGAGCGATGAAGGATCGAACCGTGGCGCTGGCCATCGATCTGCCGGAGCGCCAGGCGCTGACGCTGGTGCGCGCGGCCGGCAGCTTCCTGATCGGCACCGGCGACGTCGGGGGCGTGTACCGCGCCCAGCCCGCCAGCGGCGACAGCGCGACGTATCTGTCGAAGGTTTTGGACGGAGAGTTTCCCGCGCGCTGGGGCATGTTGCGCTGGCACGGGACGAGGAACCTGAGCTTCGAAACGCGTTCGGGGAACACGGCCAAGCCGGACGCGACGTGGACGGCGTGGCGCAAGCTGGATCGGCAAACGACCACCGGCGACGGCGGAGCCGGTCACGTCGCAAGCCCCGGGGCGCGGTATGCGCAGTACCGGGTCACGCTGGGCGGCGCGGCCGAGCGGCTGCGCGATGTCAGCCTCTACTACCTGCCGCAGAATCAGCGCCCGCGCATCCTCGAGATCACGGTGGCGGAGCCGGCGGCGGTCACACCGGCGACGGCGGCGGCGGCCAGCGCGCGCGTGCACTCGTCGATTCTGAAGCTGCGCTGGCGGGTCGAGAACTTGGATGCCGACGAGCTGACCTACCGGCTCTGGTTCCGCGACGAGAACGAAGCGGTGTGGCGGCCGCTGGGCGGACCCGAGCCGCTGATCAAGGCGGAGTACGACTGGAACACCGAGGGCCTACCCGACGGAAACTATGTGGTCCGGGTGACGGTGTCGGACGAGCGCTCGAACCCGCGCGATCGCGCCCTCGACGGCAGCCTGGATTCGGCGCCGCTGTTGGTCGACAACCGCAAACCCGAGGTACTGGGGCTGGAGGTGCACTATCCCATCGTCGGCGGACGCGCGCGCGACACGGCCAGCAACATCAACGAGCTGGAATACGCGGTCGACGGCGGCGAGTGGAAACCGATCGCGCCGGGCGACGGGATCTGCGACGACCTGATCGAAACCTTCACGTTTCGGCTGCCGTCGCTGTCGCCCGGTCCGCACGCCGTGACCGTGCGCGCCTGGGACGCGGCCGACAACGTCGGCGCGGCCGGCATCAGCGTGCGCGTGAAATGAACGCGCGCGACGACATCGCGTCGCTGCCGGCGGCGCCCGAGGTCATCCAGATGGAGCTGGGGATGCTGCAGAACTTCTGCGAGATCCTCTACTGCCCGACGACGCGCGAGGCTGCGGTGGTCGATCCGGCGTGGGAGGTCGATCGCCTGCTGCGCGAGGTGAAGGCGCGGGGTCTGCGCGTGACCACCGTCCTCATCACGCACACCCACCACGATCACATCGAGGGGGTCGCCGAGCTCGTCGCCGCGACGGGCGCCGTCGTGGTGGTGAACCCGCGCGAGGCGGCCGCGGTGGCGGGCGACTCGCGCACGCTGATCGACGCCACCGATCTCAAGGACATCGCCATCGGACAGCGTGGCCTGCGGGCGCTCGAGACCTCTGGACACACGGTCGGCGGAGTCTGCTACCTGGCCGACGGTTTCATGGTGACGGGGGACGTTCTGTTCGTGGGCGGGTGCGGGCGGACCGACTTTCCCGGAGGCGATACCGCCGCGATGTGGAGAAGCTTGCAGCGGCTGATGGCCCTGCCCGAGGAGACGCGGGTCTATCCAGGCCACAACTACGGCGCAACCCCAACTTCCACGATCGCGCACGAGATCCGTGAGAACCCGTTTCTGCGTTGCCAGTCTTTCGAGGAATTCCGGGCTCTGCGCGAGCGAAAACGCCGCGGTTGACGCGAGTATTATCTGACCCGACATGTCAGAAATAGCCATTTTGGGTCGAGCCGCGGCTGTTTTCGCGCAAGTTTTACTACCCTGACGCCGCCGCGGCGGTGGTTATACTGCGCCGGATGAGCAGTCGACTTACTCTTGCTACCGCCTTGTTCTTGATCGCCGCGTGCAGCAGCGCGCGCGAAAAATCCGGCGTGGGGGGGTCCGATGCGGCCATCGACCTGACACCGGTGATCACTGGGGACGGGGACGGCGGCACGGTGGGACGCGGATGCTCGCTGGGCCTCATCGCCTGCGGCGGTCAGTGTGTCGACCCTCAATCCGACGAGAGCAACTGCGGCGCCTGCGGCACCACCTGCGCCGGCGGCACCACCTGTTCGCAGGGCGCGTGCGTGTGCCCGCCGGGTCAAATCACCTGCGCCGGCGCCTGCGTCGATCCACTGAAGAGCAGCGCCCACTGCGGCGCGTGCGGGACAGCCTGCGCCGCCGACAAGGTCTGTTCGCAGGGGACGTGTACCAGCACCTGTTCGGGCGGGTTGATCGCGTGCTCTGGCGCCTGCGTCGACCTCGCCTCGGACGAACGGAACTGCGGCGCCTGCAGCAAGGTGTGCGCGGCGGCGGAGATCTGCGTCGACGGTGCCTGCGGCTGCCCCGCCGGTCGCAGCAAGTGTGGCGCCGCCTGCGTGGATCTGCAGAGCGATCCCAAGAACTGCGGCCTGTGTGCGGTGGCGTGCACCGGCGGGATGTCGTGCGGGCTGGGCAGATGCCTGACGGCATGCGCGGCTGGACAAACCTCTTGCATTGGTCGTTGTGTCAACCTCGGGTCGGACGCCACCAACTGTGGCACCTGCGGTGTGCGGTGCACGGGAGGCGCGATCTGTGCCAGCGGCACCTGCCGCTGCCCACCCGATCGCACCCTGTGTGCGGGAGTTTGCGTCGACACCAACAGCAGCACCGCCCATTGCGGAACCTGCGCCAACGCCTGCCCGGCCGGGCAGGTTTGTGATCAGGGGGACTGCACACTCAATTGCGGCGCCGGCCTCACCGCGTGCGGCAACGCGTGCGTGAACCTGACCAACAACGCCGGCAACTGCGGCGCCTGCGGCGTGAGCTGTGCCGCCGGGCTGGTCTGCAGCGCCGGCAAGTGTGGCTGCGCCACGGGGACCCGTTGCGGCAACGCGTGCGTGAACACCATGACCAACCCGCAACACTGTGGCGGTTGCGGCATGGTGTGCAGCGGGCAGCAGGTGTGCTCGGCGGGAACGTGCAAGACCATGTGCGCGCCCAGCCAGCGGCTGTGCGGCGATAGCTGCGTGGACATCAATACCAACGAAGCCCACTGCGGCGCCTGCGGAAACGCCTGCACGGCCGGCCAGCAGTGCGTCGCCGGAATGTGTCGCTGCGGCGCGAACCTGACCCTGTGCGACGGCCTCTGTGTCAACACCAACCTCAACCGCATGCACTGTGGTGGTTGCGGCAATGCCTGCAAAATGAAGTTCCTGTGCCTGATGGGTCAATGCCGCATGCGCGGAGACGGAATGGGCGGCGACGGCGGCAACGGCGCCGGCGGCGGCAACAGCATCATCCCGTAGTATCAACCAGCGCGGACGCGGGCGGTCGCGATGACGAACCCGGGCAATGACAGCTCGGCCAGCTGGATGTCGAAGGGGCCTTCGCCGGCACGCAACGAGAGGTCCGCGCCCAGCTCGCCATCAGCCGATCGGTGCAGGGTCACCTCCTGGAAGGACACGTAACGCCTGACGAATCGATCGACCGCCTTGTAGATGGCTTCCTTGGCGGCGAAGCGGGCTAGAACCTCGTGGCCACGCTGCGGTTCCTCGAGCGAGGCGATTGCCTGGCGTTCGGTCTCAGTGAGGACGTGCGTCGAGATGTCGCCGCGCCGGCGCGCCGTCAGGTCTTCCAGATCGATACCGACGGACCAGTCGGCATCCGGCGCGGCCAGGGCGATGGCCAGGCGCGCCTTGTGGCTGATCGAACCCACCGTGCCCGGCGGCAAGACGGGCGCGCCGCGATCATCGGACAGCATCGCCCCGGCGTCGACGCCGAGATCCAGCAAGGCGGCGCGCAGCGCCAGGCGCCCCCCCACCCACGTCACCCGGCGCGCCGGCGCCAGACCCCGGGCGTAGTTTTGCTCCGCGTCGGGCAGCTGCGCGAACGTCGCCGCTGGCACGATCGCCTTCTCGCCCGCACCATCGTCCCCGGCGTCGGCCAGCGAACCGGCCGGCGCGGGCGGCAGCGACACGGCGACGCAGCGGCCATGGGGCAGATCGCGACGAAACTCGACTGCGAACGTCGTCATCGGTGCAGCGGGTAGGTGGCGCAGGCCTCCAGCGCGGAGCCGTCAGGGCGTTTCGCGCACAGGTTGATGGCCTTGGCACCGACTTCGACCATGACGTAGCTGTAAGCCTTGGCAAGCGTCGTGACACTGGCAGGACAGGGCGGTAACGGGCCCGGCATACCCGTCCGGGCGACAGCGCCCGGCCCCTGGCAGGTCGGATTGTAAAGCGGCGCACCACCGCCGCCCGCGACCACGTACGGCAGGGGACCGCTGTCAGTCGCGCCGACACCCCGTTCGTAGATGTGATCGTGACCTGAAAAGATGACGTCGACGCCGCCGGCCGCCAGCCGCGGCGCGAACTCCTTGGCCATGATCGCAGAGCCGCCGTGTGGGCCGCTGGACCAGGGGCCGTCGTGACAGAAGGCGAAGATCGCGCGCGGACGGCGGCGCCGGCGGCGCACGTCCGAAAGATCCGCCTCCAGCCACGCCTGCTGGGCGCGACTCTGCATCTGATTGCTGTCGAGGATGATGAAATGCACGTCCGAAAGATCGAACGACGCCCATCCCGGCGGCCCGCTGCGAGGCGATGCCGCCGGCAGGCCGAACAGATTCCAGGTCTTGATGGCGCCCAGGCCGCCGCGCGCGGCGTCGTGATTGCCCAGCGCCGGGACCACGGGGGCGATCGCGCCCAGCGGGGCGGTGATGTCGAAGTAACGCTGCCAGGCCGACTCCTCGCTACCGAATTCGGTCAAGTCGCCGGTGTTGACAACCAGCGCGGGCGCCTCGCGCAGAAGCCCAGCCACCACCTGGGCGTGCGCGGCGTGTCCGGGTGCGCGCATGTCGCCGTAGACTGCGAAGCGGGCCGGCTCGGTCGGCGGCGCCATCGTCTTTCCGACAAAGGGACCGCGTCGGTCGCTGTCGCCGCGGGCCGCGGTGACCTCGAGGCTGTAGCGGTAGCTCTCGCCGCGGGGCAATCCAGGCAGCGTGACGATCTGGCGCAGGGCGGCCCGCCCCGATCGAACCTGCCGCGGCTTGCCGCGGCGGCCGCTGCGGTCAGGCGCCGGGTCGAAAGCCGGCGCGACGGTGATGACACCGGTCGCCGGCAGGTCGGTCTCCCACGCCACCGAGACGGAAGCGCTGCCCTTGCCGGCGCCGCTCAGAGCTTGCTCGGCGGGCGCGATCAGATAGGGACCGCGCACGATGCGCACGCCGGAGAACGCCGCCACCGTGACCTCTCCTGCCGGCGCTACGGGGACGAGCGGGCTACCCACGGGGGCGCCCACAACGGCCAGCGCGACAACGTTCCCGCGCGCTTTCAGGGCGCCGCCGGTTGCCGACGGAACCGCCAGCGTGATGCGTTCGATCTCGGGACTGTTGGGAAAAGGCGGGCGGGCGCGCTCCAGCGGCCCGGCAGGAAGATTGCGGCGCGCCACTTCGCGTCCGTTGAGATAGGCGACGAACCCGTCAGCGTAGCGCACGCGCAGCTCCAGACCACGCACGCGCGTGGGATCGCCGGCGACATCGAAGCTCCGGCGAATCAGCAGAGCACCGCCGGGAACAACGTCCAATAGCGTGACACCGTCGGCGGTCGTGGTCGGCGCCGCGCCGGTCATCGTCGTGGGGCGCGGCGCGAACGGACCGCGCGCCGGGCCCGCCCAGCCGCGATCGTCGAAGGCGGGGGTGTGCCACCCTGCGGGCGGCGCGCCCAGAAACGCGCGCGCGTCGCCCTGCAAAACCGCCACCTGCTTGGGTTCGCCGACCCCGTCGGGCGCGACATCGGCAACGGCGTCCATCGCGACGCGGAGGACAGCCGCGCCGACAAGAGCAGCGAGCAAGAGGCGCGGACCGCCCATCAGTTTCGCAGCGCCTGCAGCGGCGCCGGGATCCGCCCGCCCAGGCGGATGAACCCGTCAGAGCGGAAGCGGCTGACCGGCTGAACGATCGCCTCGCCCAGCAGCCCGCCGTAGATCACCGACTCGCCCGCTTTCTTGCCGGGGACGGGGATGATCCGGACCGCGGTCGCCTTGTTGTTGAAGACGCCGATCGCGATCTCGTCGGCGATGATGGCTGACAAGGTCTCGGCGGGCGTGTCACCGGGAACCGCCACCATGTCGAGGCCCACCGAGCAGACGGCGCTCATGGCCATCAAGCCCTCCAGTGACAGGGCCCCGACGCGAACCGCGTCGACCATGCGCGCGTCCTCGCTGACCGGAATGAAGGCACCCGACAGGCCGCCGACGTGCGACGAGGCCATGACGCCACCCTTCTTGACGGCGTCGGTAAGCATGGCCAGCGCCGCGACCGAGCCGGGTGCGCCGGCCCGTTCCAGCCCCATCGCTTCCAGGATCTCGGCGACCGAGTCACCGACGGCTGGCGTCGGCGCCAGCGAAAGGTCGACGATGCCAAACCGCGCCGGCGGTCCCAGCCGCCGCGCCACCTCGCGTCCAATCAGCTCGCCCGCGCGGGTCACCTTGAAGGCCATGCGCTTGATGGTGTCGGCGATGGTGGACAGATCCATGGCGGCGCCCGACGCGCGCAGCCGGCGGATGGCCGACAGCACCACGCCCGGCCCAGAGCAGCCGACGTTGATCACGCACTCGCCTTCACCGAGGCCGTGCATGGCGCCCGCGACGAAGGGGTTGTCGTCGGGAATGTTGGCGAAGGTGACCAGCTTGGCGCAGCCGATCCCGTGCTGCGGCGCCGTGCGTTCGGCCAGATCTCTGATGATGGTCCCCATCAGCAAGATCGCGTCGGCGTTGATGCCGGCGCGGGTGGTGGCGACGTTGACCGACGCGCATACGCGTTCGGTCGTGGCCAGCGCCTCGGGGATAGACTCGATCAGCGCGGTGTCACCGGCGGTCATCGCCTTCTCCACCAGCGCCGAGAAGCCGCCGATGTAATCGATGCCCAGTTCGCGTGCTGCCCGATCCAGCGTCGCGGCGGCCGGCACGACGCGCGGGGCGCGGCAGGCCTCGGTCACCAGCGCCAGCGGCGTCACGCTGATCCGTTTGTTGGTGATGGGGACGGCAAAGTCCGCCTCGACGGAGGCGGCGGTCTCGACCAGGCGCGCGCCCAGCCGCATGATCTTCTCGTACATCCGGCCACACAGCCGTTCCAGCGATTCGGCGGCGGTGTCGCGCAGCGAGATACCCATGGTCACCGTCCGGACGTCGAGGTGTTCGTTCTCGATCATCCGGAGGATCTCGCGGACCTCGCCCGACTCCCACATGTTCGTTCAGACCCGCTGCAAGGCGGTGACGACCTCTTCGTGCATCACCAGACATTCGGCGCCCAGCGCCCCTACCGTGCGGGTGATGCGGGCCTTGAATTCGGCGAACGGGACCTCGAGGCCGCTCATGTCGATGACGATGATCATGGTGAAGTAATCGGCCACCAGCGTCTGCGAGATGTCGAGGATGTCCCCGCCGGCGTCGGCGATCCCCTGCGCGATCTTGGCCACGATCCCCTTCTGGTTCTTCCCGGTCGTGGTGACCACCGCGCGACGCGCGGTCTTGCGCCGCTCCTGCTCGATGCATGACGCGCACAGCTCGGCTCGCGCCAGCGTCGACGAGACGTCGGCGGATTTCGCGGCCGCCGCGGGGGCCGCCGGCCGGCGCGCGTCGCCGGCCAGGGCCAGCGCCACCTCCGCCGCGACGATCTCGGCGACCGCGGCACGATTCCGGACTGCGACCCCGCCTGTCGTCTGCGTCGTCTGTGGCGATCCAGCGGTCGCCAGCTTCGCCGCCACCGCGCGCGACACGCGCGACACCAGCTCGCGCAGCTCGGCGTCAGTGTTTGCCACCGGTCAGCTCCACGCGATCAACCACCGCCACCACGGCGGCATCGATCGGGACATCGGGTTTGGCGCCGGGCGGTAACGTCTCCGACACCGCGACGCGCGCGGCGTGGCCGAACGCGACGATGACGTCGTCACCGGTGCCCGCGTCCAGGACATCCGCGCAGACCACCAGATCGTCGACCGGCTCCGACGGCTGTCCGGCGCCGGTACCACCCACTTCACCGGGCGCCACGTCGCCCAGCCGATACGGGCGCACCAGCAGCAGCTTGAGCCCACGGGCCGCCGGCCATTTCACCGTCGACCAGACCGAACCGACCACACGTCCCAGGAACATCAGCCAGCCCCTTCGACGATGGCCGCCACCGCGGCGTCGCACAGAACGTCGCGGTTGTCCGGACCCGGACGCAGGACGTTGCGGGCCCCCGATCCGAACGCCACCGTCACGTCCTCGCCGCCGCGGGCGTCCAGCGTATCGATGGCCACGACCAGACGTCCCGTGAACTGGCCGTCAGCATCGCGCGCAGCCACCAGCAGTAGGCGCTGACCCTGCAGGCCGCGGGCCTGGCGCGCCCCCCACAGGTGCCCGACCACGGTTCCGCGGATCATCGCGACAGCTCCAGCGGGCGGCGGATTCCGGGCGCGGCGCCGGCCACCGCCGATGCCTTCGGATCCAGGTCGACACGTTCGACGATCCCCAGCACCGCGGCGTCGACCGGAATGTTTTCGTCGCCGCGCTTCCCCAGCGACAGCCGCGCCGGCTTGCCCAGGCAGACCACGACGTCGTCCCCGATCCCGGCGTGCACATCGTCGACCGCGATCAGGTGGCGCGTGTCAAACGCCGGCTCGTACCAGCCGTGCGGCCGGATCACCAGCAGCTTGGAACCCGAGATGCGCGGATCCTTGCGCGTCGCCCAGACCTCGCCGACCACCCGCCCCAGGATCACGGCGCGCCCTCGCCCCGATGGGCCGAACGATCGACGTCGAAGCCGTCGACGATCGCGATCACGATGTCCTTGTCGGGGACGGCGCCGCCGACGGTGACGTCGCGGACGCGCGACCCGTGCGCCACGACCACCCGTTCGCCGGGCCCCGCGCCCAGCTGATCCACGGCGACCACCAGCCGCCGCGCGGGCCTGCCGGACGCCGTCTGGGGGCGAATCAGCAGCAGCTTGTGGCCGGCCAGCCCCGTCGCTTGCCGCGAGGCCCATAACCGCCCGACCACCTCGCCGATCAGCATATGAGGCGAGAGGTTAGGCTCGTTTCTCCGTCGCTGCCTTCTTGCCGGTGCCCTTGGCCGACGCCTTTGCCGCTTTGGGGGCAGACGCCTTCCTGGCGACAGGCGCCGCGGACGCCGCCTTGGCCCGTCGCTGCGCCGACTGCAGCACGTCCAGCAGGCGACCGTTCGAAAAGCTGGTCAGCTTCTCGACGTAGTCCTTGTCCTTCGCCCGGCCGAGCCCGTTGGCCGCCGCCGCCGCAAGCTTGTCGTGGCCGCCGTGCTCCTTGACCGCGGTCGCGACCTTGTGCAGGCGGATCAGCTTCTTGTTGGCGGCCCCGAGCAGCCGTTGCCGCAGCTCGTCTTTGGACTCGTCGGCGCCGACGCCCAGCAGGCCGACGATCTTGTCGACCAGCTTGTCCTTGCCACCAAACTCTTCTTTGACCCGCGCCAGCGGGGGGTTCTGAGACATGAATCGGTTCTCCTGTAAGAGGCGGGTATTTACCCTAAAAACGCCGCCGGGGAAACCCCTGCCCGCAAATGATTGGCGCGCGCAGCGTTCGCGACCTCACGCGTCATCGTCGGCGGACGCGGTGCAGGGCGCTGACTCAGGCTTGCCAGGCACCGATTCGGTGATCAGCTTGCCGGACCAGGAGGCACAAAACCTATGCCGTACCTGCGTCTTTATTCGCTGGACTTGCCCCGAGAGCTGAAGCGCACCATGGTCACCGAGCTGACGCAGGCGGTGGTCGAAACCCGCCGCCTGATCGGGGATGAACGCGACAGCTTCACCATCCAATTCATGCGGTTCGAGCCCGAGAATCTGGCCATCGGGGGCAAACTGATCGCGAACGGCCGCCGCCCGGATTATCACGTCGAGTACAGCGATCACGGCCTCGACAGCCGCGACAAGAAGAAGCTGGCCAAGGAGATCACCGAGACCATGGCGCGGGTTCTTGATGGCAACGGCGCCGGCGGCGTCCGCATCAATGTTCTGTTTCGCGACTACGCCGCCCGCGACTTCGCCGTCGGCGGCGCGCTGCCGGACGACCACCGGCCAGGTCGCTTACGGCGGCTGTTCCGGCGCCTGATCGGCGGCATCCCCTCGCCTTTCCGCCTGCGCCGCCGCAGGCGACTGCGCGCCGCCTCAACCCAGCCGCGGCCGGCCTGAACCCCGATCTCTACCGGAACATCAGCGGCGCCGTCTCGAACAGGTACTGCCGCCAGATGGTCCAGTTGTGGACGCCGTCGCTGGCCCGGAAGGTGTGTTTCACCTGGCGGTCGCCGAGCGTCTTGGACAGCGCCTCGTTGCGCGCGAACAGGGCGTCCTGCCGCCCGCACCCGATCCAGAACAGCTTGAGCTGCTTGTTGGTGGTGGACGTCTCCTTCAGTGCCGGCTCGATCAACTTCTCCAGGTCGCCGGGGGTCGACCCCGCGCTGTACGTCCCGACCTGACTGAACAGATCCAGGCGCCCGAGCCCGATGCCCAGCGCCTGCGCGCCACCCATCGACAGTCCAAACACGGCGCGACCTTCGCGTTTGGGCAGCGCCCGGTACCGGGACTCCACCATCGGGATCACCTCCTTGATGAGGTAGTTCTTGAAGACGTCGTTGTTGTCCGGCGTGGGGGCGTCATAGGGGATCACGTGGCCCAGCGGCATCACCACGATCATGGCGACCGCCTTCTTCTCGGCCAGCAGGTTGTCGAGGATGAAGTTGGCCAGGCCGGCTTGCGTCCAGTCGGCGGCCGTCGCGTTGCGCCCGTGCAACAGATACAGCACCGGGTACTTGCGGCCCCTGTCCTTGTCGTAGCCGGGAGGCGTGTAGATCCAGACCGGCCGCGTCTCGCCGACCACGGTTGATTTGTGCCAGTTGATCTCGACGGTGCCGTGCGGGACGTCCTTCGCGTCCCAGAACCCGGGCGCCTCGCCGGGGATCGTCACCAGGCTGCCGACCGTACGCGCGCGCATCTTGACCGCCGGGTTCAGCACGTCGGGCATGGCCACGCCGTCGACGTTGAAGCCATAGATGTACAGGCCCGGCGGAAGCGGCCCCAGCGTCACCTGCCAGATGCCCTTGTCCCCCTTCACCAGCTTCGGCTTTTCGTTCGGGATCCAGTCACCGGTGAACGTGACCTCGCCGGCCTTCGGCGCCGCGATCCGGAACGTCACCTTCCGGTCCGCGTGGACCTCGGGCGACAGGTACGGGGGACCCGTCGGTGCCGGCGCGGGCGCCGGTACAGCAGGCGCGGTCGGGGACGGCACGGTCGCCGCCGCGGGAGACGGAGCCTGGGCGAGAGCACAGAGCGGAAATTGAATCGTCAGCGCGAGCAGACCGGAGATGGTTTTCATACGGCCTCCTGGTGGGCGCCGACTGTACCCCGACTGATGCGTCACCCGATCGAAATCTGGTTCAGCCGCAGCTGGCGCCGCAGACTTTCGTGCGGCCGTCGGAACAGAGTGTCGCCTTGGTGCCGGCCTTGTCGCACGTGACGTCACAGCGAGCCGGATCGGCGCACGTAACCTCGCAATGGCCGTCGCTGCATCCGACGATGCACGAACCGCGGCAATCCACCTTGCAAACGGGGGCGCCGTCACAGCGGACGACGCTGGCCTCACCGACCCTGACGTCGCAGATCTGCGCCACGTACTGGCAGGCGATCTCACAGTTGGCGCCGCAGGTGGCGTCGCAGCTGGTGGCGCCCTGGCACATCGCGCTGCAATTGTCGCCGCAGGTCACGCCGCAGGCGCCGTTTCCCTGGGCGCAGTCGAGCGCACAGCGGGCAGCGGTGACAGGACATGAGTGCGTGCAGCCCTCGCCCTTGGGACAGAAACAGACGTCGGGACCGGCGGAGGCGACGCTGCAGCCCTTGCTCTGGCAGCCGGCGGTGGCGGCGGACAGCGCGATGATGGCCACGGACAGGGCGGCCCACCGGATCATGGAAAGTGACGCTATCACAGCTTGCAGAGGCGGAAAGAGGCCGGTTACCTTGGGGCGTGTTCCGGATCATGGCCACGCGCGGCAGCGATGAGATCGTCGCCGATGCGCCGCTGTCACGTCTGCCGGCGCTGCTTGCGGAGCCCGGCACCCTCGTGTGGGTCGACCTGTCGGCGCCGGTGTCGGACCAGGACATCGCCATAGTGCGCGACGTCTTCAAGTTTCATCAGCTGGCGATCGAGGACTGCTTCGAGAGCCGGGCCCAGCCGAAGATCGACGACTACGACGGGTACATCTATCTCATCACCCACGGCCTGGCCAGCGGGTCGACCGCCGAGGACGCCACGGTGGTGGAGCTGGATGCGTTCGTGGGGCCGCGCTACATCGTGACCCATCACGCGCTACCTTCGCGCAGCGTGGGCGCCGTGACGGAGTCGGTGCTCAAGACCGGGCTGCCTCTGCGCCGCGGCAGCGTGGCCGTGCTGCACGCCTTGCTCGACCGTCAGGTCGACGGGCTGGAAGAGACCGTCGACAACATCGAGGAGCGCATCACCCATCTCGAGGACGCCGTGTTCGCGCGCCCGACCGACGATCACCTGGCTTCCCTGCTTGCTATCAAGCGCAACATCCTGCAGCTGCGGCGCTGGATGTCGAAGCAGCGCGAGGTCGTGCTGCGTCTCGGCCGCCGCGAATTCGCGATCGTCAGCGCCGAGGAGGCGATGTTGTTCCGCGACGTGCACGACCACCTGGTGCGCATCAACGACCTCCTGGAGAACTTCCGCGAGATGCTGACGTCGATCCAGGACGCGTATCTGTCGGTGACCTCGAACCGCCTGAACGAGACCATGAGGTTCCTGACCGTGTTCACGGCGACGCTGATGCCGCTGACCGTGATCACCGGCATCTACGGCATGAATTTTCACTACATGCCCGAGCTGTCGTGGAAGTGGGGCTACCCGGTGGTGATGGTGGTGATGGCGTGCGTGATGGCGCTGGTCTTGCGGTTTTTCCGCAAACAGGGGCTGCTGGGCCGCTCGCACGAGCTGCCGCCGATGGAATCCTTACCGCCGCTGCAGCCGCCCCGGACCGGCATGACGGCAACCATGAGCGTTCAGCCCGCCGAGGCGCCGGCGGCGGTCGATGGAAACCGCGCGGCCATGACCGCCGCCGACGGCGCCATTCCCACCGTCAGCACCACCCCGTCACGCGGGCGCTCCTGAATCAGCCCGATGAGCGACGAGGCCAGGAACACGCCGGCGACACGTGCCATCGCACTGGTGCTGGAGGTGGCGTCCACCGCGATGAGGCGCCCGCCGGGACGCAAGGTCGGGACCAGCGCGCCCAGCCAGTTCGCGGCGGCCGCGGCTTCCAGCCCGGCGACGTTCTCGACCACCAGCGCGCTGACCGACCGCAGCGGCATCGGCAGCTCGGCGCCCGCCAGCGCGATCTCCAGCGCGCGGCCGGCCTTCACCGCGCGCCGGCGCGCCCGTTTGACCGACGCGCGATCGTCGGCCTCGACCAGCATCACGACCTTCAGCGCCTGCGCCAGCGTCTCGCCCAGCCACAACGGTCCTAAAACCACGACCGGCTGGGCACCGGCCGCCCAACGCACAACCGCCTGCAGCGACGCCGCGCTGCCGACAGCGCCCGAAAGAAGGGGTCCGCGCATGGCGGCAAAACTAACACGGTGTAGACCTTCGTCATGAGGTTCTGCGTCCCGGTCACGGGCCGTGCCCCGGGCATGCCCGGTCACGCCGACATCCCGATCGGCGGCAAGGCGCGGTCGCTGGCGCGGCTGGAATCCGCGGGCTGGCCGGTACCGCCCGCCTTTGCCGTCACCGGCGAGCTCTTCAGGCACCTCCGTCGCGCCGGCCCGCCCCTGCCCGCCGGCCTGCGCGACGCGGCCGACCTGGTCGTCCTGGAGCGCGCCCGCGATGCCCTGCTGTCGGCGCCGTTTCCGGCCGGGTTCGAGGACGAGCTGCGCGATGGCGTTGCGCGCCTCGGCCCGCGGTCATCCAGGCGCGCAAGCGATCACCTGTCCGTGCGCTCGTCGTTCGCCAGCGAGGATCGTCTTGGGGCCCTGGCGGCCGGGCTGTTTCATTCGGCGATCAACGTCGCCGCGTCGTCGCTGAACCAGGCCGTGCGCGCCGTGCTGGCGTCCGCGCTGTCGCCGGCGGTTTTTCGCTACACGACCGAGCGCCGGCTGGATCTGGAGGACGCCGGCATGGCGGTGCTGGTGCACCCTTTCCTGGCGGGCGACGCCTCGGGCAGCGCCGCCTGGGACCCGGCCGCCTCGGCGCCACCGCTGATCGAGGTGGCGCGCCCGGTGGTGGGGGCGGCCCTGGCCATTCCCGTGAGGGACAAACTCGACCGCGCGCTGCGTGAGCTCGGCCGCCAGCACGGTCCGGTGGAAGTGGAGTGGGTGTCGAGGGGCGACGACGTCACGTTCTTGCAACTGCGCGCGTACCAGCGGAGCAGGACCCAGCCGCGCTGGTCGGGCGCGGCGGCGCTGGGATCCGGATCGTGGCAGTGGGACGCAGCCCACAACCCATTGCCGCTGTCCCCTGCGCATGCCGGTCTCATCCGCCTGGTCGACGAACGCTGCCAGCTCGGTTTTCGTCAGAAGGTGGTGGGCGGCTACCTGTTCCATTCCCAGGACAGCAACGCGGCCGCATTGCTGACGGCCAATACCCCGACGACCACCGAGGCCACTCCCGTGCGCAAACAGCTTGCCTCGCTGGAGGTGGAGCTCGGCCGGCGCACGTCGGCCCTCGGCCCCGCGCCCACCCTGGAGGCGGCGCTTGACCTCTTCGTTGCGCTTTATCAGCGGCTGTTCGCGGTTCTGCAAC
>DASRQT010000259.1:0-3999 GCA_035696485.1 Polyangia bacterium | reverse complement strand
CGCCGTCGCGCCGGCGGCATAAGCCGCATAGAAGGGATTGGGAATCAGCATGGCTGGGCGACCGCGTCGGCCACCGACCCAACCCGCGGCTGCGATGGCGGCCAAAAAAAGTCCCTCGCGCGAGCCGTTCAGCACCAGGATTTCATGCGCGGGATCGATCGCCCGCGGTAGCGCGAAGCGTCGCCCGAGCCAGCCGGCGGCGGCCTCGCACAGCGCATCGATGCCCTTGTTCATGGGATAGCGGCCGAACTCGTCGATGTGGGCGGCGAGGACCGGGCCGACGAACGCCGGCACGGCATGCTGCGGCTCGCCCACCGCCAGGCTGATCGCGGGCTTGCCGGGCTCGGAATCGCCCAACAGCTCGCGCAGCCGGACGAAGGGCGAGCGGCCAATATCTGCCCGGGCGGGCGAGGGAGGGGACTCGCGTTCGGCGGCGGTCATGAACATCGACAAAAGCGGCGCCAACACCCGCCGCACCAGAGAGGTCCTACCATAGGTGCGGCCAGGTAAAGACGCGATTAACCATCGGTCGGTGCCGCGCATTTGTGGCGCGCATGCGGCTGGGGGGTTGGCGCCACCCGGGTCGTCGCTGGCGCCAAAAAAGTGAGGGGCCCCAGCTCGCGCTGGGGCCCCTCGACGGCAAGGGCGGTGCCGGGTCTCCGCCCTAACCGTATCCCGTCAGTGCACGGTCTCGCCGTGGAGCGCGAGATCGAGGCCTTCGCGCTCGACCTCGTCGGTGACGCGCAGTCCGATGAAGATATCGACGATCTTGAGGATGATCAGCGACACGATGGCGTCGTAGCCGAACACGATGAGGATGCCGTACAGCTGATTGAGCACCTGCATCGGGTTGCCATCGAACAGGCCGGGTTGGCCGCCATACGCCTCGACGGCAAACACGCCGGTGAGGAGCGCGCCCACGATGCCGCCAACGGCGTGCACGCCGAAGGCGTCGAGCGCGTCGTCGTAGCCCAGCATGTGCTTCAGGCCGGTACAGCCCCAGTAGCAGACGACGCCGGCGGCGATGCCGATGCATACCGCGCCGATCGGGCCGACAAAGCCGGAAGCGGGTGTGATCGCCACGAGACCTGCGACGGCGCCGGTGCAGATGCCGATGACCGTCGGTTTGCCGCGCACCATCCATTCGACGATCATCCACGTGAACGCCGCCACCGCGGTCGCCATGTGCGTCACCAGCATGGCCATGCCGGCCACCATTCCCGCGCTCACCGCCGACCCGGCGTTGAAGCCGAACCAGCCGACCCACAGCAGGGAGGCGCCGATGAAGGTCAGGACCATGTTGTGTCCGGGACCGGTTTCCTTGCGCTTGCCGAGCAGAATGCAGGCCATCAGCCCGGCGACGCCGGAATTGATGTGCACGACCGTGCCGCCGGCGAAGTCCAGAACCTTGATCAGGCCGTCCGAATTGCCGGCGTTGAGGAACCCGTCCGGACCCCACACCCAGTGCGCCACCGGCGCGTAGACGAAGATCGCCCACAGCCCGATGAACCACAGCATGGCCGAGAACTTCATGCGCTCGGCGAAGGCGCCCGCGATCAGCGCCGGGGTGATGATGGCGAAGGTCAGCTGGAAGCAGATATAGACCGTTTCGGGAATGGTCGGTGCCAGCGGATTAGGATTGCCGATGCCTTTGGCGATGTCGCTGACGATGCCTTGCAGGAAGGCGCGGTCGAGGCCTCCGATGAACGGGGTCCCCGATCGGAACGCCAAACTGTAGGTGCAGATCAGCCAGAGAATACTGACGAGACAGGTGACGGCGAAGCTCGTCATCACGGTGTCGCCTACGTTCTTCTTGCGGACCATGCCGCCGTAGAACAGGCCGAGGCCCGGGATGGTCATCAGCAGCACCAACGCCACCGAGGTCATCATCCAAGCGGTGTCGCCTGCGTTCGGCGTGCAATTTACCAGCGTTTTGGCGTCGCAAGCGGGCGGCGTCTCCGTCGCCGCGGCCGGCGCTGCGGCCTCCTCGGCGTATGAGCGGTCGATCACCGACATGCTCAGGAACAGAGCGAAGAGAACCCCCAACGCGAGAGCCAGAAGCCCCGCACGGGTTGGTTTCTTTAACGTCATGGTCTAACTCCTGTCGCTGTGCGGGTCTAAAGAGCTGCGGTGTCGGTCTCGCCGGTGCGGATGCGCACGGCGGTGTCGAGTGTGAGCACAAAGATTTTTCCGTCTCCGATCTGACCGGTCTTGGCGGCCGTGGTGATGGTATCGATCGTTTTGTCGACCTGGTCGGTTGCTACCGCCACTTCGATCTTGATCTTCGGCAAGAAACTCACGGCGTATTCGGCGCCACGATAAATTTCCGTGTGGCCCTTCTGGCGCCCATATCCCTTGACCTCGGTCACGGTCATCCCGTGCACGCCGATCGCAGTCAGAGCGTCGCGGACCTCGTCGAGCTTGAAAGGCTTGATGATGGCCATGACGATTTTCATGGGTTACCCCCGCTTGGGCCCCCTTCCTGCGGGTGCAGGTTGTGGGCAGTCTTCGTTGAACTCTGACGCGCGAAGCGTCGCCGCGCGCGGCAGTGCCACCGCCACAAATCAAGCCCCGTGCCAGTTCGCCGCACCAGTGTTAAGTGCCTGGAGATAAACGCCGTTTGCACAATAGCTGGGGAGAGGCTGCGACCCCTTGTCAGGTCCAGCACAATTACCGCTCAGGTATGCACAGTTTTTAAGCAGCGCTTACGCAGGAATCGTTTGCTCACGTCCCGGGCAATGAACCCGCGGGGGTCTGGCGGGCGCGTGTGGTTCAGCGACCTACAACGCAGTCCCCTGCCGGCGCCGGAATGGGGACTGTGATGCTGCTCCGCGCCGCGTCGCCCGCCTTATTGCAAAGCCTCGCCGTGCTGGGTCACGTCGAGACCTTCGATCTCATGCTGCTGGTTCACCCGCAGCGGGATCAGGAACGCGATCACCTTGAGCAAGATGTAGGTCAGCGCCCCCGACCAGATCAGGACCGCAACGACGCCGTAGAGCTGGATCAACACCTGTCTCGCATTGCCTTCGAGCAGGCCCGACGAGCCGGGCGCGTCCGGGCTTGCGGACAGGGTTGCGACCGCGAACACGCCGGTCAGCAGCGTGCCGGTCGCGCCGCCGATGCCATGAACACCGAACACGTCGAGCGAGTCGTCGTACCCAAGCCGCCGTTTCAGCCACGTGCAGGCCCAGAAACAGACGGTGCCGGCGATCACGCCGATGATGACGCCGTGCCAGGGCAGCACGAACCCGGACGCCGGCGTAATGGTGCCGAGGCCGGCGACGGCCCCCGTGATCATGCCGAGCACCGACGGCTTGCCCCGTGTCCACCACTCCAGGAACATCCAGGTCAGCGCACCGCTGGAGGCGGCAAGGTGGGTCGCGGTGATCGCGAAGACGGCGCGGGAATTGGCGCCAAGCGCCGAGCCGCCGTTGAAACCCAGCCAGCCAACCCACAGCAGACCGGTGCCGATCACCGCCAGCGACAGGTCGTAAGGCGAGAAATTGTCCGTGCCGTAGCCGTAACGCTTGCCGACCACGCAAGCCGCAACCAGCCCCGCGACGCCGGCATTGAGATGGACGACAGTGCCGCCGGCAAAATCGAGCAAGCCCGCCCGGGCGAGAAAACCGCCGCCCCACACCCAGTGCGCGATCGGCACATAGACCAGGATGAGCCAGCCAGTGGCAAACCACAAAAACGCGGAAAAGCGCATGCGGTCAGCGACCGCGCCGGCCACCAGCGCAACCGTGATGATGGCGAACGTCATCTGATAGAACACGAACAGGAGTTCCGGGATGGTCGGCGCAAACGGGCTGATCGTATCCAGGCCGATACCGCGCAGGAACAGTCGCTCGAACGTGCCCAGCCACGCGCCATCGCCGGCGAAGCTCAGCGTATAGCCGACGACAAACCACAGCAGCGAGCACAGGCCGGTGCAGGCGAAGCTTTGTGCCATGGTGGCGAGCACGTTCTTCTTGCGAACCATGCCGCAATAGAACA
>DASRQT010000258.1:0-13036 GCA_035696485.1 Polyangia bacterium | reverse complement strand
GCGCGTGATCGCCAAGTTCATCGACTTCTGGTTCGACAAGGACATGTCGCCGGCCACCGGCGGGACGGTGAACATGTGGAAGAAGGGGCGGCGCACAGATGCGTACCGCGCCGAGAACCGCATCCTGGGCGAGAACCTGAGCCTCATTCATCACCTCCTTTACACCACGGCGATCTGGAACCGTGTCGTCATGAAGGACGAGGTCCCGATGCCGGCCGCCGACTTCGAGGCGGCGTTGGGGCAGCGTGATCGCTACCACCTGATCACCTTCACGCAGGCGCCCAACGCCCCGCGCACCGACGCGTACGCGGCCTACGACCGCAAGGCTCTGATCGTCCGCGATGGTCACCGCGTGCTGACCCTGCCGATCGTCAATGGCGGCCGGACGCTGTACGCGTTCAACCCCTACTACCCGGTGCCGCAGTCCACGTTCATGCTGGACGCGACGCCCGACCTGGCCTGGCCGCAGCTGCTGCCCGAGCTGAGCGTCACCGAGGCCGACAACACCGTCTCCCTGCTGAAGCCGCTGGCGTATTTCAAGAACGTCACCGGCAGCGAGGACGCCGCGGCCAAGCGGTACACACTCCAGTATCACCAGGACGAGCTGGCCAAGGTGACCGAGCCGCTGAACATGATGCCGCCCATGGCCGACACGCGCATTGTCGCCGACACCACGTACACGTTCGAGCCAGGCAAGGTCACGCGCGCGGACACCTACGCCGCCAAGAGCGGGACGGTGGCGCTGGCCAGCATCAAGATGCAGCTCGGGACGTACGCGCAGGGCGGCACCGTTTCGGGCAACGTCGTCAACTTTGCCGCCAGCGGCGACGCCAGCAAGGACGCTGTGAAGTCGATCGAGGTGACCGGGCTTGGGGTACCCACCATCGAGGCGGTGGCCGCGGACAACGCCCAGTTCAACACCAACAACGGCCCCCTGCGGTCGGTCGTCACCTGGACCGCGCCCGCCACCACGCTGGAGGCCGGCAAGCCCATCAGCATCACGTGGGTCCTGACGTACGATCCGATGTAGCCGGCCGCCGATGTAGCCGACGTAGCTACGGAAGCCGCAACAGGACGGACGCCTGCTCCACGGCGACATTCAGCGTCGCCACGCGCGCGATGTCGCCACCAAGCATCGCCTGCTTCACCGCAACCTTTACCTTTGTGACGTCGATGGGTTCGGCGGCCCAAAGCGCGAAGATCCGCTGGTTGCCGTGGTGCTGTTCAACCTTGACCGAGCCAGGCAGCAACGCCCTGGTGCCGGCCTCGACCGGAATGCTACTGAGGCTGCCTTCACCGTAGTAAGGGACAATCTGCCCGCGGTCGTCGACGCCGAAGATCATGAGGTGCCCGACCGCCGGCGCGCTGTAGGAAAAGCGCAGGCGATCCCCGGCCAGGAACGCGAAGCCGTCGTCGACGTTGACGACGGCATCGCCCCGCTGCCAAAACGCCTGCAGCGCCAGATGGCCGTTGATCCCCACGGCGGCTTGCGTGGCCGCCGCCTCGGGCGACAGCACCGAATTCGGGGCGCTGTCGCGTGACGGCAACGTCGTCACGGTCGTGATGGCGCCCAGCACCGAAAGGCCGGCCAGCAGGCGGAAACGCCGCCAGCGCCCCGAGCGCTGGGCCCGTTGCTGCGCAGCCGCCGCGATCACGGTCTGCGCGGCCGCGGCGATGTGCGCCGTCGATTGGCGCGGGAACAATTCCCGACGCGCGGCCACGATCTCCGCGATGAGCGCCGCGCACCGCGCACACCCGCGCGAATGCTCGGCCAGCCACTCCTGCCTCTGTTCGCCAACCCCCACACCGGCTTCCCAGCGCGCCAGCTGCAGCCCGGACGGGCACGCGCTCATCATGTCTGGTCCTGGCGGCCGCGTTTGCTGGATCGAAGCAAGTCAGCGGCCAGCGACTCCAGTCTACGCAGGCGGTTGAACACCGTTCGACGGGTGATGGACAAGACCTCCGCTACCTCGACCTGGGTCATTCCATCAATGTAATGCATAACCGCGATCGCGGCCCCGGTCTCGTCGCAGCGATCAAGAATAGCCGCCACGAACTGGCGGTCGGCGTGTCCGCGCTCCGGCGAGGCCAATTCCGACGCGCGCAACGCCAGTTCGGGCGCGGCGTGTTCGCGCACGCGCTGCTCGCGCAGCACGTTGAAGCAGACGTTGGTTGAAACGCGATAGAGATAGTGGAGGCCTTCGTCGCCGGTCAAGACACTGCGGTCGTGGCTCAGCACGCGGGCGAATGCTTCCTGGGTCGCGTCGCGCGCGGCGACGTCGGAATGCAACAGGCGGTAGCAGCGCGCGTAAATCGCCGGCGCATATGTCTGATACAGAACGCCCAGGGCGACCCTGTCCGATGCGTCCGCCCTGGCGTCATCATGAGCAGCCTCGATGGCGTCATCGTCATCGTCTGGGCGGTCGGTCGACGCACCTGCCGCAGTGCTCAGCGCATATAGGGAGCCACGAAGGATGGCCATGCACATGGACAACAGCACAACCAGCCGGAATGGTAAATTCCAATTTCAGACTGTTGGAAATATTACGGATTTAGGGTTCGAAAAGTCGGCTTTCCCGTGTCGGCAGGGTCGTTACGAGCTGAGATTGACAGGCGCCGGTCGTGTATCGTGGCGTCCGGATGCCACCTTTGACCGCGTGGCAGTGGATCTTGGGGGCCGTCTGCGGGTTCTTCGTCGGGGTTGCCAAGAGCGGCGTGCCGGGATTTGGCATCGCCGTGGTGCCGCTGATGGTGATCGTGGTGGGAGGTGCCCGGGCCTCGGCTGGGTGGCTGTTGCCCATGCTGTGCATGGCCGACATCTTCGCCATCGCCTACTACCGCCGTCACGTGCAGGCGCGGCGCCTGTTCAATCTGGCGCCGTGGGTGCTGGTCGGGATGGGCATCGGGACGGTGGCGCTGGGATGGGGCGAGTCGGTTCTGCGTCCCATCATCGGCGCCGTGGTCTTGACCATGATCGGCGCTCACCTCTGGCGAAAACGGCGGCAGCAGACCGACGTGCCAGCCGGGTGGTCTCACAGCGCCCGTTACGGCGTGTTGGCGGGATTCGCCACAACGGTTGCCAATGCCGCCGGGCCGGTGATGAACGTCTACCTGCTTTCCAAGCGGCTGCCCAAGGAGGAATTCGTCGCGGCGGGAGCCTGGTTCTTTTTCCTGATCAACCTGGCCAAGCTGCCGATCTATCAATGGCGTGGGATGATCACCGGACCGTCGCTGCTGTTCGACCTATGCATGCTGCCCGCGGTGGCGTTGGGGGCGATGGTGGGCCGCAAGGTGGTGCGGCATCTGGCCCAGACCACGTTCGAAGTGGTCGTGCTTGCCCTGACCGCGGCCGCCACGCTGCTGCTGTTTCTGCCGCGCTGACGTGAGCTCCCGAGAAGCGGTTCATCTCCCGGCGGCCCAGAGGATGCCGGGGACGACGTGGTCATTGACCAGCGCGGAGGTCGCCGTCCAGAGCTCGTTGTCGTGGCCCATGGCGGTGTAGAAGACGCATGGAAACAATTGCCAAAAGGTTTGAAGCGGCGAACCTCGCAAGGGAGATTCGCCGCTTCATCGCGGCCCGTATTAACTCTGCCGAGATGCGGTCATTCATTGAAGAACCACCAACTTCTACTCACCGGTATCGGGACGGACACCACGCTTCTTACTAAGAGCCTTAGCGGCCAGTCCGGGTACTCCTTCCCTGTGCCCGCCAAAGCATCCTTTCAGTCCTCCCGAGGTGGTGTAACCCATGCTTCCTGACACCCAGCTTCCGGCCAAATTAGCCGCATAAACCAGCTTAGCAGCGTTGACAAAGTCCCAGATGGCGAGACTTTCGACCTGAAACCACCTGCCATTACTCCCGAGAGAGTTTGTCCAAGTGCCGTCTGCGTTGAAGGTTTGAGCGAATGTACCGGTTATGCTGCCATCGCATCCGAAGTCCGTAGTGAGTTGCCACTTGCCAACTATGCTTGCCATAGTGATTCCCCTTCATTCGTGAGTAACATTTCCGCCGGGTGTGCATCGGGACCGCATCCCACTGGGCTCCCACGTGGGCAACGAGGAGCAGCGGGAAGGCCTTGCGCATGTCCTCGCGAGCCTACGCGTGCCTGCCGCGCGATGCTAGCGAAGCTAGCGAACCGGTTAGCGCTGGACGTCTACTGGCGGTTCAATACTAGCGCCCCGCGGCCCAGAGGATGCCGGGGACGACGTGGTCATTGACCAGCGCGGAGGTCGCCGTCCAGAGCTCGTTGCCGTGGCCCATGGCGGTGTAGAAGACGCGGCCGGTGCCTTCGATGCGGTACCAGGAGATGGGGAGCGGAGCGCCGCCACCCTGGGGCGGGCAGGTGAGGACGACCTGGTTCTGCGTGTTGTAGTTGGCGAAGGTGTAGATCTCGTCACGCGTGTTGAACGGCTTGGCCATTTTCACGACCGTGGGGTGGTCTCCGACTTTGTCGCAGGCGGCCGGTCGGATGCCGCCGGGGTGGCCTGCGAAACTGCCACCGATAAACGAGACGTAGGGGCCACCGTTGAGCACGGTGGCGCCGTGGAATCCGACCAGCCCACCGCCGTTCTTGACCCATCGGATCAGCGCTTCGACGCCCGCAGCCGGGCCGGCCGGGTCGCCTGAGGCGGACACCATCACCACCACCTTGAAGGGCGCCAGTCCGGCGTCGGAAAACAGAGCGGGGTCCTTGGCGATCTGAACGTCAAACCCCATCGCGGTCAGCTTGTCGCGAAGCACCTGGGAGGCGGGCACCTCCGATTCGTGGCGGAAGCTGGTGCTCAGCATATTGAGGAGGATCTTCTGCCCCGTGGGGGGCGGCATCGTCGGCGTGTCAGACGATGGCGACAGGTCTGTTGCAGCGTCGGTTGCCGGCGGTGGCGTCGTCCCGCCGCTGCCTGCGGCCCCGCCGCTGCCGCCGCCCGGGCTCGTGCCACCGGTGCCGCTTGCCGTTGCCCCGCCGCTGCCAGGGCCGCCGCTGCCGGAGCCGCCGCTGCCGCCGACCGCGGGTGCGCCGCCGGTCCCCGAGGTGCTGCCGGGACTGTCGTTCGTCGGCGAGCAGGAGGTCGCCCCGCTGGCGGCCAAAAGAAAAATCAGGGCGCCGCGCGCGGTCCGGCAAGCCTGGGGCGAGTACCGCATGAGAGCCTCCTTACTATTCAGACGGTGGGCGGGTCCACCACGAGGCAGCTAATTACAGCGGCGCGACGTTCGTCGGCCCCAAAACAGGCAAGAATATTGTCTTTGGAATGCGCTGAGTCGGCCTTTGTTCTTTTGCGCGCAAGGCGTTCAATCCGGGCTTGTCCTCGGCGCGCAGTTGTCATACGCATAGCCTCGTAAATCTGGGAGCACAGCACGCGAGAACAAGACGGACTCCGGTTCGCTTGGAAAGGGCGCTGCCACCGTCGCGAAGAGGTGGGGCGTGGGTCGTGACTCTGGTGCTGTCGTTCCCGCAAACGTGTCAGCTCAACCCTAGGAGCACGCATGATGAAACGACGTCCCCTGTCCCGGGTCATTCTGGCAGCAGCTGCTGTTTCGGTCGTTCTTGTTTCGGCGGGCAAGTCCGCACAAGCGGACATCCCTCTGCTGGAAAAAGACGGCTGGTCGGTCTGGACCAGCGGTCGGTCTGCTGCTCACTTCCAGTACATCACCGGCCAGGGGGCGCCGGCGCCGTCCGCCGCGGGTGTCCTCATTACGGGTTTTGGCAGCGACGCGGCCGCCAATAGCAGCAATGACGTCGCGACCGCGCGCATTCGCAGCGGCTGGGTCGGCGCCCAGCTGAATTTTGGCGTCGCGAATCAGCTGACACCCAATCTGAAGGCCAAGGCTTATTTCTCGCTGAACGTTGCGGATATCACCAATGACCGAGAAAAGACCGCCGGGAAAGGTATCGATTTTCGCGAGGCGTGGTCGTCGCTGGAAGGATCCTTCGGGACGATCATCTTCGGGCGCGCCATCTCGATCTTCGGCACCGCCCTGGCCGGCAGCGTGTACATGTATTCGTACGGCGATGGCGTGGGGCATCCCTGCACCGTCGACGGGCAGGCGATCACCTGCGGCCCCGTGAATGCCGGCGCCATCTTCCCCGGCTTCAACGCGCAGGTGCAATACGTGGCGCCGAAATTGGGCGGTCTCGGGTTGAAGGTGGGGCTCTACGACCCGTCGCTTCCGTCGCTGGCCGACGGCACCTATCTCTACACCTTGCGCCCGCTGCCGCGCCTGGAAGGGGAGGTCAGCTATGAGCTTCCGATTGGCGACGGCGGCAAGGTCGTGGCGCTGGGGCAAGGGTTGTGGCAACACCTGGGACGTCCCACCGATCCCGCGATGCCGATGGCGTCTACCAGCGCCGAGGCCTGGGGCGGCATCGCGGCCGCTCGTGTGGAGCTGAGCGGCTTTCGGGTTGGCGCTGGGTTCTGGGGCGGCGACGGTCTCGGCACCGGCGTCCCGTTGCAGTCGGTCCAGGCGGTCGACCCGACCGGCAAGCTTCGCCGGTTCGTCGGCTTTCTGGCGCACGGCAACTATCGGATGGGCGACAACCAGGTCGGCGCCGGCGTGGGCGAATCGATGGTTCGTCAAACCACCGACGACGAGAACACTCCCCTCCGCAGCCTCATCAAGAGCAACCTCGCCTTCCATGTCGTCTACTACCGACACATCGGCCCGCTGGTGCTGGGCGCGGAGTTCATGCACTGGATCTCGGAGTGGCACCGCGGCGAGAAGCAGGCCCTGAACTTCATGGGGGTCGGCGCCAACTTCCTCTGGTAACGGCACGGGCGGGGTGACGCCCGGCCCCAGGGCGTCACCTTGATCGGTTTTGCCATCCGTATGATGGTTCGCGGGCATGAGGCGTTTCGCTGTGGCTTGGCGATCGGAACCGCTGGTGCTGGTGCTTCTGGCCATCGTTTCTCCTGCCTGTGTCGCCAGCGTCAGAACCGAAGTCGACGCCGGCTCGTTGCCGAGCAGATTGCCCACGGACAGCGGCGCAAACATGTCCGACGTCGGCCCCCAGGCCTCGAACGACGCACGGACTGACAAGTCCTCCGATCCCGGCGCGGCCACCTGTCAGAATCTCTGCAAGCGCCAGATGATCTGCCCCGGCGGCGGCGACACGACTGTCAGCGGCATCGTCCATGCTCCGACACCCGCGCGCCTGGGCACCGCCGATCCGCTGTACAACGTGTTGGTCTACGTCCCCAACGCGCCGGTGGCCAAATTCTCGCCCGGCGTGGCTTGCCAGAAATGCGAGCGAGCGTCCGGCTCACCCCTGGTCAGCGCCATCACCGGACCCGACGGCAAGTTCCAGCTTCGCAACGTCCCCGTGGGGCCGAATGTTCCGTTGGTCATTCAGGTCGGCCGCTGGCGCAGGCAAGTTGTCATCCCCACAGTCGCTACCTGCGCCGATACGGCGCTGCCCGACGAGCTGACTCGGCTGCCACGTAATCAGCGAGAGGGCGACATTCCGGCCATCGCCGTCGCCACCGGCACCTACGATCCGTTCGATTGCACGCTGCGCAAGATCGGCATCGACGAGGCGGAGTTCACGGTGCCGACCGGAACCGGCCGCGTGAACCTGTGGTCGTTCGGCGGGCACGACGTTGCCGGCATGACCACACCCGCGGCCGACACCTTGTTCACCAGCACCGCCGAGCTGAACAAATACGATCTGCTGATTCTGCCCTGCAACGACAACGACAATTCGGATCCCATCGTTCAAGGCAACCTGGCCGACTATGCCAACAAGGGCGGACGAATCTTCCTGACCGACCTGTCCAACGCCTGGCTGCACGACGGCAAGGCGTTCGAAAGCGCGGTCACCTGGTCGCCTTTCCGCATGCTGGGCAACGACTTCACCGCCAGTATCGACATCAGCTTTCCCAAGGGCATGGCCTTCTCGGCGTGGATGTCCGGGGTCGGGGCGGCGCGCCCGATGCCAGGTCTTATCCCCGTCCACGATCCTTATGGCGGCGGAAGCCTGGTGCAATCGGTGGTTGCCCCGACGCAGCGGTGGCTTTACGCCAACACCCGGCAGGGCGCGTCCACCGTTCAAACCTTTACCTTCAACACCCCGATCGGCGTGCCCGATGCCATGCAATGCGGGCGCGTCGTGTTCAGCCAATTTCACGTCGCCAGCGAGGCCAACGCGAACAACAGCTTGACGCCAGGAACGTTCCCTACCTCGTGTGTCGACAAGCCGATGACGCCGCAAGAGAAGTCGCTGGAGTTCATGCTCTTTGACCTGTCGTCGTGTATCCAGCCCGATACCGCCGTGCCAGTAGTCGTCTTTTGACGCTGGGATTGGTTCACAGGCACGCGTCTTCGTGCTGACCGGCGCGGGCATCAGTGCGGAGAGCGGAATCCAAACATTCCGCAACTCCGGCGGTATCTGGGAACGTTATCGGTTCGAGGAGGTGGCATCGCCCGAGGCTTGGGCGGCTGATCCGGCGCTGGTGTGGCGATTCTATCCGTGCCCGGGCTATTCCGGGAGCGTTAGGTCGTCGTCAGGCAGCGCGGGTCACGTTGGTTCGGTCCGCGCCCTGTGAGCGCCGGCGGTGCTGCGGGGACGGGACCGCTGGGCTCGAGATGTCGACGTGCGACGTTTCGGGCGCAAATTCCAGGGCCAGCGCCGCCAGCGCCGCCGCCAGGCGCGCGTTGCAGGCACGCACGAGGACGCGCTCGAGGTGCCGCCCGGCCATCTCGGCAGCAATCGCGGGATCGGAAGAAATGATGCCTCCCATGTCGCAAGCCTCAGCGACCGTCTCCCCCAGCACTGGCGTGTCCGAAATCGAATCGTTCGTTCGCATTGTGCTTCTCCAAGCAAATTGTCTTCCTCAGGTTATGCAGTTCAAATGCCAACGCCCCAAGCCCCCGAAAACGCTGTTCAGTCGCACGGAGCAGCTTGCCCAGGAGGCACGTCTTGGTAACGTCCGGACCCCCGGGGAGGATCCCCTTCCGTTACCGAATACCGCCCGGGGTAAACGGTCCGCGGCGGCAGGGCGACGCGACTACCGTCAAACCCATCCGAAACTTGCCGCCATCACGTCGCCTCTTGCCAGGGTCGGATGACGCGCTGGGCGTCATCATCAGAGTGCAGTCGCAGGCTACCTAGGCGTGGCTGGGCGCTGGCGATATCTCGGCGCTGCAGTGGTGATGCACGAGGTTCAGAAGCTGATCGAAATCAAAAGGCTTCGGGAGGATGACACCGCTGATGTCTTCCAGCTTGGAAGGATGGGCGCCGGTTGCAAAGACGAAGGGCGGCATGGCGGTCTTGAGCATGGCGCGGGCGAGTTTGAGTAACTCCTTGCCGTTCATGTCCTTCATGTAGAGGTCCGCCAGAACCAGGCACGGCGCGTCGATTCGGAGTATTGCCAGCGCGGCGGCGCCGCTGGAGGCACCCTTCGCCTGGTATCCAGCGCCGGTGATGAACTCGACCAACACTTCCCGATTGTCGTCGTCATCCTCGACAACCAGGACCCATCGGTTTGTCGTGCCAGTGGCCGTCGCCATGATGGCCCCAGGGTACAGGAACTTCTGTGGATGTTAGGAATTCAGTTACGTGTGAGCAGAGTCACAACTCGCGGCGGTGAATCTTCGTGCCCCGTGGGGGAAAAAGACGGCGTAATAGCTGTTGTTGTTGCCCGCGGCGTCGTGGGTGGGAGCCGGGAGATTACCAGCCGCAAGCTGGGCCGACAGCTCGGCCTTGATCTGTTCGTCCGTGATCACGGTGCCGTTGTTGGCCGCCGAGGGCGCGATCGTCACCTGCCTCGAGAAGCTTCCGCGACCGATGATCTGGTCGGTGCGCAGTGACGACTGCGTGTTGGTGTTGTATTCCGTGAGCCAGTCGACGTACGGACTGTTCAGGCACCCTGATAGAAGGTCGCCATGCTTGGCGAGGCGGTGCTGGTGACCTGCGGGATGTAGTTCCCCGCGCCCCAGATGACCTGCACGACCTCGACGTTGGAGACGACTCGGCCTCCGAAATAGGACAGCTGGGCGCCCTGAGACGCGGACGAGGCTCTCACCTGAGTGCGATTGACCAGCGCCTGCCCGCGCTGGACCGCAAGGATGGCGCGGGGATTGACGGAGAGGGCGCTCTGGCTGGCTCCGAGATCCTTGGAGACATCCTTGGGAGAAATGCAACCCGTCGTCACGGCCATCGTGAGCGCGAACGCAACGACGAGGCGGCGCAGGTTTTCCGGGTCAATTTGCTGAGCACGCGAAATATTTATCATGTACATCTCCGAAAAAAGGAGGCGCTACATTGTTAATTCGTCGTGTACCGCGAGTCGACGCTGATCGCGTGAGCGGATTAACAGTCGTCGCGCGGGTGGTGCCGGCGGCGACGCCTGACGCGCATGGCCGCGAGAGCGAGGAGCCCGAAGGCGCCGAGGACGCGCGCAGAGGTGGTGCCCGTGGTCGCGCAACCACAGGCCCCAGATGCAGAGGGAGGATAGCCACCGGCGCCCGCGGCGCCTGACGTGCCCGCACTGCCCGAGGCGCCGGTTCCGGCCGTTCCGCCGGTTCCCGCCGAGCCGCCCTGGCCGCCGCCGGCGCCGGCGTTGCCCGCCGCGCCGATCGCTCCGCCCCCACCGCCCGCGCCCGCGCCGCCTGCTGCGTCGGTCGTCCCGCCCGACCCGCCCACGCCGCCGCCGGTGCCACCGCTGCCCGGGGTCGTGGTGCCACCGTCGGAACCGCCGCCTTCCATTGGCACGGCGATCTTGATCTCGGCCAGCGTATCGGCCTCGATGAAGTCGTCGAAGTAGATGGTCTCGACGAAGGCCTTGGGGAGGACGCGGTGTAGCCCCGTCTCGTAGAACATGTCGTTGCCGTCGAACTTGGTCTTGTGCTTGTAACCGGTCACGACCTGCTGGCCATCGAACCAGAGGTCGACCAGTCCCTGCTGGGGGTCCGTCGACCAGTGAACATGAATGGCGAACTGGTGCCACCGTTTTGCGGTCCAGTCGCCGGTCCAGACCAGCACCGAGCCGAGGATTGCGCCGTTCGATTCGATGCCGAACTTGACCGTCGTGCCGCCCCCCGTCTTCGGCTCGACCCAGAGGTCCATCCAGTTCCTGGAGGTCCCTTTGGTCTCGTAGAAGGCGATCTCGTTTCTCGTCTTGGCGTCCTCGGGCAGGTAGTAGTAGCCCGACAAGTACGAATCCTTGCCCTCACCGGTCAGCGTGCTGTCGTGCTTGATGTCGACGCGATCCTGGTTGTACTGGCCGAACGTATCATCCGGGTGGACGGTGATCTTGCAGGCGAACTTGCCACCGTAGACTTGCTCGCCAACCACCTCGACGTTCTTTCGCACGGTGCCATCGGGGAGCGTCTTCGTCGGGTTGGGGCCCGACCCCCACTCCGACAGATCGCCCTTCTCGAGGGTTGCCGTCCAGACCACGGTGGCGCGCGCGGGGGTCGTCAGCGCGGGCGGAGCAAGCAACGCGAGGAGGCAGAGACGCCGGCGAACGAAGTTCTTCATCGATATGCTCCCGGGGGCGGGGGCTTCTTCGGCAAATGGTCCGCGACGGTGTACCAGTCGACGTGGGTGTCGAAGAAGACGTGGACCTGGGGCGCACGGTCCACTTGGTCGACGAAGTTGGCGAGCACGATGTGCAGCTCACCCAGCCAGCCGTTGGATCGGAAGAAGAGCGTGCTTCCACATCGCGAACAAAACCCGCGTTGCGCTCCCGGCGACGAATCGTACCAACGAAGCAGATTGTCGCCGTCTTCGATGATGCATTGCTGTTCGTGCATGCCGACCCAGGTGACGAAGGCGGCACCATGAGCACGGCGGCAGATCGTGCAGTGACAGTGGGCGACCCATTTGCTGGGCATCTCCGCGCGGAAACCGACGCTTCCACACAGGCACGCTCCGGCCGCGCTACTCATCCCTCCAGGGTACGGGATTTCCGGCCCGGCCGCGACTTGGCGCCGGAGGGATCGTTCCTTGGGTGCGATTGCAGGTTGTTTACTCACGCCGCGATCGTCGTCGACCGCACGACCATGAAGCACCAATCAACCGGGTGTACGAGAACGCGGCCCCGTCTGCCGCGACGGAGTCGCCGACCTGCACCGGGAGCTGGCGGCGCCCTTTCCGCTCGCGTACGGGCCGATCGGACCCGGGACGACGTCGCTCGGCGTACGGATCACGCGCACCGCCTGGTTGAAGGGCGCGATGCGCGTGGCGCGTTTCACGCCGCGCGCCCTGACGCCGGGCAGACTTCTTGCCGCCGCCGTAGCTGGCGCGGCTATTTGCGAGTCAAGCGGACGGTGACGCGCGTGCCATCGTGTACGACAATTGTCCCAACCATCTTCGACCCCGTCATCTCCAGGGACGCATCAAATGCGATCCCTGCGTCTTCCGTCTTGTGCGCGGACGTGCAGGCGGTCTCCGTGCAAGCGCACATCTGGGAGACGGCGCATAGCATCGCCATGCCGCAGTCGATGGGCTTGGATGTGTCGGTGGTGTGGGTGTTGGGGTCTTCCAAGTAACACTGAGTGTGACTGGGGTCTGTGCTGAGAAAGTTCCAGTCCGGAGTAACGCATTGATAGCGGATCTCCGTCATGTAAGCGGGGTTGCGGAAGGACTTGGGGTGTAGCTCGCACCAATGTTGGAAGGGGTCGGCCGTGTCGACGTAGAAGCGAAGTCGTTCGCTATCGATGCGGGCGTTGTGGATTGGATATTCGAAACCATGGCGAAGGCCTTCGTCGACGGTGGGAATGCCGATGTTCATCATGTAGGCCTCGCCGACCGGGTATCCGACGTTCGGATCCGTAGCGGGCGGAAACAGGGGATGGTCTGCCACCTGCAAGGTTCCCTCGCCGCTGGCGGATAACATGATGCGGATGCGATCCGAGGTCGCGTCGAACTTGTATGCTTCCGCGTGCCCGTCCCATTCGGCTGCGTAGTCCGAAAGCTTGCTGCCGGTCGATCCACCGATGTCAACCGAGCTGTCGGTCGAGCACGCCAGCAAGTTCAAGAGCGAGGTTCCCAGCAAGGTTCGAAAAAGGGGGATCGCGTGTCTGCGGTGAATCATGGTG
>DASRQT010000257.1:0-29468 GCA_035696485.1 Polyangia bacterium | reverse complement strand
CCGCCCGTCCAGGGTGCGCTCGCCAACCCGGCAGGTGACGTGACCATCGACGAGGCCCAGCACGAGGCCGTGGCGCGTAACCAGATGGCCATCATCCTGACCGCCTTCCAGTGCGACCTGACCCGGGTGGCAACCTTCAGCTTCGCCGCCGGCGCGTCGGCGCTGCGGTTCTCGAAGATCATTCCGGGCTTCACCAACGGGGCCGGACACCATGATCTTTCCCACCAGCCCGACCAGCACACGCAGCACGCCCAGGTCGACGCCTTCTACTCGCGGATGCTGGCCGAGATGCTCGTGAATATGAAGAACACGCCTGACGGAGACGGCTCGCTTCTGGACCACACCCTGGTCGTCTATTTCAACGAGTGCGCCATCGGCGCCAATCACACGACCGAAAACATGCCAGTCCTGATGTTCGGCGGTAAGAGCCTGCGCCTCCAGACGGGCCGTCACCTGCGTTATGGCGGCAAGTTCATGACGGACGTCTGGTCCGCCGTGGGCAACGCCATGGGCGTACCCATGACCACCTTCGGCGATCCGGCGTTCAACAAGGGGACCGTCGCCGGTCTCTTTGGGTAGTTCTTCGAGCCTGGCTAGACCAAATTCGGCAGCGGCGCTTTGCCCATTTCGCCGAAGGTGGGCATATCGAGCCCGTAGCCCTTCGCGATCGAGATGAAGAGATCGCCGAACCACGCCATCGGCGCCATCACGTGCTGGCCCATCTTGAAGCCGGTGGCGCCGCCCGCCAGCACGACCGGCATGTCGACGTGAGTGTGCGCGTTGCCGTCGGAGACGTCGCTGGACAGGAAGATCAGCGTGTTGTCCAGGACGGTGCGGCCGTCGATGTCGGGCATTCCCTTCAACTTGATCAGGAGATCGGCAAAGCGCCGGAAGAACCAGTAGTCGATGCGTTTGAGCTTGTTGATGCCGGTGGCGGCGCCGCCGTGGTGTGAGACGTCGTGGTGGCCGCCGGACGCGCCGATGAAGGTGTGCGGGCGGGCGTTGGTGCTGTTCCCCCACATGAAGCTGATGACGCGTGTGGCGTCGCACTGGAACGCCAGCGCCATCAACTGGTGGCAGATATCGCTGGCCTGGCGGGGATTGCTGCCTTCGCCCGGGTCAATGACCTTGTCGACGGTCAGGCCCTGGAAGGGGTTCGGCCGCATCGCCGGCATCATGCAGGACGGGGTACCAGCCGCGCCCGGCGCCGGCAGGTTGGCGATGCGCCGTTCCACCTCACGGATACTGGTCAGGTATTCGTCCAGACGCGGGCGATCCTGATAACTCAGCTTGGGCTGCAGGACGCCGGCCTCTTTGTTGACCAGGTCGAGAATGCTGCGGTTGAGCGCGCGCCGCTGCGCCAGAATCTCGTTGCCGCCAGGACCGGGAGGCGGGTTCGACCCCATGAAGATCTCGTCGAAGACCTTCCCGGGATCCTCCAGCCGCGGCAAGTTCTTGCCCATGTCGTCGAACGAGATGCTGCCGCCGACCGCGCAGGAAAACCCGCTGTCGCACGGGTTGCCGGCGGGGCGCCCCACCTCGCCGGACATGATCAGGTAGGGGCGCTTGGTGTTGCCCCGGATCTGTTTCGAGATGACGTAGTCGATCGACGGCCCCACCATGGTGGCGTTGGCTGCCTTGGACACCGTCCGATTGGTCATGAACGAGCCGGTGCCCCCGGAGTGATCCCCCGGCACGCGCCCCGCCTGCAGCGTGTTCTGCAGGCCGGTGATGATCATCACGTGGCTGCGGACCGCTTCCATGCTGGGGCCGTCTTCGGCCACCGGGTAAGCCGGCAAACCGTCGTTCCAGACGCGGCCCGACGGGCCCATGGTCGGCCCCCACTGAAAGGTGGGGCCGACGCCGGTGGGACGGAAGTCGTTCATCCACATCCCGTTGGGCGCGTAGTAGCCGATGAATCGTTTGGGGGCCGTGGCGGCCTGGCCAAACGCCTTGCGCGGCGCCAGCGCCTCAAGGAAGGGCAGCCCGATCAGGACCGAAGAGCCGCCAGCCAGGAAAGCGCGGCGGCCATATCGTGTGCTCGTTTTCATGGTTTGACCTCCGCCGGCGAAGCCGCTCGTCGGCTGCGGAACACCTCTGCCAGCACCACCGTTTCGATCGCGGTGCGCAGGCTGCTGCCCGCGGCCACGGCGCCGGCCGCGACCTGATCGCGAAGCGCGGTCTCGCCTTTGACCGAACGACCCATGCTGTACGACAGCAAATTCTCCATCACGCACGGCATGACCCTGGGGTCGGTCGCCAGAATCTGGGCCAGTTCCCCGGCGCCATTGAACTTCAGGGTGCCGGTCCCGGTGGGCGCC
The DNA here is from genome assembly GCA_035696485.1 of Polyangia bacterium. GTDB lineage: Bacteria > Myxococcota_A > Polyangia > Fen-1088 > Fen-1088 > DASRQT01. Next base: position 27,147 of record DASRQT010000257.1, on the reverse strand, counting down.
GGCAATTCGGCGCTGGCGTCGATCTTCCCGAACTGGTCGCTATCGCGATAGCGGCCGATGGCATCGAAGTTCTCCAACCCAAGGCCGATGGCGTCCATCAGGACGTGGCAAGCGCCGCAGATCGCGCTCTTTTTCTGGTGCATGGCCAGACGCTCCCGCACCGAAAGATTTTCCAGCCCCGAACCTTGATCGATATTGACGACAACGTCGGGAGGAGGGGGCGGCGGCGCCGAGCAAAGCAGACGATCCAGCACGTAGAGGCCGCGCTTGACCGGCGACGTGCGGGTGGGATTCGATTCACCGACCAGGTAGCTGCCCAGCGTGAGCAGGCCGCCCGCTCGCTTGCTGCCGGCGGTGGATACCCGCTGCACGGTGTCCCCGGTAACCGCCGGCAATCCGTACAGCGTCGCCAGCGGCCCGTTCACGTAAGTGAAATTCGCGCCCAGGGCCTCGGTGATGGGGCGGTTGTTGGTCAGGAACTCCCACATGAACTCCTTACTCTCGGCGATCATCGCATTGCGCACCGCGGGCGTGAACGCCGGGAACAGCATCGGATCGGGCACCACCGTGGTCATGTGGTTGACGCCCAGCCACTGCGCGGCAAACGTGTCGATCAGCGTCCGCGCGCGAGCCTGGTTGCCGAGCATACGCGCGATTTGTCCGCGCAGGCCGGCGTCGGTTCCGAGCCCGCCGGATTCGGCCGCCATGAACAGCTGGTCGTCCGGCATGCTGGCCCAGAGGAAATAGCTGAGCCGCGACGCCAGCTGGTGGTCGGCCAGCCGGTGCGCCTTGCCGTCGTCGGGATTGGGATCGGTCTCGACGCGATAGAGGAAGTTGGCCGACATCAGCACCGCGCGCATGGCGGCGGCCACACCGGCTTGCGGCGTGGGTTGCGCCGCGGCCAGCGTGGCATAGGCGGTCAGCTCCGCGTCCTGCACCGGGCGGCGCCAGGCCTTGGTGGCGAAGTTCTTCAGGACCTGTCGCTGGCAAGTGGGCCCGCCGGTGGCGATGTCACAGGTCAGGTATTTCATACGCCACGGGTCGGTCGCCGGGCGCGCGAAGAATTCGTCGATCAGCGTCGCGGTGGCGTCGAGGTATTTCTCCGAGTGTTCGGGCTGGACGCGCAGCACGCCCGCGTTCGTGTCGAAGCCCAGCGTCTCATCCGGCGGAAAATTTTCGGCCGGGTTCAGCGCGGTGCCGAGGAGATCGTGGACCGTGTTGTTGTATTGCAGCCGATTGAGGCGCGCCATGGTGCCGAAGCCGATGTCGGCCGGCCCGCCGGGCTTGCTGCCTCCGGTGCCCGGCGTGACTCCGCCTCCGTTGCCGCCGGTGCCTGGCCCCCCCGGTGGATTTCCAGGCGTGGTCCCGCCAACTGAACCGTTACATCCCGCCGCCAGCAGGAGCAGAGCACCCAACAATGTCGATCCAACTCGATAGTTCGCCTGCGACATCTCGTCCTCCAGACGGTCGCGTCTCCATCCCCTAGCCACCCGATCCGAACCCAGACGACCGGCCGCAAGGTAGCGTATCCACACACCATCTGGCCAGAACAATCCATGTACCCATATTCACTTCGCCGCCGGCCGTGGACGCCGGCACGCCACCGCGAACGCGTCTGGTGACGGGGATGTCTCGGCCTCCACCGGATGCGGACGTCAAGAGTTCGTGAGTCCGGGCTACGTCGTCACAGGGCCGCCGCTGCAGTATGGGCGAACTCAACAGAGCCGGCGGTGTGCCCGACATGTCGGGGTGGGTGGTTCGGCTGGCAAATCTGGAATGTGGTTGTGTCCGAAACCCCGGACTCACGAACTCTTGACGTTCCCATCCGGTGGGCGGCAGCTGGTACCCCGCGCGGTGATATTGGCCGATTGCGCGAAAGGGGCTCAAGCGCTGACTGTAGCGGCCGATACCAAATAAGGAGGGCGGAAGAGCGCCCGAGAACCATGTGGTTTATTAATTGGCACCTTCGGGAAACGACAGCGCGCGGTGCTGACGCGGCGCGGACCTGGCCATTTTACGAAGGAATTCGTCAGTTGCTTGCTTGTGTCAGGTCTGCGGATGGGGCTAACATCGACTTCCGGCTTGGGTCAGCGGATTCCAACCAATGGTCAGGGGGGACAAACGGTGGATCGCCGCTCTTGGCGTGGCAGCACTTTGCGCTGCAGCCGCTGCGTTCTTTTTTTTCAGACGCGACGAACCGGGAAGACGCGACCGTGCCGAGGATCAAGCTGGTAGCGACCCGAACTCCCGATGGCGCGGTTTCCCGGCCGGTCAGCCCAGCTTGCCGCCAGGCACGGACCTCGGCGGCGCCGATGGCAGCACGACCGCGCTTGCCGGATCGGGTGATCCACCGATCGAGCAGCGGATTGAAAATGTCATGGGGGCGTGGCGCCACGCCATTCTCAACAAGGACGCGGACACCGTCGTCAGCGTTGATCGCACCTTTGCCGCTGAACGCGAGGCGTTCATGACGCCGCTTATCACCAGCGCCGAGACTGACTCCGAAGAACGGGTGCGCGCTTTTTCGACGCGCGTCCTGGGAAAATTCCAGGCCGCCCGGTGCGCCGAGGTCTTCGGACGCCTGCTGAAGGACAAGAGCGAGCACGTGCGCGGCAACGCGGCCTGGGGGCTGGGCGAGCTGGCGAACAAACCCGACGGGCGGGAGTCGGCGCGCAAGGCGCTGCCCACCCTGCGCCGGATTGAAAAGCAGGACCCGTCGGCCGAGGCGCGCGACGCCGCCGCCACCGCCGTCAAGAAGCTCAAGTGACAGGTTAAGAAAGCAGTAAAGGACACCGTCATGCCCGACAAATCGCCCCGCAAACCCAGCCGCCCCGCGGCCAAGAAGAAATGGGAGCGTCCGCGTATGAAGACGGGCCACCTCTTCGAATCGAACAGTCTCGCCTGCGGCAAGAACGGGCCGACGATCGAGAACTGCTTGCAGAACCCCACGCAATCCTGAACCAGATGCCACCGCGAGGACCGCAGCCGACCGACTTGATGCTCTCCATCGGAGGCGTCGTCGGCCACGTCGGGCTGGGAACCGCGCCGGCGGCGTTCCTGGACCAGGTGCGCGCTCGATACGATGCCTTCCATCTCCCCCCCGCGGAGTGGGTCGACCGCGCGTTTGCCCTGCGCCTGCACTTCGAGCCCGCGGTGCCGGGGCGTCCGGCCGGACGGACCCGGGAGCTGGCCTCGCAGCCGCTGACCGTGGTGACCACGGCCCGCGCCATCAAGATCGATCGCTGGGATTTTTCGGTGCGGCTGACCCCGGAGACCTTCCGGGGGCGCCCGCGCTGGTCCGGTACCGGGCATTGCGAGATGAACCCTTTTGCGCTGGATTCGCTGCTGCGGGTGATGTGGTCGATCTTCCTGCCGCAGGTCGGCGGGGCGTTGCTGCACTCTTGCGGACTGCGACACCACGACCTGGCGGTCGTTTGCCCGGCCGTCAGCGAAACCGGCAAGACCACGCTGGCGCGCAAGATGGAGGATCCAGACGACGTCCTCAGCGACGAGCTGGTCGCCGTCTACCCGGATGCAACCGGCGCCTGGCGGGCGGCCGGGACACCGTTCTGGGGTGATTTCCAGCGCGGGGGGATCTCGATTCGCAGCTGGCCGTTGCGGTGCCTGGCCTTCCTGAAACAGGCCGAGCCGGCGGCGGTGTCACCGCTGACGTCGTCCGAGGCGACGCAGCGCCTGCTGGAGTGTTTCCTGTGTTTCCAGACCGACGATGACACCGTCCGCCGCAACCTGGCGATCGCCGTTCGACTGTGCGACGAGATGCGCGCCGTCGAGGCGCAGACCATGCGCGGAACGCCGATGCCCGAGATCATGCGCAAGCTGGGGCCGCACCTGGGGCCGCCGTCGACCCACCGCGAGGCGCCACGCAACCCGCGCGAGATGATCTCGGAGTTCCGGTCGTTCCTCAAGAAGCACAAGACCTACGCCTTCAATCCCAAGGGCGGCAGCATGCGTCCGTGGCTGAAGGCCGGCGATTCGCTGTTCATCCAGTCGACCGGCGAGAGCGAGCTCGGCGCGGGCGACATCCTGCTTTACTGGAGCCCGGGCGAATCCCCTGAGCAGGACGTGCTCACCTGCCACCGCATGGTGGGCCGGGTGCCGGCCGGCAAGGGGACGGGGGCGAAGTTCCTCACCAAGGGAGACGCCCTGAGCAGCATCGAGCGCTTCGAGAACGGTCGCCAGTCGGAGATCCTGGGCAAGGTTTCGGCCATCTCGCGCGATGGCAAGACCTGGCCGGTGCCGGGACGCGTGGGCAACCTGGCGCGGCTGTTCGGGTCACTGGTGGCGATGCCGATCCTGAGGATGGCGGGGCGCTGATGGCCGATGCCCGCATCTGGCGACGCGATGCTGCCCTGCCCTTCCAGGTGCTGGACGAGGAGGTCATCGTCGTCGATCCCAGGACGCGGGAGGTTCACCTGCTGAACGAGACCGCCGCCCGCATCTGGACGCTGCTGGTCAGCGGGCGATCGGTGGCCGAACTGGTGGCCGCGCTGGAACAGGAATATCAAGCCGACGCCGAGCAACTGCGCGCGGAGGTCGAGGCGTTCGTCGGCGACATGAGCGGCAAGGGGCTTTGCGCGGCCGTCACCGACGGCGGCGGAACGTAACGATGGTGCCCAAGGCGGTCGGAAAGACGCCGCGTTGCCGTGATGAGGAGCTGATCGGCAGCCCCCAGGGTACCGAGGACGGCGGCCGGCTGATCGGCCACGTGCAGGAATGGGCGTTCGCCAATGTGGTGCCGCTGAACGTCAGCATCGAGACCACACTGGACTGCAACATCCGCTGCCTGCACTGCTACAACCTGGATCGCGACGCGCCCGCCGAGGTGTGTGACAGCGACGCCGCGGATGTTTCTCCGCCGCTCACCGGCGACGAAATCCTGGCGCTGATGACCGACCTGCGCGCCGCCGGCTGCCTGTTCCTGTCGCTGACCGGGGGCGAGGTGCTGATGCACCCACAGCTATTTGCCTTTCTGGATCACGCCCGCGACCTGAACATGGCGGTGCAGCTGCTGAGCAACGGCACCCTGCTGCGCCCTGGCGTCGCCGGCCGCCTGGCCGGCTACAACAACCTCCTCGGCGTCAGCCTCAGCCTGTATGGCGCGACGGCCGCCGTTCACGACAGCGTCACGCAGGTGTCGGGGTCATGGCGTCGCACCTGGGCGGGGGCCGAACGACTGCGCGCGCTGGGCGTCGCCGTGAGGTTGAAGTTCATCGTCATGCGCGGCAACGCGCACGAGGTCGCCCAGATGCGCGCGGACGCCGACGCGCGCGGGTTCGCTTACATGGTCGATCTGACCATCACCGCGCGCCACGACGGCAGCACCGGCAGCCTGTCCACGCGGGTGGATGGCGACCAGCTCGAGCGCCTCTACCGTGGGCCGCTGCACGACATGATCGCGCGCGGGGGGCGCGAGATCAGCGAGGAAGACTTCCCCTGCAACTGTGCGCGCGGCAACTGCGCCATCTCGGCGCGCGGTGACGTGTACCCGTGTGTGTCGGTGCCGATGGCGGCCGGCAACATCCGCAAGCAACGATTCCAGGACATCTGGAGGGAATCGCCGGTGTTCCAGCGCATACGAGGCCTCGCCATGAAGGACTACGCCCAGTGCGCCCCGTGCGACCACAAGGCCTTCTGCTCGCGCGATCGCGGGGCCGCGTACAACGCCTCCGGCAGCTACACCGGCGTCGACCCGTTCGTCTGCGCCGGCGCCGAGACCGCCCACCGGATCGCCGACGAAGAACGCGCGGGTGCCCAGGCTCCTGTTGACGACGTTCGGGCCGCCCGAGAACCGGCAGCCAACCTCGTCCGCCTCAGGGTCGCGCGTTAGCGGCGATCCAGTCGGCGATCTGCGCGCGCAGGACGGTCAGGCTGACGGCGCCGCTGCCCAGGACGACGTCGTGGAAGCGGCGCAGATCCCAGCGCGCGCCCAGCCGGGTCTGGGCCTCCGCGCGCAGCTTGAAGAGCTCGCGCTGGCCGATCTTGTAGGCCAGCGCCTGCGCGGGCCAGCCGATGTAGCGATCGACCTCGTTGGCGATGTTGCTGGGCGCCAGCGCCGTGTTCTCCTCCATGAAGGCGATGGCGCGCTGTCGGCTCCACCCCATGAGGTGAATGCCCGTGTCGACGACCAGGCGGCTGGCGCGCCAGGCGTCAAAGCTCAGCATCCCCAGGCGCTGGTGGGCGTCGGAATAGAGCCCCAGCTCGTCAGCCAGGCGTTCCGAGTAAAGCCCCCACCCTTCCACGAAGGCGGTGACGCCGAGGTGCTTGCGAAACTCGGGCACTCCTGTCAGCTCCTGCGCGACCGCGATCTGGACGTGATGGCCGGGGACTGATTCGTGAAAGGCCAGCGCCTCCGCCTCGAAGCGGGGTCGAGTCCTCGGCTGGTAGGTGTTGACGTAGTACGTGCCCGGCCGGGTCGCGCCGCCGCCCCCCGGCCGCACCGACGCCGGCTGGTAATAGGCGATGGTGCTGTCTTTTTCCTCGTAGCTCTCGATCCGTTTTACCGTGCACGCTGTACGCGGAAGGCGTTCCAGAAACCGCGGCATGGCGGCGGTGGCGCGCGCCAGCGCCTCGCGCGCGGTGGTCTCGATCTCGTCGCGGCTGGAGAAATACAGCGCGGGATCGTTGCGCAGCCGCTGGCGGATCTCGTCGAAGTCTTCGCTGCCCAGCGCCTGCGCGCCGACCCGTCTCATCTCGTCGCGGATGCGCGCCACCTCTTCCAGTCCAACGCGGTGGATCTCGTCGGGCGGCACATCCAGCGAGGTATGGACGTTGATGAGGCGCCGGTAACACGCGCTGCCGTCGGGCACGAACGACAGCCCCACGTGCGCCTGGTCGCGGGCGCGCGGCAGGATCTGGTCGGCAATGACGCCCCGATAACGCACGAACGCCGGCCGGATGTGGTTCGTGATCGCGTCGTCGATGCCGGCGGTGAACGCCTGCTGGTCCGACGCCGCCCAGTCCGGGTGTGGTTTGCTGGCCGGCGCGCGCAGCGCGGACAGCGCCGGTTTCTCCGCCAGGATCGCGTCCAGTTGCCCCAACACGCGCAGCACCTCGTCGCGGGTGGCGACCTTGCCCCCCGCGAGGCCCAGGCGCAGGTTGGCGCCGTGCTGATCCAGGGCGGCGCCCATCTTGTGCCAGCGCGCGACCAGCGCTTGCGCTTCGGCCACGGTCGACACCGGCTGCAGCTCGGCCATGCGCAGGTACCCGACCTGCGGCCCGCCGCGTGGGTCCACGGCCCATTCCGACAGGCGACAGGCCCCGCGCGCCAGATCCGCGTCAATCTCCCCCAGCAGCAAGGTTCGCGTCACGCGATCGGCGGGCGGCAACCCACCCGGGAGCACCGCCTCGACCCGACCGCGGAGCTCGCGCAGCCGACCGAGCTCGCGATCCAGCGCCGCCGGCGAGAGGTCGGGCATGCGATCGTCAAAACGGCGATCGCCCACGATGGTCGCCTCCAGCGGATCGGCCTCCAGGCGTCGTTCCCAGTACTCGACCGCAAGCGCGGTGACGCCGTCCCCCGGAGGATTCGCCCCGCCCACCGAAGGCCCGGCGGCGCCGCCGCTTGACCACGATGCCGTTCGACAGCCTGCCACCAGCGACAGCGTGACCGCCATCAGGACGGCTCGGCGTGGCGGGTTCTCCCGCGCAGGTGATCGACAACCCGCACCGACAGCAGCACCAACAGCACGAACGCGAACAGCAGCGGTTGGCGATAGTCGGACTTGACCCGCCAGATGAAGTGAATCACGCCCAGGGTCGCTGCCAGGTAGACAAGGCGGTGCAGTCGTTTCCATCGCGGGAACCCCAGTCGTTTGACCATTCGGTTGGTCGAGGTGATGGCCAGCGGGATCAGGAGCACGAACGCGGCGAAGCCCACGGTGATGAACTTGCGCTTGATGATGTCCCTGCCGATCTCGCCGAAATCGAAGAACTGATCCACCCCGAAATACATGCAGAAGTGCAGCGTCGCATAAAAGAAAGCCAGCAGGCCCAGCAGTTTGCGGAAGCGCAGCGGCGTCTTCCAGCCGGTGACGACCTTGACGGGCGTGCAGGCCAGCGACGCCATCAACAGGGTCAGCGTCCAGAACCCCAGCTGGTTCATCGCCTCGGCGATCGGGTTCGCCCCCAGGTTGTTGGTGAAAAACAACCAACCGGTTCGCGCCGCTGGCAGCAACCCAAGCAGCCCCACCACCATCTTGGGGACCCGCTGACGCAGAGAACGAGCCATGACGAAAGCGGCCTCGCAGCGCGGAGGCTAGTGGTTCTTGACCAGGTCCATCCCCGCGTACAGGCTGGCGACCTCGTTTGCGTAACCATTGAAGGGCAACGTCTTCCGTCGCTGGAACTCGCCGATGCGGCGTTCCTTGGCCTGGCTCCAGCGCGGGTGATCGACGGCCGGGTTCACGTTGGAGTAAAAACCGTATTCGGCCGGCGACGACACGTTCCACGCCGTCGGGGGTTGATTCTCGACCAGGCGGATCTTCACGATCGATTTGGCGCTCTTGTAGCCGTATTTCCACGGCACGATCAGGCGCACCGGGGCTCCGTTCTGATTCGGCAGCGCGTTGCCGTAAAGGCCGACCGCCAGGATGGTCAGCGGGTGCATCGCCTCATCCATTCGCAGCCCCTCCAGGTAGGGCCAGCCCAGAACGGGGAGCCGCTGGCCCGGCATCTGGTCCGGTGCCTGCAGCGTCGTGAAGGCCACGTATTTCGCGCGCGACGTCGGCTCCAGCTGCTTGAGCAGCGGGCCCAGCGGGAACCCGACCCACGGAATCACCATCGACCAGCCCTCGACACAGCGCAGCCGGTAGACGCGTTCCTCAAGCGGAAACATCTTTAGCAGCGCGTCGATGTCGATGACCTGGGGCTTTTTCACCTCGCCTTCAATGGCCACCGTCCACGGGCGCGTGCGCAGGGTGTGCGCGTTTTGCGCCGGGTCGGACTTGTCGGTGCCGAACTCATAGAAATTGTTGTAGCTGCTGATGTCCTTGAACGGCGTCCGCGCCTCGCTGGTGGCGAACGGGCCCGCCTTTACCCCCGACAACGGAGCCAGCCCACCGCCAGCGGGACCACCGGCGACCGCGAGCCCAGGCGACAAGCTCAGCGTCAGCCCGGCGGTCATGGCCGCGCCGCCGACGAGAAACTCACGTCGACGCAGGTAGAGGTCGGGGCTGGTAATCTCGGAACCGGGAAGGTCGGCGGGGCGCTTGATCAGCACGTTGTGGTTACTCCTCGTCCCTGAAATAGGTTACGCCGAAAACGCCCGCCCTGCCGCTTCCGTGTAAGCTCCTTATGTTCTGGGCCATGACTGCTGCCAACATACCTGCCACCCGCGCCCACGAGCTGCCCATGGTGCTGGAGATCAAGCGCACGCTGAGCGGTCGCGAAAAGCGATTTCAATGCCACCGGCTCGTCACCGATGACCAGCGCCGCCACGCGGTGTTGATGTTCGTCGCGACCGGCGGGATGCACGTCCACGGCATCGACCTGCCATCGGGGACGGTGACGTTCGGCCACTTCTGGACCGACCGACTCTACAACGTGTATCACTGGCTGGACGGGCACCGGAACACCATCGGCTTCTACTTCAACCTGTCCGACAGCACGCACATCACCGACGACCGGCTGGAATGGCGAGACCTGACGGTGGACATCCTGGCGGTCGACGCCCTGGCGCAGCCGCCGGGACGACTGGAGGTCCTGGACGAGGACGAGCTGCCCGCCGATCTGGATCCGGACCTCCGCCGCCTCATCGAGGATGGCAAGGCGTCGATCCTCGACGATCCCGCGCGCGTGATCACCGAGATTGAACAGGCGTCGCGCGCGCTGTTCCCCCTGGCGTTTCCCAGCGCGGCGTGAAGACGGTCATCCAGCGTGTGGCCCGCGCCGAGGTGCGCGTCGACGGCGCGGTCGTCGGCCGCGTCGATCGCGGACTGCTCCTGCTGGTCGGGGTCGAACAGGGCGACCTCGAAGCCGACGCCGACCTCACCGCGCGCAAGATCGCCGCCATGCGAATCTTTCCGGGACGAACGCCGATGGACCTGACCACCCGCGAGGTCAGCGGTGGCGCTCTGGTGGTCAGCCAGTTCACGCTGGTGGCGTCGCTGGCCAAGGGCAACCGCCCCAGCTTCGAGCCGGCCGAGGCCCCCGCACGCGCCGAACAGCTCTACCTGCGCGTGGTGGAGCAGCTACGCGAGACCGGCTTGCCGGTCGAGACCGGCCGCTTCGGCGCCGACATGGCCGTCGAGCTGGTCAATGACGGGCCGGTGACGTTCCTGATCAGCACGCAGGCGGGAGCCCTGGTAAAATAAGGCGAGTCAGAAGCCGTCGAGCCCCCTGATCACCACTGGCTCCGGCGGCAGCTTTTCAAAGCTGAAGGCGGACACCAGCGCCGCGGGAGTGACGCGGTCGCCGGGCGCGCACAGGCCAGCCGACGCAGCCAGCGCCCCGACCGCGACGTCCGCAGGGACGCCACGCTCGCGCAACGCTGCGATCGACAGCGGGCGCGTCCGTTTCGCCAGGCGTTCGCCGCCCTGCGACAGGACGAGAGGGACATGCGCGAACACCGGCGCCGGCAGGCCCAGCGCCTGGTACAGCCCCAGCTGGCGCGGCGTGGATGTCAGCAGGTCGGCGCCGCGCACCACCTCCTCGATCCCCATCGCCGCATCATCGACCACCACCGCAAGCTGGTAGGCCGCGACGCCGTCGGCGCGCCGAAGTACAAAGTCATCTACACCCTCCGGCGTCCCGCAAAATCTAACGCTGGGCCGTCGTCCACGCTTTGCCGCCTGCTCGGTAACGGCCGCCGGATCGCGACCGCGGCAGGTTCCCGGGTACCGTGGCCCCTCGTCATCGTCGCCGTGAGGCGCGCTGGCGGCGCGCGCGACGTCGGCGCGCGAGCAGGCGCATAGATAGGCACGGCCCTTCGCCAGCAGCTCCGAGATCGTGGCGTCGTAGCGGGCTGTCCGTTCGCTCTGACGATACGGCCCCGCGGGACCACCCACGTCAGGTCCCTCGTCCCAGGTGATCCCCAGCCAGCGCAGATCGTCCAGCAGACGTTCTTCGCCCCCAGGCGCGATGCGCGGCCGGTCGAGATCTTCGATGCGCATGACGAACCCGCTCCCCTGCCCGCGCGCCGCCAGCCAGGCCACGAGCGCGGTGCGCGCGTTGCCCAGGTGAATGGCGCCCGTGGGGCTAGGAGCGTATCGTCCCTTCATCCAGACGCCATGACGGAGCTCAAGCGAGCCTTAGGGCCGGTGATGTTGTGGGGGCTGGGCGTCGGGTACGTCATCTCGGGGATGTACTTCGGCTGGAACCTGGGGCTGCCTCTGGGCGGCACCTGGGGAATGCTGGGTGCGACGGTCATTATCACCGTTCTCTACGCGACGTTCATCTTCAGCTACACCGAGCTGGCTTGCGCCATCCCGCGCGCTGGCGGCGCCTTCGACTTTGGCCTGCGCGCGTTCGGCCCCTACGGGGGCCTCCTGCTGGGGATGGCGCAGCTGATCGAATTCCTGTTCGCGCCGCCGGCCATCGCCGCCGCCATCGGCGCCTACTTCAGCCTGTTTTTCCCCAGCGCGCCGGTCAAGGGAATCGCGATCTTCGCGTACGTGATTTTCACCGGCGTCAACATCTGGGGCGTCAAGCAGGCCGCGGTGTTCGAGCTGCTGGTCACCATCGCCGCGATCGGCGAGCTGCTGCTGTTCATGGGTGTCACGGTCCCGCATTTTCAGCTGTCGAACCTCACGCTGAACGCGCTGCCGCACGGCTGGGTCGGGATCTTCGCCTGCCTGCCGTTTGCCGTGTGGTTCTATCTGGGGATCGAAGGCATCGCCAACGCCGCCGAAGAGGCGCACAACCCGCGCCGCGACATCGCGCTCAGCTTTCCCGCCGCGATCGTCACGTTGATCATCCTGGCGCTCGGGATCTTCTTCACCAGCATCGGTGTCGCTGGCTGGGAGGCGATCGTCTATCCCACGCCGGGCGCGGCACCTTCCGACAGCCCGCTGCCGCTGGCCCTGGGCAAGATCGTCGGCAACAGCGGCTGGCTCTATCACCTGCTAATCACCGTTGGGCTGTTCGGGTTGATCGCGTCGTTTCACGGCATCGTGCTGGCGGCCGGGCGCGCCACGCTGGAGCTGGGACGAAAAGGCTACGCTCCCCTGCCGCTCGGCCGCGTCAACGCGCGCACCGGGACACCGGTCAACGCCCTTTTGGCCAACATGGCCGTCGGCGTGGCCGCCATCGTCTCCAGTCGCACCGCGGAGCTGATCGTGCTCTCGGTCTTCGGAGCGCTGGCGCTCTACGCGCTGTCGATGGTGGCGCTGTTCGTCCTGCGCCGAAAGGAGCCGGACCTGCCGCGACCGTTTCGGGCCGTGGCCTATCCGATCTTTCCCGCCACCGCGCTCGCCATCTCGGTGCTGTCATTCGCCGCCATGACCGTCTACAACCTCCAGATCGCGGGCGTGTTCGCCGGCCTCATGCTGGCGGCGACGGTCTACTGGCAACTCAGTAAGTCAGCAGCGAATCGACCGGGATCCCGTGCAGGCGGGCGCGACCCTTGAGCAGCTCCAGCTCGACCACGACCGCGACGCCGGCGACGCGCGCGCCCTGCTCGCGAACCAGCTCGACGGTCGCGGCCGCCGTGCCGCCGGTCGCCAGCAGATCGTCGACGATCACCACCGCCGTCCCCTCACCGAGGGCATCGGCGTGCATCTCCAGCGAATCGGTGCCGTATTCCAGCTCGTAGGTCCGCTTGTGGGTCCGGTACGGAAGCTTGCCCGGCTTGCGCACCGGGGCGAAGCCGATCCCCAGCGCCGCCGCCACCGGCGCGCCGAAGATGAAGCCGCGCGATTCGATGGCCACGATGATCTCGGGACGGTGGCGCGCGATCTTCTCGACCAGCATCTCGACGGTCATACGCAGGGCGGCCCCGTCGCCCATCAACGGGGTCAGATCGCGAAACAGGATCCCCGGCTTGGGGAAATCCGGCACGTCACGCACGCGGGCGCGCAGCAACGCCAGACGGGGATCGACAGCTTTCACGGAGCACCTCCGACACCAGGAAGCGACCCGAGAAACGGCATCGGGTCTCTTGGTATTTGCCCCTCGCGGACCTCGAAGTGCAAGTGCGGTCCGGTGGCCCGCCCTGTCTGCCCCACCAGCGCCACCCTCTGTCCCGCGCCGACCTCGTCCCCCTGCTTGACCAGCACGGACGAGTTGTGCGCGTACACGGTCAGAAGATCACCGGGATGCTGCAGGACAAGCAGGTTTCCGTAGCCGCGAATGCCATCCCCCGCGTAGACCACGCGCCCGGCGGCCGCCGCGTACACCGGCGTCCCCGTCGGCGCCGGCAGATCGATCCCTTCGTGCTTGCGCCCGAGGCGCGTCCCGAAATACGACCCGACCTGCGGGCTATCGAGCGGCCACCGCAGCCGCGCGCCATTTTTTGACGGCAGCGGCGCCGACGAGGTTGTCCCGGGCGGTGCCTCGGTCGCGCCCGTCGGCGGCAGCACCGCCCCCGCCGCGCGCCCGTCCATGACATAGAGCAGCCGCCCCGGCACCACCTGCTCCGCCTTGTCGAGACCGTTGAGCTCGAGGATATCCTCCGCCGGCACCCCGGCCCGCGCGGCGATATCCGCCAGCGTCTCCCCCTGGCCAACGACGTACCAGCTCCCCGCCGGTCTCTCCGGATGCATCGGCTGCCTCCGATCAAACCGACAAGCGGCGACGGAGATCAGCGCGACCGCCAACAAAATCCGAAGAACCCTCTCCCGCTTGCGGGAGAGGGCCTGGGCGAGGGCAAGCCTTGCGAGAACCACCACGCGAGAAGCCACGGACCCCCTCACCCTAACCCTCTGCCCCTTCGGGGGCGAGGGGATCGGAGTGCTAAGCGGCCGGGGGGGTGCCGCCGAAGCCGAAGCGGCCCAGCAGGTCCACGTAGCGGCAGCGGGTGTCGTAGGAGGTTTCGTAGCGATCGCCGTGGCGCTGGATGACGACCAGCTCCTGTTCTTGCGTCGGCCCGATCGGGATCACCATGCGGCCGCCGTCGCCGAGCTGGTCGACCAGCAGCGGCGGTACGCGCGGCGCTCCGGCAGACACGATGATGAGGTCAAAGGGCGCGTGCTCCGGCCAGCCGCCGCTGCCGTCAAAGCAGTCGACGGTGACATTGTGATAGCCGAGATCGCCCAGCGTCGCCTGCGCGCGAGCGCAGAGCTCGGGTACGATCTCTATGGCAAACACCTGCGCGCACAGCTCGGCCAACACCGCCGCCTGGTACCCGCACCCGGCACCGACTTCCAGCGCGCGGTGCGTGGGCCGCGGCACCGCCAGCTCGGTCACCCGCGCCACCATGTAGGGCTGCGAGATGGTCTGGCCAAAACCGATGGACAGCGGCCGATCCTCGTACGCCTCCGACGCCAGGCTGGGATCAACAAACTCGTGACGCGGCACCGCGGCCATCGCGCCCAGCACGCGAGGGTCCTGTATCCCCCGTCGCGCCAGCTGCTCGATCACCATGCGGCGCCGCCCCTCGACCATGAGGGGATCCTCCACCCCCTCCGACCTGTCACCTGCCATGAGGCGTCAGAGCTTAGCGCGCTGGACCGCCTCGTGCACGAAGTTACCCACCCTCCAGCCGACCAATTCTCCCAGCAGTTTCGTGTGTGTCAGATCGAGAGCCAGCGGCGTGACCGACGTGCGGCCGTCGCGAACCGCGCTGCAATCGGAACCCGGCAGATCGGTCGCGTTTTCTTCGGGACCACCAATCCAGTAATACGACCGCCCGCGCAGATCCTGCCGAACCTCGACCTGGTCGCGATAGACCCGCCTTCCCAGATGCGTGATCTGGTATCCGTTGACGGCGCCGTTGGGGATGTTGACGCTGAGCAACGACGCGTCCGGGATGGCGGCCGGCCCGCGCGCGACCACCTCCGCGGCCAGCGCCTTGGTAAAGGCGGCCGCGTGGGTGAAGTCCTGCGGATTGCGGCGCTCGAGCGACACCGCGATCGACGGTATTCCGCGCAGCGCGGCCTCGACGGCGCCGGCCACCGTGCCCGAATAGAACACGTCGGAGCCGAGGTTGTACCCGTTGTTGATCCCCGAGACACACAGGGCGGGTTTGCGCGAGGTCAGGTGCAGCAGCGCCAGGTACACGCAATCGACGGGCGTGCCATCGATGGAAAAAATCCCGGGCTCGATCTCGTCGACGCGCAGCGGCCGGTCAAGGCTGATCGAGTGAGAGGCGGCGCTGCGCTCGCGATCGGGCGCGGCGATCATCACGTCGCCGACTTCGCGCAGCTCTGCGGCGACCGTCCGAATGCCCGGCGCCATCACGCCGTCGTCGTTGGTTAGTAATATTAGCGGTCTCATTTAGTGCGGGACCCCAGGAGGGTCCCGCGCCCCCCGCGATGAGCTCGGGCCGGCAGAGCCGTCCCTCCCTCACGCGATCCGCCATCATTCTTATCCCTCACGTGATTGTCGGGGCGACTGGATTTGAACCAGCGACCCCCTGTCCCCCAGACAGGTGCGCTAACCAGGCTGCGCCACGCCCCGATATCAGTCCTCGACGATTCGTATCAGATCCACCAGACCTTGCTTTATCTTTCGTAGCAACTCGGGGCTGACCTCGGGAGGCGGCAACGGCGCTGGTGCCGCCTCTTCATGCCCAAGTTCCCTAAGACGTGCCCGCGCTCCTTCGATCGTGAAACGCTCTTCATACAGCAGGTGGCGAATCTTGAGCAACTGCTCAACGTCCTTACGCCGGTAAAGTCGCTGGTGGGAGCGCGTCTTCTGCGGGCGCAGCGAAGAGAACTCGGTCTCCCAGTAACGCAGCACGTACGGTTTGACCGCGCACAGACGCGCCGCCTCGCCGATCTTGAAAAACGGCTTGTCTGGAATCCCCGACGGGGTCGACGGTTTTGGCGCCCGACCAGCCACGTCAGCGCTATTCGTCCCTACCCATTGAGAGCGTTCTTGAGCACCTGGCTCGGTTTGAACGTCAGGACGCGCCGCGCGCTGATGGTGATCTCTTGCCCGGTCTGAGGGTTGCGGCCAGCCCGCGCGTTCTTGTCGCGGACGACGAAGTTGCCGAACCCCGATATCTTGATCTTCTCGCCTCGTTCCAGGGTCTCCTTGATCGTGTCGAACACCGTTTCCACGATCTCGGCGGCCTCTTTCTTCGAAAAACCGCCGACCTTCTCGTAGACGTTTTCAACAATGTCGGCCTTGGTCATGGCAAACGTATAAACGAAATTCCCTTTGACGTCAAAGGGTTGACTATCTGATCTGAATTGCCCTGGCGGCTTTGAGGGCGCCGACGACGCGCGCGTGCGCCGCGTCGACCTCGCTGTCGGTCAGCGTCCGGTCGTCGGCCCGGTACGTCATACCCCACAACATGCCCTTTTTCCCGGCGGGGACGTACTTCGGATCCCGGAATTCTTCCAGCACCGCCAGGTCCTTGAGCAACGGTTCGACCGCCGCCAGGAAGGCCGCGCGCTGCTCGTCGGCGGTGACGGCCGCGTCGATCCAGAACGACAGATCCCGCGACGCCGACGGGAAGCGCGGCGGCGGCACACTGCGGACCGGCCGGCGTTCGCCGCCCAGGGCGTCAAGCTCGATCTCAAAATACAGCGCCCGCTGGTAAAGCCCCAGCGCGCGAGCGAGCGCGGGGTGGACCTCACCGATGGCGCCCAGCCGATGCGCGCCGGGGTCCGTTTGCCCTTGCCCTTGCGTCCGAACCTCCGCCGATGCCCCGGGATGAAACAGCGCTCCGGCGCCGCCGGGGACGTACGCGCAGTCGCCGACGCCCAGGTTCGCCATCAGCGCGGCGAGGACGTTCTTGGCGTCAAAGAAGTCCAGCGGCTCGCCCGGCCTCAACCAGCCGGGGCGCCGGCCGACAAGGATGGCCGCCGCCACCGTCGGTTCGGCGGGCGCGTCCTTGGGTTCGCCGGCGCGGCGGACGACCGGGCCCACCTCGAACAGGCCGAAGTCGGTGGCGCCGCGCGCCAGGTTTCTCCGCGCGGCGTCCAGCAACCCGGGCAACAGCGACGTGCGCATGACCTCGTAATCCGACGAGATAGGATTTTTTACCACGATGCCGTCACCCAGCGGATGGTCCCCCTCGCGCGACAGCGCCTGCAACCAGGCGCGCGGAACGAACGCCCAGGTCACCACCTCGTGCAGTCCGGTCGCGGCCAGCACCTCGCGCGCGCTATCGGCCAGCGCCTCCGGGCTGCTGGCGGGAGCGCGCACCGACTGCGGCAAGCGCGCCGGCACGCGGTCGTACCCGACCAGGCGCATGACCTCCTCGATGAGATCCTCCTGAATCGATATGTCGGGACGGAACGTCGGGACCGTCGCCACCAGACCGGGACCGCCCCCGTCGGCCTCGAGGCTGGCCTCGACCTGCGACGGGATCTCGATGGCGGCGAGCTTCTCGGCCGCCTGCTCGATCGGAATGTCGATCGCCGATATCCGGCGCAGGCCGCCCGTGGACAGGGCCACCCTGCGCGGCTGCGAGGGCAGCGGATATCGATCGATGACGTCGCCGGCCACGGCGCCACCGCCGAGGCGCGCCATCATCGCCGCCGCCCGCTGGCCAGCGTGGGGGATGCCGTTCGCGTCGACGCCCCGTTCGAAGCGATGCGACGCCTCGGAGTGCAGGCCGAGGCGCTTGGCCGTGCGACGGACGCTGCGCGGATCGAAGGTGGCCGTCTCCAGCAGCACGGCGGTGGTGGCCGGCGACACCTCGCTGGTGGCCCCGCCCATCACGCCGGCGAGCGCGATCGGGCCGCGGGCGTCCGCGATCACGATGTCGCTCTCCTGCAGCGGGCGCTCGACCCCGTCCAGGGTCGTCATCCGTTCGCCCTTCGCGGCGCGGCGGACGACGACGGTTCCCTCGACCTTGTCGAGATCGAACGCGTGCATCGGATGCCCGGTCTCCAGCATCATGTAGTTCGTGACGTCGACCAGGTTGGAGATGGCGCGCACGCCGCAGGCGCCCAGGCGCACCCGCAGCGTCAGGGGACTCGGCCCGACGCGAACACCGGTCACAAGGCGCGCGGCGTAACGCGGGCACGCCACCGGCTCGCGGATCTCGACGTCCAGGTGCCTGCCCGCGGGAAAAGCCGCGGTCGCGACCTCGTCGGGCAGTGGCAGCTTCCAGGTGGTGGCGAAGTAGGCCGCCACCTCCCGCGCGATGCCGGCGTGCGACAGCGCGTCGGGGCGGTTGGGCGTGACGTTGACCTCCAGCACCTCGTCCAGCACGCCGACCACGCTGGCCACGTCGGCCCCGCGCAGGGTCTCAGGTGACAGAATCAAGATTCCGTCACCTGCTTCGCTGATCCCGAGCTCGACCTCGCTGCACAGCATGCCCGGGGAAGAGACGCCGCGGATCTCGCGCCGTTCCAGCGGCGGCTTGCCCGGCAGGCTGGCGCCCGGTGGCGCCCAGGCGACCTTGCCCCCGGGCGCGGGCACATTTGGCGCGCCGCAGACCACCTCCTCCTCCGCGCCCCCGGCCACCACACGCACAAGCTTCAGCTTCTCGGCGCCGGGATGGGGTCGCACGCCCAGCACTTCCGCGACCACCACCCCGCGCAGGTCGCGCCCGCGGCGTTCGATGCCTTCGACCTCCAGACCGGCCAGCGTCAGGCGTTCGCCCACCGAATCGGCGGTGACGCCCGGCTGCAGGGCGCAGAGCTCCCGCAGCCAGTTAAACGAGATCTTCATGGTCGATGGTCCATATCACTGGAATTGCCGCAGGAACCGCACGTCGTTTTCATAGAACGCGCGCAGATCCTCGACCCCGTACTTCAGCATCGCCATGCGCGACAGCCCCATACCGAAGGCGAAACCCGACACCGCGGCCGGGTCGTAGTTCACGGCCCGGAAGACGTTGGGGTGGACCATGCCGGCGCCGCCGATCTCGATCCAGCCGCTGCCCTTGCACAGGCGGCACCCGCGGCCGTCGATCTGACCGCTGCCCTCGCACAGGTAACAGGCGGCGTCGACCTCGGCCGACGGCTCGGTGAACGGGAAGTAGCTGGGGCGCAGGCGAATGCCCAGGCTGGGGCCGAAGAACCGCCGCACGAAGTGCAGCAGCGTCCCCTTGAGGTCGGCGAACGAGACGTCGCGATCGACCAGCAGCCCCTCGACCTGGGGGAACATCGGCGTGTGGGTGGCGTCGTCGTCGCGGCGGAACACGTTGCCGGGGGCGATGATCTTCACCGGCGGCGGCCCCGACAGCATGGTCCGGACCTGAACCGGCGACGTGTGCGAACGGAGGACGCGCCCGCCCTCGACGAAGAAGGTGTCCTGCATGTCGCGCGCGGGGTGATCGGCCGGCGTGTTGAGAGCGTCGAAGTTGTTCCATTCGGTCTCGATCCAGGGACCGGTCCGCACCTCGAATCCCAGGCCCAGGAAGATGTGCTCGATCTCGCGACGCACCAGCGTCAGCGGGTGCAGCGTCCCCGGCGGCCCGCCGCGCGGCGGCAGCGTGACGTCGATGGAGCGGGCCAGATCAACCGACAGCGCGCTATCGGCCAGGGCCGCCAGACGCGCCGCCACCGCGACCTCGACCTCGGCCTTGGCGCGGTTGGCCGCCTCTCCGACGGCAGGACGTTCCTCGGGCGGCAGCCGCCCGAGCTCCTTCATCAGCTCGGAGACCTTGCCCTTCTTGCCCAGGTAGCGCGCCTGCGCGGCGCGGATCTCCTGCTCGGTCGCAAGGCCGCTGATGTCGGCAGCGAAGGCGGCCGACATCCGGTCGAGATCGCCGATGATCCGGGAGACACCCTCACTGGGCATGGAAGGCCCGACAGCGGTTGGGTAGACGTGACGCGCGGGCGACTAGGCCCGCGCCGTCTCGACGACCTTCTTGAAGGCCGCTGGATCGCTGATGGCCAGATCCGCCAGAATCTTGCGATCGAGGGCGATGTTGGCCTTGTCCAGCGATGCGATCAAACGCGAGTAGGAGATCCCACTGTCGCGCGCGGCCGCGTTGATGCGGATGATCCACAGACCTCGGAAGTCTGGCTTCCGCTTGCGGCGGTGAAAAAACGCAAACCGCCATTTGCGGTGGACGGCTTCTACCGCCGCCTTCCAGAGCTTGGAACGACCCCCGCGGAACCCCTTCGCGTGTCGGCGAATCCGGTTCCGGCGGCGAGTCGACTTGTAACCACCTTTTGCGCGAGGCATGAGTCCGATTCCTTACTTTGACAGTGCCTGGTTAGGCGTACGGGAGCATGGCCTTGATCTGGTGTTCCTGGGTCTTGCTGACGTATCCCCCACGACGGAGGTTCCGTTTGGCGCCCGTCGACTTCGACGTCAGGTTGTGGCGCAAGTAGGCCTTCTTACGCTTGACACGGCCATTCGCGGTCAGACTGAAGCGCTTCTTGGCGCTGCTGTTCGACTTCATCTTAATCTTGGGCATGGGAGCGCGGGAGTATAGCGATTTGCTCCGTCCTGGCAAGTGCTGTGTTACCGGGCAATTGGCGTGGCCGGGGCCGCGATCCAGGTCGCCAAAAGCGAAACGATGGCGTCGGTCCGGTCGTCGCCGACGAGGGGGATCTCGGCGGCCAGCGCCAGCCGCAACCCGCTGGCAAAAAACAGCTGGGCAGCGGCCCGGACGGCCACCGATCGCAGCGCGGCATCCGGGATCGCCTGCGTGCGTACGGCAGCGCCGGCGAACAGGGCCACGGCCCGGTGCGGCGTCCAGAATGCCTCGGCCAGCAGCGCGGGCGCAAACGCCCCGTGCAGCTGACCTCCGCTGATGTCGACCGGCACCGGCAGCGCGATCCCGCCCTGGAGACCGTGGCGGGTGCCGAGCGGTACCCAGGTCGACAGCCCCAGCTCGCCCCCGACCTCGAAGCCGTCGCGCGCGGTATCAAACGGCAGCAGCAGGCGGCCATACACGGCCAGCGCGCCAGCGAACGGCAGCGCCAGGCGGTGATAGAGGCCGAAGGTCGGTGGACCGATGCTGAAGCGGTCGGATCGGACCACGGCATTTGCGACGTAGCGATAGGTCAGGATATCCAGCGCCAGCGACACCCACGTCCGCTGACTGACGCCGCGACGAAGGCGCAGCATCAGGCCGCCGCCAGCGTTGCCGTAAAAATCGGGCGCGTCGCTGGCCACCAGCAGCACACCACGCAGGCGCGCCAGCACGTCGAAACCGGGGCAAGCTTCGGGCACCATCCCGAAGTCCGCAGAACCTACCCCCGACGGTAGCGGGCCGGTGCCGTGTCGGGCGATGCCATCCTGCCAGCGACACGGGCTGTCGCCATCGTCGGACGCGCGCGCCGGCGGCGCGACCATGAAGACGATGATCGCGAAGGGCAGCATCGAAGCGGCGCCGGGGTTTCCGCGAGCAAAGATCACGGCAGCCCCGGCGGAGTCCACGGACCACCATCGACGTTGAGGATGAACGGATTGGTGAAGGCGACCGGCCAGATCCCCGGGGCCACCGCCTCCAGATCGAAACGCGGATCGGCGGCGGACCGCGGGCGCACGGGCAGGTCGGCGTCGGGCAGATCGGGGAACCCGTCGGCGATCCCATCCTCGTTGTCCGGCGGCAGGTCTTGCGGCAGTCCGACCTCGACGACCAGCCAGGCGTCCCCCGGCCCCTGCCCTTGCCGGGGCAAAACCTCCGACAGAGGAACGTCGAAGCGCGCTCGGCCGGGGATGCTGCCGAGACGATCGAGGCCGCGAAAGCTGGCCGAGAGATCGATGGTCTTGGCCACGCGGCCGTTGACGAAGATGCGCGCCTGCGTGACCGGTATCCAGGGCGCGGCCGCGACGCTGACCGTGAGGACATCGTCGGGCTTCACCGCCAGCGGCGCCAGGCCGGGCCCGTGCACCTGCCTGTCGCCGACGTCGATGGACGCTTCGACCACCGGCCCGTTGGTGCCGACCAGATGACCGGCGCGAACGTCGGCGTCGAAGGCCTCGAGATCCAGCAGGCTGCGGCGGTGGCCCCCGAAGATGAGGTTGCGCGGGTAACCCACCCTCTCGAGCGTCAGGCTATGCGTGTCGCTGTTGGCGACCCCCGCGCGCAGGATCCCCTGTGAAAGCAGCGAGAACCAGAATGTCCGGTAGCGCAGCCACTGGCGTCGCGAGGCGCCGGTCATGACCTCCTGGACGTCCCAGTCGATGTTGTGCCTGCCGCCGGCTGGTTGAGTGAGGAGGACGTCGGCGGCGAAGCTGGCGCCTTTGACCACCGGCCGCCGCGGATCGTAGCCCAGCGTGTGAATGAAACCCTGATCGCGACCCAGCTTGCTTTCGGCGAACGGATGATTGAGCTGCCGCACGGCCGCCGCGGCGTTGCTGTACAGCGACTCCATGTCGTCCATCAACGCGCCCGGCTCCCGCAGCTCGTCCCAGGGGGCGCCGTTTCGCGGGGCGGTGTCGTCAAAACGCAGCGGCCAGAAATTGAAGTGGCCGGTGGTCTTGGGGAACTTTTCTCCCGGCACGGTGAACCACAAGATGTTGGGCGTCGCCTCGACGCCGGGAATGACGGCCAGCTGGCCGCCCACGCCCAGCGCCGCCAGCGTGCTGTCGTAGGTGGTGACGACGTCGTGATCGCTGGCGACGATCACGTCGACGCCCGCGGCCAGGAAGCTGACCACGCGATCCTGATCGGGGATCGCGGAGTCGTAGCTGGCCGCGCCGTGCACGTGAAAGTCGCCCGAGAGGACACCCATGGGCAGGAGATCGGGAATCAGGCGCGACACCAGGTTCAGCGACAGCTGATCGCCGGCGCCAAGCGTGATCTGTCCCCGGTCCAGCGTCGCGAAGGGACCGCGCGTCGCGTACACGTAGTAGTGCCCGGGCGGGACCGCCAGATCCAGCAGCCCGTCGGCGGTCAGCGCCCGGTTACACGCCGGCGAGCCGCCATGGGGAGGCCCGAGCATCGGATTGCAGCCGCCGAAGACGCCGTAGAGGCTCGGCTGCGCGCCGGGCGCCGACGACGGCCGGTCGACCGGGATCAAGACCACTTCTGCAAAGCGAGCGCGCTGCCCGCCATCACCCTCGATGCTGATGCGCAGCCGCGCCGATCGATCCATGGACAGATCGCCCGCGTCCAGATCGGTAGACCCCACGGCGATCGACGCCGCTGGCGCCGACGGCAGGCCGAACGCGTGGGGCAAAATCCGGTAGGAGCGATCCGGCGGCAGCTTGACCTCGAAGCGCCCATCCGCGTCGGGGACAGCCTCGCTCCACGGGCGGCGACCCGCCTCGGCGTCGGGATCGGGGCCGGGCGCCGGTTCGTAGAACAGCAGCGAAGCGGCACGCCCGCCGGCGGCGTCCACGGGCGCGCCGGCCGCCAGCAGCCGCCCGGTCACGCGGACGGGCGGCGGATCACCGTGCAGCAACACGCGCGCGGCCATGGCCTCGCTGGCCGCGGCGGCGACGCCGGGCCCCGGCGATGCCACGATGAAGCGTTCGTAACGAAGGCCGTCCCCCGGCAAGGTCGGCCGCAGCGGGACGCCGGCGGCGGTCAGCGTGCTCTCGTTGAAGCCCGCGCCCTGCTCGTTGCTGCATGGGACTACCGCGTAGCTGACGTCCGGCGGCGCCTGCGTGCGCGCCGCGACGAACGGCCACTGCCGCCAGGCCCACGACAGGTTCAGCAGATCCAGCTCCGGGAAGTGGAACCCGTGACCAACGATCGGGACGAACGGGATCATCCCGTTGTCGCCCCAGAACAGCCCGTCGCTCAGGTAGAAGGTATTGGGATCAGGGGAGCCATTGTGAAGGTCGGTGCGAACGCGCACTCCGGGCTCGCAGGCGCGCAGCTCATACCGCGTGACCACCGACACGCGCGGATCTCCCTCCATGTGACCGCGAAAGACCACCGCGACAAACGCCTCGCCGCCCGCGGCCGCCAGATGCTGGTCGATCACCTCCCACGACAGATAGTGAATGGCGTCGCGCGGGAGCACGCCCGCGACCTGATAGAAACTGTTCGCCTGATCGCTGCCGGCGGTGTCCGCCTCGCGCGGGGCCAGGTCGATGATGCTGCCGCCGGACGGGGCCAGATCCTGCGGATGTTCGGGCGCGTCCAGCACCAGGCGGACGCGGTCATTCTCCAGCAGGAAATCCCCCACCGATGCCTGGGCCTTGGGACCGGCGCTTCGTTCCACCATGCCGGCCGGCAAACGCAACACGCGCAGCGACTCCCCGCCCACCGGGCAGCTGTAGCGGAGCGCCGCGCACGCCGACGGGGGCAGGCAGCGTTTGTCGTCGCCGCCGACGCAGCCGTCCTTGCGACAGCCGGCTGCCGCAAGCGTGGCCGCCACAACCAGGAAAGCAGCAGGCCATCGCAGGCCGCCGCCGCGAACCCAGCGCGCGGGAATATGCGCGTGCCCGGGCGTTTTCACGGGTGAGCCACGAAACCTGAAAGTCCTAGAGGAGAGACGATGTCCAAGCCGTGGATTTATACCGTAGTTAGCCTTGCTGCTTTCGCTGCGTGCGGCGAAAAGGAGAATACCTCGCCTCCGCTGCTGGAAATGCCAGCCATTGGACAGGGGCTGCAGATCTCCATGATGACCAACCTGGAACCAGGGCTCGAGACCGAACGGTGCAAGTTTTTCCGTGTCCCCGACGACGGATTGTACGTCCAGCGTGAGGTGACGAGGTACACCCCCGGCAGCCATCACGTCCTGCTTTACACCACCAACTACCGCGAGTTGCCGACCCACACCGCCTCAGGCGAGCCGGTGGACACGTCCGGTATCTTCGATTGCAGCAAGAACGGCGCGACCGGCGACTGGGACATCATCGGCGCCGCCGGCGGGGCGCAGTCTCCCGATGGCCCCCCCGTCGTCGACGGACTTCCCGAGGGCACGGCGCTGAAGTTCGAGGGCGGCACGTTGCTGCTCATCAACGCGCACTACATCAATGCGTCGACCCAACCCTTGACCGTGCAGATCGCCATCAACCTCTACACTGTCCCGGCGGAACAGGTTACCCAGGAAGCCGGGATCTTCTTCATTTACAACCCATTCATCCACGTGCCGCCGCTGGCGTCTTCCGACGCGCACGAGATCTGCCCGGTGGCAAAGGACGTGACGCTGGTCAACGCCGAATCGCACATGCACAGGCGCGGCGTCGGGTACGTGGCCAACCTGCGCGCCGCCGACGGCACCTTGGTCCAGGAAATCTACAGCGGACACGAGTGGGAGCAGGTTCCCAACAAGGTGATGTCACCCCCACTTGCGCTGGCCGCCGGCCAGCTGATCGACTTCAAGTGTTCGTACATGAACACCGAGGACCGCGTCGTAAGTCAGGGTCGCACCACGCGCGACGAGATGTGCATGTTCCTGGGCCTCTACTATCCCAAGGACACCAAGACCGAGCTTTGCAGCATCACCGACGACTGGAAGGGCCGCTACCTGCGGGCCAACTGGGTTGGGCGCGGCACGACCGGTGGCGCCGGCACCGCGACGTGCCTGGGCGCGGCCACCGGCCCGGACGCGGCACCCGGGGACTTCGACGCGTGCGTGGTCGGGAGCTGCCCTGCCCTGAGCAGCGAGGTGTCGAATGCCGCGCGGTGCCTGGCGACCAAGGGCCTCGGGCGCTGCGCTGAATGCTCCGGCGACGATAAGGCCGCCTGCGGTGAATGCGTGAACACCACCTGCGGTCCGATGATGACGGCGCTGGGCGCCGCCGACTGCCCCTGATCGGGCCCCGTGAACCGCTTCTGCACCCTGCTGGCCGCCGCCCTGTCGCTATGGCTCGGTTGCGGCTGTGGCGACGGCGCGGAGGACGTCACGCCGCCGCGGATCACCGTGCTCGAAGCGGACGTGTTCGCCGCCCGCTGCACTTTCAGCTCGTGTCATGGGGCGATCGCGCCGCGCATGGGCCTTAGCCTGGTGGCGCCGGTCCACGCGGCCGTCGTCGGCGTGCGGTCGACCGAGATGCCGGACCGGCTGCGCGTCGTGCCAGGTGATCCGGCGGCGTCCTACCTGTTTGAAAAGATCTCGAGCGATCATCCCGGCGTGGGCGTGCGAATGCCGCCCGGACAGCCGCTGCCGGCAAGCATCATCCAGGCGGTGCGCCGCTGGATCGAAACCGGCGCCGAGATGTGACGCGCTTTAGCCTTTGGTTTCGGCGGCGGGGGCAGCGGCCTTCACGGCGGTGGCGACGGGTGCGGGCGTGGCGGCGGGCGCAGTGTCGGACGTGGTGCCGGCCGCGGGCGGAACTACCGGCGGCGGCGTGCCGCCGGCGGGGGCAGCGCCAACCGGGGGCACGGTGATCGACCCGGCGGGGCCCGGTGCCTTGATGACGCCACCGCGCGGACCGATGGTCATGACCATCCGGCGGCCTTCCATCATGGCGCGCTGTTCGACCATGGCGATGTCGTTCACCGCTCGGATGACCTGATCCAGCATGACCTGACCCATCTCCGGGTGGACGATCTCGCGACCCCTGAACACCACGACCAGCTTGCACTTGTTGCCCTCGGCCAGGAACCGGCGGATGTGTTTGATCTTGAAATCAAAGTCGTGGTCGTCGGTCTTGGGGCGGAGCTTGATCTCCTTGAGAACGATGGTGGACTGGTGTTTGCGCGAGGCCTTCTCCTTCTTGGAGGTCTCGTACTTGAACTTGCCGAAGTCCATGATCTTGCAGACCGGCGGCGCCGCCCGAGGGTTGACCTCGACCAGCTCCAGCCCCTGCTCTTCCGCCATCTTGAGGGCCTCGTGCGTGGGGATGATCCCCACCTGTCCCCCGTCGGCGGCAATGACCCGCACCTCGGGAACCCGGATTCGGCGCCCGACGCGGTAGTTATCTGCTGAACTAGATGGTGCTTGAAATGATGGCCTTGCGATGTTCTTTCCTCCTGCTTTAGCCGCTGCCGATGGTCGGTTGCGCAGCCTCGGACGCCAGCCGGCGAGCGAACTCGTCGACCGGCGTTGCCGGTTGCTGCTGACCCTCTCGCGTGCGCGGCGACACCACGCGAGCGGCCATGTCCTTCTCCCCTACCACGACCATGTAGGGGATCTTCTCCATCTGGGCCTTGCGAATCTTGGCCCCGAGCTTCTCGGCTGACACGTCAGCCTCGACGCGCAGTCCTTGCGCTTTCAATAGTCCGACGACCTCGTGCGCGTACGCCTCGGCCTTCTCGCTGACCGA
>DASRQT010000256.1:0-4939 GCA_035696485.1 Polyangia bacterium | reverse complement strand
AGCAAGTAGAGACTGCCGACCGAAATGAAAGTGAGAATGAACACCGACAGGAACCGCCGGTATTGGCGGAACTCTCCGGGAGGCGCGGCGGATTCTGGAGACATGAGGGGCAGAGCGGCCGAGGCGAGCGGAGCGCCGCTCGCTGGTCGCCGCCGGTGCGCCGGTCAGGACCAATTTCCAGGCCAAGGAATGCCGGAAAGCTACGGGACTACCCGACAAATGTCCAGTTCAAGCCCCGAATTGCGCCGCCAGGTTGCCGGTACGCCGGACTGCTAGCGCTGTTGTGTCGGGCACGCATTGGCCTGACAGATACCCTGTCCCAGCACGCGGCAGCAGTGTGGACGCGCTGACGGGCACTCGCGATCGGCGCCGCAAACGATGAGGTTTGGCCCCAGGAGGCACACCTCCGCCAACCGGCAGCTGCTATCAAAGCCAGGGAGCGTGAGACAGCAAACCCGCCCGCGCGTGCACATGGAACCGTCGGTGCAAGCGAGGTTGGCCCCCTGACAGCTCTGGCCGGCCGCGATACAGGCCTGCGGAGGGGTGGCGCCCGGACTGATGCAGCAGGTCTCTGCTCCCGACCGGCAGGATGTCGGCCCGCACGGGATGAACGTCCCGGGCGTGCCCCCCGTGCCGCCACGCCCGCCCATTCCGGTGCTGGCGCCGGTGCCGGTGTTGCCGCCCATGCCCGGGTTGGCGCCCGTGCCTGTGTTTCCGCCCATCCCGGTACCTGGGCCATTTCCGGTGCCGGTGTTGCCGCCCATGCCGGTGTTGCCGCCGCGTGCGCCCATACCGGTGTTGCCCGAGCCGTTGCCGGTGCCGGTATTGCCGCCCGTGCCGGTGTTGCCGCCTCGTCCGCCCGAGCCGCGGTCAACCGAGCCTCCGGAGTCGCGCGCGTCCGCGCGGCCGCCGCCTGCGTTGCCGGCGTCAGCACCAGGCACCGTCGTGTTCTCGGTGCCGACCCCGAAGTCGAGGTCGGTTCGCCCGCACCCGGCGACCAGCAACAAAACCACAATTGGGAAGCGCAGCCCAGCCATAAGCAGCCCGATTAGAGCCAAACTCCCCCGCGACTACAACTCCCCTCGTATGACACGTTGTGCCTGAGGCTAGCGGGTCATCAGGGGGATCACCAAGCGGAAGTTGCCGTTGCCGTCGGCGCGGGTCTGCCCACGCAGCAACGGTTCGACGCGGGAGGTGCCCGAGCACGGGACCCGCCCTCCGCAGACGACCTCCAGCAGTCGGACGCTGACCGACGGCAGCCGGGTGCCGTCGGGCGCAAAGATCGATCCTGCGATCAGTGCCGCCGGTTGCATCTGGACGGTCCGCGCCACGTCGAACGTGATGAGCACGCCGGCCTCCGTGAGGCGGGGAACCGGCGCACCCGCGGGCGGGTCATAGTCGATGCGGTAGGTGCCAGGATCGAGCTGCAGCCTGTAGGCGCCCGTCTTGTCATCGGTGGTGACGTTGGCCGGCGGTGAAGCGGCGGCGTCGGCGCACAGGGCCGCCGGATCGACCTCCGTCCTGGTCGCCATGATCGTCACGCCGCCGACCGGAACGCCGTCGGCGCGCAGGATGACGCCGCTCAACACGGGCTTGAGTGGCAGGGCGATCTTCTTGGCCAGCGCCGGCCCGTTGACGGTACCGCCCGCGGCCAGCGGGAAACGCGAGAGGCACTTGACCCCGTACTTCGAGTTGGGCGGAGGGATGACGGTGATGTCGTACGGTCGCAGCGCGTTCGCCGACCCGGGCAAGAGGTTGATGTCGGTGACCCCCTGCGCGTCGGTGCGCCCGTCTCGAAGGTAGGCCGCGGACCCGGTGGCGTTCTCTTCGATATCGGTCCGCGCCCGCACGATGGCGTCGCCGACCGGCGGACCGTTCTCGGTTTCGCCGCGCACGTCAAACCGAAAGACGTTGGGCTGGCTGTACGCGGGCAAACGCAGCTCGCCGAGATCGACGTTCATCGGAAGCGGAAAACTCTGCGATCGAAACCGGGGCTTGGGCGCCTTGTCGTCCTTCGGGGCCAGCTCGACGAAGATGGCGCGCCCGTCGGGCGCGATGTTCCCGGCCGGAATCGCCAGGCTGAAGGCGCCGTCGGTCTGGGTCTCGAACACGTTGCTGATGAGCTGGCTGCCCTGAAACGCGCGCGCCACGAATCCCGATTCGGCGTCGCCGATCGCCGACAGCAAGCGCCCATGGACGGACAGCGCGTCGCCGGGCAATAGCACGGTCAGGTTCCGATCCAGCAAGATCTGCATCGAGATCGGCGCCTGTTTCCGATCCTCCGGCGGGGTCGGCAGGACCATCAGCGTCGCGGTCTTCCCCAGCACGCTGTCCGGGACGGTCAGCATGAATGCGGGTGCTCCACCGTCGATCTTGGCCGGCCATTCCCCCTCGAACTGCAGGTCGGCCCGTCCCGGGATCTCAGGGGCGAGGTTGACCAGGACGTGCGCGCCGCTGCTCAACATCGATCCCGCACCCAGGGTGCCGGTGATGGTCGCCTTCGCGCGCGCCGCCAGCTGCAAGGGACCCGCGTCCAGCGTGACGGAGGTGAACTCGGTCGCGGCCGCGGCGGAATCGCTGCGCGGCAACAGCTCGACCGCCCAGGTCCCGCTGGGCGCCGCTCGCGGGATGCACAGCTCACCCGCGCAGGCCATTCCTGACCCGCACTGGTCGTCGTCCTGGCAGCCCGAAGGTACCGCCGGGCGCACGCCACACGCGCCGGCGAGCAGCGCGCAGCCAAGGGCGAGGCGTGGCACGACCGCCGTCATTTGCACTCCAGGTTCAGCGTCCAGTGAGCCTCGGCGCGCGGAGCGTCTTTGGGCAGCGACGTCAGTTTTCGATCCAGGTCGGTCTCTTGATCGGGCGGCCGAAACTTGCGGTCCGCCACCACCACCATGATGTGGTGAGTCGGCACGTTCTTGACCAGCGAGTGCAACACGCAGTCGATGGTTCGGCTAACGTCAGGGCGCAGCGTCCCGACCGCCGGAGGCGGCACCCTGACGTCATCTCCCAGGGGCCGGCTGTTCTCCGTATAAGGCGGAAAGTCGGCGATCCAGCGGACGAACAGCTCGTCCCCAATGTTGGGGTCGTCCACGGTCACGCGGAACATTGGCGTGCTGACCACCTTGCCATTGACCGGAAAGCTGTCGACGATGACAGGCGCGAAATTCTGCGCGGCCGGAGGGTCTTCGAACACCGGCGCCAGGGGCAAAACACAAGCGGACTGGAAAGCCATAAGAAAAACCATCGCGCTCTTCGCGCAACTGTTGCCAAACCCCAAGAGCAGAAGCACAGGACGTGCCACTGGCAAAAGCCGCGGCCTTTTCATCATCTGCTGACGCGCGCTCCTGGCGACTCGGACATTGATGTCAGCTCTTTTGCAGCGGTTGCGGCCCGCCGGCTGTCGGTCGATGTAACCGCATCTCAGAGGATCCCCTTTGGTTCCTCATCGGACGGGATCTCCGTGCCGTCCTCCTTTTCCAGATGCCGGAAGATCGTGCGCGGATCGACGCCCAGATCGCGCGCGGTCTTCGTGCGATTTCCAGCGTTGAGCGCCAGCACTTCGTTGATGTACTCACGCTGAAATCGTTCCTTGGCGTCGGCCAGCGGCAGGATCGCCGGGAGGTCATCGGACGTCAGATCCAGATCCTCCGGACCGAGCAACGCCTTGTCGGACAGCACCACCGCCTTCTTCACGCGATTCTCGAGCTCGCGGATGTTGCCGGGCCAGCGGTGACGTTTGATGGCGGCGATGGCGTTGGGGGTAAGGCCCCGGACCTTGCCGCCGTATTCGGGCGCGTAGCGGCCGACCATGTAGCGCGCCAGCACCACGATGTCATCGCCGCGATCGCGCAGCGGCGGCAGGTGCAGGTGCACGACGTTCAGGCGGTAGTAGAGGTCCTCGCGAAACCGGCCGGCCTTGATCTCCACCTCCAGCTCGCGGTTGGTCGCGGCGATAACGCGTATATCGATGGTCTCGACCGTGGTGTCGCCGACGCGCACCACCACGCGCTCCTGCAGCGCGCGCAGGATCTTCACCTGCAGCGCCAGCGGCATCTCGCCGATCTCGTCGAGAAACAGCGTGCCGTGGTCGGCGGCCTGGAAGCGTCCGGCCTTGTTGCTGACCGCGCCGGTGAACGCCCCGCGCACGTGGCCAAAGAGCTCGGACTCCAGCAGGTTCTCCGGGATGGCGCCGCAGTTGATGGTGACGAACGGTCCTTTCGCGCGCGCCGACCGGTTGTGCAGCTCGCGCGCGATCAGCTCCTTGCCGGTACCGGTCTCACCGGTGACCAGGACGGAGATGTCGGTCGCCGCCACCTTCTGCACCTTGCGGAAGACCTCCTGCATGGGCGGCGACGATCCCAGGATCTCGCCGAAGCGGATCCGTTCAATACGTTCTTGCAACGACCGATTGTCGAGCTGCAGCTCGTTGACCAGCAGGGCGTTGCGGATCAGCAGCGACGCCTGCGAGGCGAAGATGGTCAACACCTCCAGGTGAGCCTCCTCGAACAGCTGCGCGACATTGTCGTTACCGACATAGATGAGGCCCAGCATGTTTCCGCGCTCCATCAGCGGCACGCACATCACCGACGTCAATTTCAGATTGACGACCGACAGCGAGTTCTTGAATTCACTGTCGGACAGCGCGTCCGAGATGATCAGAGGCTTGCGGCTCTTCATGACGCGCGCCAGGATCGAATCCGACAGCTGACTGACCGCATCGGAGATGGTCTCGCGGCGCAGGTTGCGCGCGACCTTGACCACCGGTTCGCCCGATTCCATCAGGACCAGGAAGCCCTTGTCGGCGTTGCTGACCTGGATCATCACGTCCAGAAGCTGATCCAGCAGCGCCGGCAGCTCGTAGCTGGCCATGAGCTTCTGCGAAAACTCCAGCAGCTTCTTGTACGAGTTCAGTTCGGCCATGGTGCGGGCCGCCGAC
>DASRQT010000255.1:0-13147 GCA_035696485.1 Polyangia bacterium | reverse complement strand
GGACCCGGCGCGCCTGGGCGACATTGTCGCCGCGACCGTCGACCTGTCGCCGGAGGAACGCGCGTCGCTGCTGGTCGAGACGGATATTGCCGAGCGGTTGCGCCGCCTGCTGGTGCTGCTGCAGCGCAAGGTCGAGCTCATCAAGGTCAAGCAGAAGATCGACTCGCAGGTGCGCGAGGAGTTCTCCAAGCACCAGCGCGAGGCGGTGCTGCGCCAGAAGCTGAAGGCGATTCAGGATGAGCTGGGCGAGGGCGAAGACGCCGGCGACCTGGATGCCTTCGAGGAGAAGATCAAGAACGCGCAGATGCCCGAGGACGTTGCCAAGACCGCGCGCAAGCAGCTGGACCGCCTGAAGCAGATGGCGCAGTCGTCGGCCGAGTACACGGTGCAGCGCACGTACCTGGAATGGCTGGTGGAGCTTCCTTGGACCAAGCAGACCGACGACCGGCTGGAGCTGGAGCAGGCGCGCGAGATCCTGGATGCCGACCACTACGACCTCAAGAAGGTAAAGAAGCGAATCCTTGAATACCTGGCGGTGCGCAAGCTGGCGCCCCAGAAGAAGGGGCCGATCCTGTGCCTGGTCGGGCCTCCCGGCGTTGGCAAGACGTCGCTGGGCAAATCGATCGCGCGGTCATTGGGACGCGAGTTCATCCGCATTTCGCTGGGCGGCGTGCGCGACGAGGCCGAGATCCGCGGCCACCGCCGCACGTACATCGGCGCGCTGCCGGGCCGGATCATCCAGGGCATGCGACGGGTGGGGACCAAGAACCCGGTCTTCATGCTGGACGAGATCGACAAGCTGGGCGCCGATTTCCGCGGCGACCCGTCGGCTGCGCTGCTGGAGGTCCTGGACCCCGAGCAGAACTCGACCTTCTCCGACCACTACCTTGAGGTGAACTTCGATCTGTCGAACGTCATCTTCATTGCGACGGCGAACATGCTGGATCCGATTCCGGCCGCGTTGCTGGACCGCATGGAGGTGCTCGAGATCCCGGGCTACACGCGCGAGGAGAAGATGGAGATCGCGCGCCGGCACCTGGTGCCCAAGCAGATCTCCGAACACGGCCTCACCGATCAACAGATCGTGCTGCCGAATGAGGCGCTGACCACGATCATCGAGCAATATACGCGCGAGGCCGGGGTACGAAACCTGGAGCGCGAGATCGCAAACAGCATCCGCGCCATCGCGGTCAAGATCGCCGAACAGCAGCCCTACGACCCGAACATCTCGTCAGAGGCGGTGGGCGAAATCCTGGGTCCGCAGAAGTACTACTCGGAGGCGGCGGAGCGCACGGAGATTCCGGGCGTGGCCACGGGTCTGGCCTGGACCCCCTCGGGCGGCGACATTCTGTTCATCGAGGCGTCCGTGATGCTGGGCAAGGGGACGTTGATCCTGACCGGGCAGCTGGGCGACGTGATGAAGGAGTCGGCGCGCGCGGCCCTGTCGTGGGTTCGCACCCACGTCGACGAGCTGGGGATCAATGTCGATTTCGAGAGGATGGATATCCACCTGCACGTTCCCGCGGGTGGCGTCTCCAAGGACGGCCCGTCCGCGGGCGTGGCCATCACGATGGCGCTGGTGTCATTGCTGACCGGGCGCCGCATCCGTGGTGACGTCGCCATGACCGGCGAGATCACGCTACGCGGGACGGTGCTGCCGGTGGGTGGCATCAAGGAAAAGGTCCTGGCGGCCCACCGCGCCGGCATCAAGCGCGTGCTGTTGCCCGAGCGCAACCGCAAGGACATCGTCGACATCCCCGATACCGTCCGCCAGGACCTGGAGATCTCCTTTGTGAAGAAGATCGACGACGTCCTCGAGCTGGCGCTGGAAGCAGTGCCGGTGGTCGTGTCGGGCCCCGACGTGCCGCCGACCGAAGTCACGGCACGGGCTTAGGGAACGCTTGTAGGTAGCCTAGGGGCCGAGCGGGTCGGGCCTCCGATCACGCTCGCGCGGTTGCTGCCGCTCGGTCCGGTCCTCGCACGAGGCCCTGTGGGCCTCGCGCTGCGGTTCGTTCTATGGGGAGAGGATGTCGAACAGATCGGTTGGGGAGGAGATGAGCCAGTCCGGCTGTTCGGCGGCGAGGGTGGCGCGGGGGACGTAGCCCCAGGTGGCGGCGGCGATGCGGCAGCCGAGGGCGCGGGCCGCGTGCACGTCCGGGATGCCGTCGCCCACGAAGAGCGTGTTGGCTGCGATCGTCTGGTGGCGGGTGATCAAGGCAAGGCCGGCGTCGACGGCGGGTTTGCGGGGGAAGCCGTCGCCGTCGCCGATGATGTCGCGGAAGTAGTGACTGATGGAGAGGGCGGAGATGAGGGAGCGAGCCAGATCGCCCGGTTTGTTGGTCCAGATGGCCATTGGTGTCGTCGGTGCCAGATGGGCCAGCAGGTCGGCGACGCCGGGGTAGAGGCGCGACTGGTCGCAGATGTGATCGGCGTAGTGGGAACGAAACCGTTGCACCAAGCGGGCGTCCATGTCGACGGCGGCGACGGTGGGCAGGGCGCGCTGCACGAGTTTGGTCGCGCCGTCGCCGATGTACGCGAGCACGCGTTCAGGCGGATGGGGCGGAAAACCCGCCTCTTTCAGCGTCGTGTTGAGGGCGGTTGCGATATCGGGGGCTGAATCGACAAGCGTCCCGTCCAGATCGAACAGGATGAGATTGAAGGGCATAGTAGCTGGCGGCTTGGAAGTTGAAGTCTCGGAAGGATTCCAGAGTAAGCTTTGTCCGTCGGGGACGCCATGTCGGAAGCGGGCAACAAAGTGGTGAACCGAAGGCCCCCGGCCGCGACGGACGCTGCCCAGCAGCGGCGGCACACGACGGGCGGTGAAGCGCGTGCGGTGACCACGATGTCGGGGTTGCCGCTGCAGCCGGTGTACACCGCGTCCGACCTGGGGCAAGAATGGTCGTACGCCGACAAGCTGGGCGCGCCCGGGGAGTTTCCGTTCACGCGCGGGCCGCACGCGACGATGTACCGCGGGAAACCGTGGACGATGCGGATGTTCTCGGGCTTTGGCACGCCCGCCGACACCAACCGGCGGTTCAAGTTCCTGCTGGCGCACGGGCAGACCGGGCTGTCGACGGCGTTCGACATGCCGACGCTGATGGGCTTTGACCCCGACGATCCGCGGTCGCGGGGCGAGGTCGGGCGCGAGGGCGTTGCCGTCGCGACGCTGGCGGACATGGAGCGGCTGTTCCAGGGAATACCGCTGGCGGACGTCACCACGTCGATGACCGTCAACGCGCCGGCGGTGGTGTTGCTGGCGTTCTATGTGGCGATGGCCGAGAGGCAGGGGGTGCCGGTGGCAGCGCTGGCCGGCACCATCCAGAACGACATGCTCAAGGAGTTCATCGCGCAGAAGGAATGGATCTGCGGCATCCGGCCGCACATGCGCATCATCCGCGACATGCTGGTGTACTGCACGGCGCGCATGCCGCGCTGGAACACCATCAGCATCAGCGGCTACCACATCCGCGAGGCGGGGGCGACGGCGGTGCAAGAGCTGGGGTTCACGCTGGCCGACGGCATCGGGTACGTCGAGCTCGGTCGGGAGGCGGGCCTCGACGTCGACGCGTTCGCGCCGCGGCTGTCATTCTTCTGGGACATCCACAACGACTTCTTCGAGGAGATCGCCAAGCTGCGCGCCGCGCGGCGGATCTGGGCGCGGCTTTTGCGCGATCGCTTTGGCGCCAGGAACCCGCGGTCGTGGATGTTGCGAACCCATGCCCAGACCGCCGGCGTGTCGCTGATGGCGCAGCAGCCGCTGAACAACGTGGTGCGGACGACGCTGCAGGCGCTGGCTGCCGTGCTGGGCGGGACGCAGTCGCTGCACACCAACAGCTTTGACGAGACCTACGCGCTGCCCACCGAACAGGCGGCGACGCTGGCGCTGCGTACGCAGCAGATCATCGCCGAGGAGTCGGGCGTGGCGGCGGTGGCCGACCCCCTGGGCGGCAGCTATTTTCTGGAGAACCTCACCGACCGGATGGAGGCCGAGGCGCTGGCGATCATCGCGAAGATCGACGCGATGGGCGGCATCGTGACGGCAGTCGAGGCGGGGTATCCACAACGCGAGATCGCCAACTCGGCGTACGCGTACCAGCGGCAGGTCGACGCGGGTGACAGGGTGATCGTCGGTGTCAACCGCCACACCACCGAGCAGCACGAACCGGTGTCAACACTGAAGATCGACGAGACGCCCGAACGCGAGCAGGTAGCCCGCATCCAGGCGCTGCGCGCGCGACGGGGCGCCGCGGCGGTGGTGGCGGGGCTGGACGGTGTGCATCGTGCCTGCGCCGGGGATGAAAACATCATGGAGGCGGTGCTTGGCGCGGTGCGCGCGGAGGCGACGCTGGGAGAAATTTGTCAGATCTTCCGAGAAGTGTTTGGTGAGTACCGCGATCCGGCGCATGTTTAGCGCCACAGGAAGGATCCAATGACAACTCCGGCGGTGGGCGAGGATATCGAGGCGCTTTGTGGGCGGTGCGGCCAGGTCTGGCACGTGGTGATGGCGAAGATGGGAGACCGGATCGCCAAGGTGGTGTGCAAACGTTGTGGCGGGCATCACAGCTACCGAAACGAAAAGCTGACGACGGGCGAACCGGCGGCGGGCGCGACCGACACGCGCCGCGCGCCGGCGCGACGGAACACGCGACGACGGACCGGACCGGTGGTGGTGGTCGCCATCCCGGCGTTTGATCCCGACAAACCCCCGCGCCCGTATACCGCGAAGGACAGCTTCGCCGCCGGCGAGCGGGTGACGCACCCCACGTTCGGGACCGGGGTGGTGACCGGCTCGCCCGGTCCCGGCAAGGTGGAGATCGCGTTTCCGTCGGCGGCGCGGGTGCTGGCCTGCGCGAAGGCGACGTCGACGCTGGAGCGGCCGCATCTGATCGCCAACGTGCCGATCTCCGACCGGCCGCCTCCGGGTAGTTCGGCCGGGGGTTCGGTCACGGGTTCAGCGGAACCACCGTCCGGCAAAGCCGGGCTGCCCTGAGGCGCAGGCAACCTGGTGTCACGTCCGGCCCGCGTGGTGCTGCGAAAGAACCTGGCGCGCGCGATCCGGCAGGGGCATCCGTGGCTGTACCGCGAGGCGCTGCGCCCGGCGGCCGAGCTCGGCGACGGTGACGTCGTGGAGGTGGTGACCGCCGACGGGCGGGCGCTGGCGCGCGGCTACTGGGACGCGACGTCGCCGATCGCGGTGCGGATCGTGTCGGACGAACACGCGGGTGACGTGCAGGCGGTGGTGGCGGAGCGGGTGGCGGCGGCGCTGGTGCGGCGGCTGGCCTTCATCGATCTGAAGCGCACCGATGCGTTCCGGTGGATCCACGGTGAGGCCGACGGACTGCCGGGCGTTCACGTCGACGTCTACGGGCAAGCGGCGGTCTTGCGCTTTGACGGCGGCGGCGCCCGGGTGTTCTATCGCGCGCTGCCTGCAGTGCTCTCGGCCGTCGCGGCACAACATGGGTTGAACGTGGGCGCGGTCGTCGAACGACGGCGTGGGGCGCGGGGTGGCAGCGAGGCAGACGGCGCCGGCGAGGCCGGGGGCGAAACCGCCGTCGCGCTGCTCGGTGCCCTGCCGCCGGCGGAGATCGAGGTGCGCGAGAACGGCCTGCGGTTCGGCGTCGACCTGGCCCACGGGCAAAAAGGCGGCCTGTTCCTGGACCAACGTGACAACCGCGCCCGGGTCGGCGCGCTGGCCGCTGGCAAACGGGTTTTGAACCTCTTTGGTTACACCGGCGGCTTTTCTCTGTACGCGGCCGCCGGCGGCGCCAGCGAGACAACCACGGTCGACGTCGCCCGCGGCGCCATCGCGGCGGCGCGCGGCAACTTCGCGCGAAATGCGCTGGACCCGGCATCGGCGCACTTTTTCGCCGAAGACGCCTTTACCTTCCTCGAGCGCGCCGCGCGCGACGGGCGGCAGTGGGATCTGGTGATCTCCGACCCGCCCAGCTTCGCCCCCAGCCACCAGGCGCTTCCGCGCGCGCTGGGCGCGTACCGGCGCCTGCACCGGCTGTGCGCCGCCGTGATCGCTTCGGGAGGATTGCTCTGCGCTGCGTCCTGTTCCAGCCACGTTGACCGCGCCGCCTTCCTGGCCACCGTCGAGCAGGGCGTGCGCGAGGCCGGACGGCGCTGGTCGCTGCGGCAGATCGACGGCGCCGGCCCCGACCATCCGGTCGCTGCCAGCTTTCCCGAAGGCGACTACCTCAAGTTCGCGATCGGAAGCGTTGAATAGGTGATATGAGGCGGCATGGTCGACACCGACCGGACCAGCGCCGGCTATCGATGGAGCCGCGGTCTGTCCCTGGCGGCGATCCAGACCGCCGTCTATTTCGCGGTGGGGCATGTGCACATGCAGCGCTCGACCACGCTGCTGCTTACACGGTGGGACGACATGATCCCGCTTTTGCCCTGGACGGCGTGGTTCTACCTGCCGGTCTACGCGGCCATCTTCGTGGTCGCGCTCAGCGGAATCCGTAGCCGCGCGCTGTTCAAGCACGCCGCGCTGGCCATCGTCATCGTGCTGGTGGTGGGCGCGCTGGGCCATCTGCTGATCCCTGCCGAATATCCCCGTCCCGTGCTGCACCCCCCCTACCCTGACGTTTCGACCACGTTCCTCGCCGCGGTGCAGGGGATCGATCCGCCTGGCAATGTGTTCCCGTCGTTGCACGTGGCGCAGACATCGCTGCTGGCGTTCCTGCTGTGTCGAGACCGGCCGATCATCGGGCGCGTGACGATCGTGATGGCGGCGATGCTGGCGCTGTCGACGCTGACCACCAAGCAGCACTTCATCGCCGACGTGATCTCGGGATACGCGCTGGCGTTCGCCGCACGGGCGGTGGCGCTGCGCGTGAAGACCTAGGGTTTGGCGGGCTGCTGGCTGCGGCGCAGTCGATTGCGGGCGCCGTAGCTGATGGGGTCCTTGAAGTTGATCCGTTCGTAGCCGATGCCGGCCTTGACGATCTGCGGTTCGATCTCGGCCGCCTTGCCCACGACCACGACCCACAGGTTGTCGGGGTGCAGGCGATCGCCGCCGACCCGTTTGGCCGCCGCCTCGTCGGCCGCTGCCAGCCGCAGCGGCAGCTCGCGGACGTAGCCGAGGCCCAGGCCGTGCTGTTCCGCCGCCACGATGCTGGCGGCGATGCCGGCCGCCGTCTGCAGATTGAAGGGATAGCTGCCGGCGTAGTAGCCCTTGGCCTTGGCCAGCTCGCTGGCGGTCGGGCCCTCGGCCTTCATGCGCCGGAGCTCGCCGACCGTGGCCAGCAACGCATCCCAGACGGTCTCGTTCTTGGTCGAGGCCGTCACCCGAAACGCGCCCTCGTACAACGACGCGCCGAACGACGACCCGATCCCGTAGGTCAGCCCGCGCTTGGCGCGCACCTCGATCATGAGGCGCGAGGAAAAATCGGAGCCGCCCAGCACGTAGTTCACCAGCGTCGCGGCGTACCAGTCGGGATCGGCATGGCGAATTCCGCGATGCCCCAGCACCACCGTGGCCTGGGTCAGATCGGGGCGGTCCACCAGTAGCAGGCGGGTCTCGCGCAGCTCCGGGATCTTGGGCACCGCGCGCGGCGGCGTCTCGGCGCGCTGCCAGGCGCCGAACGACTTCTCCAGCTCGGCCCGCAAGCGCTGCGCGTCGACGTCGCCGGCCACGGCCAGCATGGCGTTGTTGGGGCGGTAGAACGCCCTCCAGAACGTGACCAGCTGATCGCGCGTGATCTTCTGGACGTCCTCGGGCATCAACACCCAGCCGTCGGGGTGTTTCTCGCCGAAGACCAGGTTGTCGAAGTGTTCGCTGGCCAGCTGGCCGGGACTGTCGTAGCGGTTGTTCAGGCTGGCCAGCAGCTGGTCCCGCACCTCGGCCATCTCGGGCTCGGGAAAGCTCGGGTGCAGCAGGATGTCGGCCAGCAGATCCAGACAGAGGCGGCTGTCCTTGGCCAGCGCCGAACAGGTGGCGGTCGAGCTCTCGCTGGAAGCCTCGGTGTCCAGCGTGCCGCCCACGAAGTCGATCGCCTGCGCGATCTGGTCGGCGCTGCGCGCCTGGGTCCCCCGGCGCAACATGCTGGCGGCGAAACCGGCCACCCCCAGCGTCTTGCCCTTCTCCTCGTCGTAGCCGCCGGCCTTGATGGCGACGCCGAAGCTGGCCACCGGCAGATCCTTGCGGGCCACCACCAGCACATCCAGGCCGTTCTTCAGCTTGAAGCGTTCGATCTTCGGCAGCGCCAGCGCCTCCGGATGCGGGGGCAGCGGCGCCGTGATCAGGTCCTTGCGCCCCTTCCAGTATTCCAGCGGCGGCGACGGCTTGCCGGCCGACTGCGGGTCCGATTCGTACAGGACGTCGACGGTC
This sequence comes from Polyangia bacterium, assembly GCA_035696485.1. Taxonomy (GTDB): domain Bacteria; phylum Myxococcota_A; class Polyangia; order Fen-1088; family Fen-1088; genus DASRQT01. Next base: position 4,806 of record DASRQT010000255.1, on the reverse strand, counting down.
GACGCCTTGCCCGACGCTGTCTTGTGCGCCGGCGCGCAGCCACAGGCAGCCGAGGCGAGCATCGAGCACAAGAGGACAACCGCCACCCGGCCGGTCATTTCGTCGCTCCCGCCGGGTTCGGGTTCGGGTGCGGGTTCGGCTGCGGCTGCGGCTGCAACGTCACCAGCGTCAGGTTGGTGTCGACAAGGTACTTGCCCGCCACCCGCTGAACGTCCTGGGCTGTCACCGCCAGGTACCGCTGCGCCCCCCTGAGGAACTCTCTCCAGTCACCGTACACGTACTGGAACTGACCCAGCTGCTGCGCGATCCCGTCGACGGTCTGAAGACCGAAGATGTACCCGGCCGCCAGCTGGTTCTTGGCCTTGTCGAGCTCGGCGGCGGCGACCGGCTGATCGCGGACGCGTTTCAGCTCTTCCAGCAAATCCTGGCGGACTTTTTTCTGATCTCGGTCCGGTAGGTAAGCGGCGTAGACGATGAACAGCCCCGGGTGCTCCATGGTCTCGGTGATGCCGCCGGCGGCGATGGCCAGGCGATCCTTGCGCACCAGGCGCTGGTGCAGGCGCGACGAATCACCGGCCGACAGGACGGTCGCCAGCACCTCCAGCGCGGGCATGTCTTCATCGCGCGCCGCGGGGATATGGTAACCGCCGACCGTGATCGGGATCTGCACCTCGATGACCATGGTCTCGTCGCGCATCGCGGTCTGGCGCGGTTCCTGTGCGGTCACGGGCGATGGCTCGGCGCCGCGTTTGATGGCGCCGAAGTGGGTCTCGGCCAGCTTGCGCACCTCCTGTTCCTGCACGTCGCCGACCACGATCAGCGTGGCGTTGTTGGGGACATAGTAGGTGTCGTAAAAACGCTGGCAGTCCTGCGGCTGGATCCGGCGCAGATCCTCGATGGTGCCGATGGCGGTCCAGTTGTAGGGGTGCTTGGTGTACGCCAGCGCCCGGAACCGTTCGATCGCCTTGCCGACGGGATTGTTGTCGATGCGCAGCCGTTTCTCTTCCTCGACGACTCGCCGTTCGGAGTCGACCGTCTGCGGGAACAGCTTGAGCTGGCGCATGCGTTCGGCCTCAAGCTGCATCGCAAAGCCGACGTACGACGGCGGCACGGTCTGGTGGTAGGCGGTGACGTCCTCGGTTGTGAAGGCGTTCACCTGGCCGCCGACCTCCTTCAGCAACCGCGCGTGTTCTTCGGGCGGAACGTGCTCGGTGCCCTTGAACATCATGTGCTCGAACATGTGGGCCATGCCGCGGATGCCGACGTGCTCGTTCTTGGAACCGGCGTGATAAAAAATGTGGACGGTGGCAATCGGCGCCTTGGCATCGGCCAGGAACAACACCTTGAGACCGTTCGGCAGCTCCCACGACTTGACGTCCAGCTTCGGGGCCGCCACCGACCCGGGGGTCGCGCTGGCCGCCTTGGCCGGCTTGCTGGGTTTCGCCGGTTTGTCAGCCAGGGCCGCCGACGCGGTCAGCAGTCCGGCGAGCGTCAGCAATCGAAACAGGGGACGCGGCGGCATCGAATTGGCGGGAACTATGCCATAACCTTGTTCGGCGCCAATGGCTGCAGCGGTAAAGACATGACGGGTGGTCGTGTGGTGACCGAAACGGTCGAGAGCACGGTGCTGGTGGGAAATCCGCTGGGTGATCCGGCCAGCCGGCGTGTCGCGGTCTGGCTGCCGCCATCTTACGGGCAAGCCACCACGCGCCGCTATCCCGTGATCTACTGGTTGGCCGGATTCACCGGGACCGGAGAGATGATGTTTCAGGGCGGCCCCTGGCAGCCCGGCCTGGGCGAGCGGCTGGACAACCTGTGCGCGCAGGGAAGGATGGGGGAAGCGATCGTGGTCGCGCCCGACTGCTTCACGCGCCTCGGTGGCAGCCAGTACCTGGATTCGCCGGCGTCGGGACGCTACGAGACCCATCTGGTGGACGAGCTGGTCCCGGAGATCGACCGTCGTTTTCGCACGCGGCCGGCGCGCGAGGCGCGCGGCATCGGCGGCAAGTCGTCCGGCGGATTTGGCGCGCTGGTGCTGGCCATGCGCCATCCGTCGCTGTTCTCGGCCGTAGCCTGTCATTCGGGCGACATGTACTTCGAGCTGTCGGTCATCCCTGACATCGCCAAGTCGGTCCGGACGCTGCGGCGTCACGGCGGCGTGAAGGAGTTCATGGCCTACTTCGACCGCGCGGTGACCAAGCAGCCGGACGATGTCACGACCGTGATGATGCTGGCGCTGGGGGCCTGCTATTCACCCGACGCCGACAAGCCGATGGGGATCGCGCTGCCCTTTGACGTGGAGACCGGCGAGATCGACGTCGCGGTCTGGCGCCGCTGGAAGGCCTGGGATCCGGTGGATATGGCCGTCGTCCACGCCGATGCGCTGCGCGGGCTCACGCTGCTGTTCGTCGACGCCGGGACGCGCGACGAATGGAACCTCGACCTGGGCGCGCGCATTTTTGTGCGGCAGCTGGCCGCGCTGGGCATAGCGGTCGAGCACCAGGAGTTTGACGCCGGCCATCGCAACATCGCTTACCGGTACGACGTCTCGTTGCCGAAGATGGCCGCGGCGCTGGGGGCGTAGTGCCCGCCGTGCGTCTGTCGCCGGGCGAGACCGTCAGCCTGACCTGCCTCACCATCGACGCCGAAGGCGCCGGCCTGTGCGTGCTGGCGGCCGATGTCACGCGCGCGCAGACCGCTTCGATGACGGTGCACGTGCCGGGCGCCCTGCCCGGCGAAGGTGTTGTCGCCGGTGTCACCCACGTCTCGCCGCACCGGCCGCAAGCATGGGGTGCTCTGGTGTCGGTCACTGCGCCGTCGGCCGAGCGCCGCGCGCCGGCCTGTCGGGCCTTTGGCGCGTGTGGCGGCTGCGTCCTGCAGCACTGGGACACCGAGGCGCAGCGGGCCTGGAAAACGGCGCGGGTGGTGGCGATCTTCGGGCAGCACGAATCGCTTGGCGGCGTGGTTGTCGCGCCGTGCGTGGCCTCGCCGCGCGCGCTCGGATATCGCAACAACGCGAAGCTGGTCGCCGCGCAGGCGCCGGATCACCCGCTGGATCACCCGCTGGATCGTCCCCTGGATCGCCCACTGATTCTGGGCGCGTTCGCGCCGCGGTCGCACGACGTGGTGGATCTGCGCGGTTGCCGGATCGTCGAACCTCCCCTGGACGAGGTCGCGTCGGCGCTGCGCGACGTGCTGGAAGAGGCCCACGTCAGCGTCTACGACGAGCGCCGCCTGACCGGCGATCTCCGGTATGCGGTGCTGCGCGCCAATGCCGACGGCCAGGTCCTGGCCACGCTGGTGACGGCGCGCCGTGACTGGACGCCCGGGCGCGCCGTCGCCGACGCCCTTCGCCAGCGCTGTCCCGCGGTGGCCGGCGTGGTGCACAACGTGAACCCGACGCGCGGCAACGTCATCTACGGCGACCAAGAGCACACGCTGGCCGGCGAATCGGCGCTGATTGAGCGGATCGGGGCGGTCCGTTTACGTCTGTCCTCGCGATCGTTCTTCCAGGCCAACCGCGCCGTGGCGGGGCTTGTCTACCAGGCGATCGCGTCGGCGGTGGCGGAGGCAGCCAGGGCCGCACCCCTGGAACGGCTGGTGGACGTCTACTCGGGCGTCGGCGGGATCGCGCTGACGCTGGCGCCGTCGGCGCGCGAGGTGATCGGGATCGAAACCCACGCGGCGGCCATCGCCGATGCGGCGGCTGCCGCGCGCGAAAACGGCGCGGCCAACGTCGGCTTCGTGGCCGGCGATGCGGCCGGGCAGCTGCGCGCCGTCGACCGCGCCGATGTCGTGGTGCTCAACCCGCCGCGACGGGGCTGCTCACCGGAGGTGCTGGTGGAGGTGCGCCGGCTCGGGCCTCGGTTGATCGCGTACTTAAGCTGCGATCCGGAGACGCTGGCCCGCGATCTGGCGGTGCTGGTGGCGGGGGGGTACGTCGTCAGGTCGGTGACGCCGTTCGACATGTTGCCGCACACGCCGCACATCGAAGCGCTGGCGATCGTTGACCGTCGGATCCCCTCTCCCTAACCCTCTCCCCCCTTCGGGGGCGAGGGGACAGATCAGAGGGGACCGGATCACACGTAGTGCTGGCGGGTCCATTCGGCCATGGCGATGCCGGCGGCGACGGTGACGGGGAACGAGTGGTTGATGCCGTACATCGGGATGCCAACCAGCAGGTGGGCGGCGGCCAGGATCTCGGCGGGGACGCCGTCGGTCTCGCTGCCGAAGACCATGGTGCACTCGTCGGGCAAGGGGGCGTGCCACAGGTTGACCTTGGCCGCCTCCTTCTCGAACACCACCAGCTTCTGCGCCTTCTCTCGCGCGCGCGCGAGGAACTGCGCCTCGCTGTCGACGAAGACGATGTTCTCGAAACGTTCCATCCCCATCGACGCGCGTTCGTAGTAGGGCTCGGTGCCGATGAGCACGATCTCGCGCACCAGGAAGGAATGCGCGACGCGGATGATCGCCCCCACGTTGAACGGGTTGCGCGCCCGCAGGAGCGCGATGCTCAGCGGCCGGCGCAGGCCTTCGAGGCTGCGCCTGATGTCCTCCAGCGGCATGTCGAACGACGGGACCTTCATGACGTCACGGTGCCGGCCGCAGCGCCGGCGCCCCGTTCATCGTGGCCGACGCCGCCGGCAGGCCGGGCGCCACCGTCATCCGGAAGGGAACCGGCATGAACACGGTGATGAACGCCGCGACCACCACCCAGAACAGCAGGCGGCGGCTGCGTGGCAGCGGCCGATCGTCCACAGGCGGGTGGTTCACCCCGCCCGACAGCCGCCGGATCACCCCCACCAG
>DASRQT010000254.1:0-11499 GCA_035696485.1 Polyangia bacterium | reverse complement strand
TTGACCAGCACGCTGGCCCGGTCTCCCTGCTCCGGCGCCGCCGAGATGCGCATCGCCTTGATGTCGCGCCCCTGGATCGACCGGCCTATCGCCATCACGCGCGCGCGCCCGTTGGAAGCAGCGGCCAGCTCGTCGAGCTTGCTGTTGATGGCCTCCAGCGTCTGCACGCTGCTGAACCAGGGACTGAAGACGTTGAGCTTTCCCAGCTCGAGATCGTGGGCGTACATCGTTGCGTAGGATTGGTCGACCATCGTCTGCACGTCGATGGGCTCGACCTTGACCGGCACGCCGCGCTCGCGCAGCTGCGCCAGCACGGCCCGCGACACCGCCAAGGTGTGTTCGGAAGATGCTGGATCGTGCGGCGACAGCACGTTCTCGGCCAGGTTCCAGATGTGGTCAATCTCGGCCTGGTTTCGCGGCGACGCCGTCACATAGACAAAGTCCCGATAGGGTCTGTCGATCGCCTGAGCGAACGCCGATCTCTCGGCGGCGATGGCAATGACCGCAGCAATAATAGCCGCACCTGACGCAAGCGGCCTTCGCTTGAACATCCGGCTCGGGACCATACCCCGCACCGGAGCAATAAGCATTCCACGCAGCGAAGATGTCCCGAGCCCGTGCCGGCAGCGCTACCTGACCGACGGTGCGATGCCGGAGATCACGCCCTGTGATCTGGCGGCGTCAGGGAGAGCCGCTTGGCCTACTGCCCCAGCTTACCTTCGTAGGTGGCTTCCCGCGGATGGGCCCGTCGCGCGTCGGAGATGGCGTGCAGGGGCATGCGCCCGTGGTCGTGAAATAGGGCGAAATCCTCGCCATCTTCAGTGACCACGTCGCGAACGGTGTCGGTGAAGTGGGCACCGTTCCGCAGCTCAATTAGCACCGCACTCCTCAGCACGGCGGATTCCTCCAGCACGTCCAAAAAATCACACGCTCCGACGATGTGGCCCATGTCTCACCTCCTTGCGGCGGAAGCTTGTCACGGACGTTTTTCGGCGCAAGCGCCGGTTTGTTTATTACGGACAGCGGGTCGGCTGCGAGCAAACCCATTCGTCGCGGTTGTTGTTGCAGAAACAGAAGCGCGTGCGTCCGTTGACACACTCCGTGTTGCACAGCTGATCGGTGCCGCCGACGCACATGTCCCCGGTGGAGGTGCCGGCCGTGCAGGTCGGGATCACCCCGGCGTCGCGAGCCGGCCGTTCGGTGGGCCCGTCGGAGGCGGGCGCGTCGGAGGTGCCGCCGTCGGGCATCGGTGGCGTGCAGGCAACCGGGCCGCAGAACAACGACCCGCTGACGCAGTGACAAACCTCCTGCTCCATTCGGATGCAACGACCCGCATTGCACTGGGTGTTGCCGGTGCACGCTTCGCCGGCCTGACAGCGCGCGGGCGCGGTATCTACGCCGGCATCGCCGGGAGCGCCGCCGGTTCCGGCGGTCGCGTCGCCGCCGCCGTCCCGACCGCCGCTGCCACCGCCGGTCCCACCCGCGGCGCCGCCGGTTCCACCGGGACTATCGTTGCCGCCCGGAACATCCGCGACCGCACCGTCCTGACCGGCGCCACCGGTGCCTCCCGCCGTATCGGTCGCGACCACGTCGCCGCCGACAGCCCCGTCGCCGCTTGTTCCACCGCTCCCCGCGTCTTTCGGCTTCGAGGGACTCGAGCCACCACAACCCGTCGTCGAGAAGACCAGCAGGAGTGCCACGAACGGCAGCGGCCACAGCAAGGATGTCCGAATCATTGTCGCCCCCATAGATTAATTGTCAGCAGCCGTCCGCGGTGCGGCCCAAACGTGGACTGTGTGGGTAAGAGCCACGACGCGCACAAAACGGCTCACGAGCCACGGAACGGTGGGACCTTGCGCCGAATCAGCGGGTGCGACCGGCGGTTACCCTGTACCACCAGGAGGTATCAGGTAAGTATTTCGGGCACACCGGTCGTCACCAGGCCAGCCCCGGTGCCGAACGTGGTGATGTTTCCGCCGAACGTGTTGATCAGGGTGAACAGGATCTTGCTGGGGTTGTCCTTGTTCACGCGCAGGTGCACGTCGCCCTTGATCGCGCCGCCAGCCTTCCCGAAGATCAGGATCGGGTATTCGTCGATCGAATGCGCCTTGCCGAACGACACGTCGGACGTCGCATAGACGCACGAGTTGTCCAGCAGGTTGCCGGCACCGTCGGGCGTGTCCTTCATCTTCTCGACGAAGACGCGGAACTGATCCATCCAGTACATCACCGCGCTGTGAAAGATGGGCTGGTCACCCGCCTCCATGTGGCTGATGTCATCGTGAATGTCCTTGGTGATGCCGAGGACGCCCATGTTGTAGTGCGCGGCCGGTCGGCCGTGCTGGAAGAGGAAGACGCGGGTCAGGTCACACGCCAGCGCGTAGGTGGTCAGCTCGACCATCGCGTTGTTGAGCTCCGCCGTCAGCACGCCGTTGTTGTCCGGCAGCACGGCCGGGTAGCGCGTGGCCGCGTCGGCCGGCAAGTTACAGGCCCCACCCACGGGCGGCGTGGTCATGGTCCCCAGCCGTTTCTCGATCTGCTGAATCCCCTCGAGGTGCTGGTCCAGGCGGCGGCCGTCCTCCGTACCCAGCCGCTTGCGCAACGCCTGAGCATCGACGAGCACCGTGTCCAGAACCCGCTTGCGGGTCTGGTTCAGATTCCCGGTCGCCGGCATGTTTGTGCCGCCTGGGACGGGCGCCTTGCCGAACAGGCGGGTGAAGACCGCCTTGGCATCGTATTCGGGCAGCACCGGCGTGTTGGCGCCCGTCGACGACGCGTAGTTGACCGTGTCGCCTTCGCCGTTCGCCGTCGCCCGTGAAACGCCGACCTGCAGCGCCTTGAACGGCGTGGTCTTGCCGATGATGTTGGAGATGACATGGTCGATGGTCGGCGCCGTGTAGTTGAGCGCGGTGTTGTGCGCGGATCCGCTCAGGACCGCGGCCGGGCCGATGTGGTGAACCACTCCGGTGAACTTGACCTGGTAGCCGGTCAGGACCGTCAGGTACTGTTTCACCTTCGCGAACGGCATCAGCGTCTCGCTCAGCTGCCAGGCAGCGCCGCTGCCGGCGGCCGTCGGAATCCAGCGCGGCGGAACCATGCCGTTGCCCCAGAACCAGACGCCGAACCGCTTGGGCAGCGCAGCGCCCTGTGCGTAGGCGGTTCCATTGCTGTTGAGCATCGCGCCCAGGCGCGGCAGCCCCACCGTCACCGTGGCCCCCGCGGCCATGCCCTTGAGCAGAAGTCGTCGGGGGAGTGGTTTTCTCGGAATGCAAATGGCCATGTGAAGTTCTCCCGGCTTCCTATTGGGCAGAGACGTTTCGGAACCCATCGCTGACGACCAGGTTGGTCAGCAAGCCCTTGATGCGCTGTCCAGCGCTGGCGAACGCCTTGTCCAGCTGCGTGAGCTGGGCCTCGTCGTAGGGGTTCTCCATGCGACCGGTGGCGAACCGGTAGATCCGCCGCGCCATGCAGCTACGCGCCTGCGCGCTCTGACGAACCAGCGCGCCCAGCTCCTTGGGCCCCGAGAACGCGGTGCCGTCGAGCTCGCCCTTCGGGTCGATGGTGAGGCCATTCTCCTCCTTGGTCCGATAGACCGCCATGCCATCGAAGTTCTCGAACGCCAGCCCGATCGGGTCCATCAAGCCGTGGCACACCTTGCACGCCGCGTTCGTCGCGTGGCCGCTCAGGCTCTCGCGCCGGGTCAGCAACACGCCGGGCGGCGGCGGTTTGATGGTCACGTCGACGTCGGCGGGCGGGTCGGGAATGTGCTCGCACATGAGGACGCGCCAGAAGAAGGCCCCGCGCCGTGTCGGCGACGTCTGGTACGGCTTGTCCTGCACGGTCAGCAGTGCCGCCGAGGTCAGCAGGCCCGCCCGTGGGATCGACGCCGGGTGCTGCGCCGCCACCAGATCGGTGCCCGGCACGTTGATACCGTAAAGCTTGCCCAGCTCCGAATTCACGAACGTGCGGTTGCTGTCGTAGAGCTCCATCATGTCGGCGTCGCGCGTGAGCACCACGTCCTCGAACATCTTCAGGATCTCGCCGCGCATCGCCTGACGCAGCGTCGGCGTCAGCTGCGGAAACACCTTGGGGTCCTTGGCCATGATGTTGACCGCGTCCAGCGACAGCAGATCATCCACCATCTCGTTCAAGCCATCGAGGGCGCGCGGGGAGGACAACAGACGCTGCACCTCCTTGCGAATCCCGTCCGGCGTGTCCAGCGCGCCGGTTTCGGCCGCGGTCAGGAGCTGCGCATCGGGCGTCGTGCTCCACAGCAGGTAGGACAGCCGCGTCGCAGTCTCGTAGGTGGTGAAGCGCGTCCACGTCTTGCCTGCGACGGGCATCCCGCCGCCCAGCTCGACGCGATAGAGGAAGTTCGGCGACTGCAGGATCGCCCAGGTCATCGCGCGCGCACCGTCCGAGAACTGCCCGGTCGCGCCGGCCTCGTCCGCGCCCAGCTTCAGGTAGCGCGTCATCTCGTCGGGCGCCAGCGGACGTCGCCAGGCGCGCCGCCCGAAGCCTGTCAGGAAGCTTCGCGCGCAGGTTTCATCCCACGCCGCCGGCGCGCAGCCGACCAGCGCGTCCCGCCGCTTGGCGTCCGCGAACAGCGGATAGACCGCCGCCTGCGTCGCGGCCTCGAACTGCTCGATCCCGAGTGGCGAGAACGCCGTCAGCGAGGCCCCGACCGCCTTCAGACTCGCGCCGGCCGGCGGCGCCTCGATCGGCGGCAGCGTGCCCACCGGCCCCAGGAGATCCTCCAGCGAGCGCACGAATTGCGCCGGGCTAAGGCGGCGAAGCTGGCCATGCGCCGGGGCACCGGGGTCCACGCCTTGACCCGGGCCGCCGGGACCACCACCGCCCGGACCCGGGCCGCCAGGACCACCGCCGCCCGGACCCGGGCCGCCGGGACCACCGCCGCCCGGCTCGCCCGCGCCGATCGCCCCCGTACAATTGAGAGTCAGCAGCAGAATCGCTGCGAGACCGCCGCCCGCTACCAAACACTGCTTGCGCATCGCTTGCTCTCCTGTGCCCGCGTGGTCGTTGACCAGGGACCCCAACCTAGCACTTCGCACCAGGCCGTTCGTGGGTGGAAAGGCATCTATATGATTGACGTTATTGGTCATCGGTCTGATGGTCCAACCTCCTGCCCGGCCAGCCTTTCGGCGCGGGCGTTGAGGTACCGTTGTTCGGGCGCGCTGGTGGTGCGGTGGGCGGCGGCGCGGTAGTGGGCGATGGCAGTTACGCGATCGCCCGACATCTCCAGCAAATGAGCACGCACGGCGTCCAGGCGATGGTGGCCGGCCAGCCGCCCGTCGGCGTCCAGGGCATCCAGCAGCGCGAGGCCGGCGCGGGGACCGTGCACCATCGCGACCGCGATGGCGCGATTGAGCATGACCATCGGATTGTCGGATAGGCGTTGCAGCGTTTCATACAAGGCGAGGATCTGCGGCCAGTCGGTGTCCTCGACGCGGGCGGCTTCGTCATGGATCGCCGCGATGGCGGCCTGCAGCTGATACGGGCCGACCGACCCTCTCGACAGCGCCGCGGTGACCAGCGCGACCCCCTCCGAGATGGCCGCCCCGTCCCAGCGGCTGCGGTCCTGTTCGGCAAGCGGGATCAGGTCGCCCTCGGGTGTGGTTCGGGCCAGCCGCCGGGCGTCGGTCAGCAGCATCAACGCCAGCAGTCCGGCCACCTCGCCGTCGTCGGGAAGTAGCTTGTGAACGGCGCGCGTCAGTCGAACGGCGTCGCTGGCCAGCGCGTTACGCTGCAGGTCCGGACCGACGCTGCTGGCGTAGCCTTCGTTGAACATCAGATAAAGAACGTGAAGCACGGCCTTGAGCCGCTGTGCCCGCTCGGCCGCGGTCGGCATCTCGAAGCCGACGCCGGATTCCTTGATGGTCGCCTTGGCCCGACTGATCCGCTGCGCCATCGTCGCCTCGGGAACCAGGAACGCGTTGGCGATCTCCGCCGTGCCGAGGCCGCCGACCGCCCGCAAAGTGAGGGCGATGGCCGACGGTGGTGTCAACGCGGGATGGCAGCACATGAAGAGCAGGATGAGGGTGTCATCCCCGCCAGGTTCGGACTCCGCACTGTCCGCGGGGCCGAGGTCGTGCTCGCGCTGCTGCTCCGTGGCCAGGGATTCTTCGCGCACACGGCGCGCGTGCTCGCTGCGCACCTGATCGGTCAGACGGCGGAAGGCGACCTGGATCAGCCAGCCGAGCGGATTTTCGGGCCTCCCCTCGCGCGGCCACTGCAACGCCGCCGCCAGCAGCGCCTCCTGCACGGCGTCCTCGGCGGTGCCGAAGTCGCGAAAGCGCCTGAGCAGCGCGCCCAGGACCTGCGGCGCCAGGTCGCGCAGGAGATCCTCGACGGGCGTGTGCGAAGAAACCGCGGTCACACTGGTCACGCTATATTTTGGGCGCCTCCCCGATCTGCCGCACCTCGATGGGGATGCTCATGGGGACCCCGCCCCGCCCGGGCGCGGCCGACGCGCGGGCGGCGATGTCGATCGCGTGCTCGGGGCTGCGGCACTCGACGATCCAGTAACCGGCCAGGAACTCCTTGGCCTCGGGGAAGGGCCCGTCGGTGATCGCGGGCGCGCCGCCGCCAACGCTGGCGCGCACGATCTTGGCTTCGTTCGGCGGCGCCAATCCCTGCGCATCGACCAGCTCACCCGACGCTTTCAACTTTTCGTTGAACGTCATCATGAACTTGACGTGCGCCCTGATGTCCTCGGGCGGCAGGGTGCCAAAGCCAGCCATCTGCGCCTGCGTCCCCTGCATGATCAACATGTACTTCATCGGTTTCAACTCCTCGTGTCGTGGATCTGGCCGCGTGCCTGGGAGCTTATGGCTTCGCCAGTCGCGACACCGTACCCGCGAACGAGAAGAAGCAGGGGTCCAACCAGTAGATGCTGTCGGCGGTGGAGCCAACGTTGAGGCTGTTTACCGGCATCGAGCGGCTGATCAGCACGCGGGTGCCAGGAACGTTGTGGGCGGTGCGGTAAAGGCCTTCGTCCGTGCTAGTGGAGAACGAATGATAGATGCCGCTGGCGTCGACCAGCGCCAAGGTGGTGAAGTCGTTTCCACCGGCGGGCGGGACCGCCTCCTCGACCGTCGCGCCCGCCGCCGAGGACAACCGACGGATGCCGCTCTGACCGGTGGCCTGATCGAAGTAGTTCCAGTAAACGGTGTCCCCCAGCGCCGCCATCGGCCCAAGCCCCTTCGCGGAGTTGACCGTCGTCACCGCCCCGGTGGCGCGCACGACCCGAAACAGCGTCGAGCCGCCTGAATTGCCGGTCACGTAGTAAAGGTGCGCGGTGGTCGCGGCGGAGCTGGGCGCCGCCGCGGTCAGATTGGTGATCACAGTGAAGGCGCCTGGGCTCGACAGGTTGCGATCGAACGACACGAACCGCGAGTGGGTGAAGTCGAGGCCAACCAGCGTCGAGCTGGTCAGGTTGAGCCGGTGCGTGGACGGCGGATACAGGGTGGCCACCGCCGACTGTCCGTCGTTGCGCCTCTGAACGCCGCTGTCGTTTGAGAAAAACAGCTGCGACCCGTCGCGGATCAACGACTGGATGGGATTGGTCGCGCCCTGCCGGGTGTGCGCGGTCACCTTGCTGCCGCCGGCCAGGTCGTAGCGGAAGATGTTGCCCTGGTCCGCGACGTAGACGTTCTGTGCATCGACGGCCACGTTGCTGGCGCAGACCGAGTCGGTGATGATCGTCTTGGCCTCACACAACCCCGCGACGCAGCGGCCGCCGAAGCAGCTGTGGCCCAGCGCGCCGCAGTTGTTGGGATCGCTGCTGACGTCGACGCCGAGCTGGCTCAGCGTCCAGCGCTGGTTGTTGTTGGTCGAGCACGACCACTGCTGAATGACGCCGCCGTTGGCGGTGCTGAAGTCCTTCACGTCGAGGCACTTTCCCGAGTGGTTGGCGACGATCTGAAAGCGGCCGCCGCCCACGGAGTTCAGCCGGAAGCGCTGGTTGTTCACGCTCTGGCACGTCGACTGCTGCAAGCGCGCGCCGTTGGCCAGGCTGGCGCCGCTGACATCCATGCACAGGCCAGAGTTCACGCTCTGAACCTGGTACAGGCCGCCACCCATGAAGTTGACGATCCACTTCTGGTTGTTGCCGCCGCCGTATGTCCACTGCTGGATGAAGGCGCCCGGCGCCGTGCTGACGCCCGTGACGTCCAGGGTCTTGCCGCTGTGGACCGAATCAATGCGGAACGTCGGTGAACAGGCGGCGTTGCTGTCTCCGTAGACCGCAATCTCAAAGATGGAGACGCCGAAGGAGGTGGTGCGCGCCGTTGAGAACAGCCTGACGTAGCGTGCCTTGGCGTTGAGCCCGCCGATGTCGCTGAAGACCGGGCCCGCGGGGCCGTTGATCTGCGTGAAGATCGTCGTCCAGGCCGCGGCGTCGTTTGACACCTGGATGGTGTAGCTCTTGCTGGACGCGGCTTCGAAGCTGACCGTCACCCGGTTGATGAATCGTGGCGCGCCGAGGTCGACCCGCAGCCACTGCGGATCGCTGAAGGCGCTGGACCAGCGCGTGCCGGAATTCCCGTCGATGGCCAGCGAGGGTCCAAAAGAAGCGTTTTCGACCGAAGACGCCGCCGCGGCCACCGGCGCAAGAAGGCTGGCGCCGCATGGGGCCGCGGCTGCGGCCAGCTCCGCTTGCACCTCGACCACCGCCGGTTCCAGGACGTCCTCCTGCTCGGTGCCGCACGCCGCCGGAAAAATGGCGGCCGTGATCATGGCAATGGCAAGCGCGGCTTGTGAGGCGCCGCCAGTTCGACTAGGCAGAATCATCATGGTGTGCTCCTTACCCGGGAGCCACGCCTTTAATGCCGCCAGCGCAGCGACCCACCAATGTCCGAATAGAGGCGAAACCTAACATCCAAAACCACAAAGTGCGCGCGGGAACTGTGACAGCTCAACATTCCGTTCTTTCCCCGTACGCCTCATCGCTAGTCTGTATAGGGGTGTCGCGATCACAGCGCGAAAGTAGCGTAGAGTTTCGTCGGGATCGTCACATCGATGCTGTTTTCACTGCACATCCCGCTCTTCTTGGCCTTGCTCACGACGGGGACGGTCCGTGGAGGGGAAAGGCCCTGGCCGCCGCATGACAGGCTGCCGCCTCCTGAGATTGTGTCGTTGCGCGGTCGCGTGTTGGTTGCCAACCCCCTAGTCGACCAGCCGGTCTCGTACGCACGGCTGGAGCTTTTCCGCGCCGGGAAGGTGGTCGCGAGCGCTGCCACAGATCGGCAGGGATACTTCAAATTCATTAAGGGTCTGCCCGATGGACCGTATGAGCTGGTCCTGGAGCCGGGCGACTACGAAGGGAAGGTCACCGTGACGATTACGGGCAAACCGCCCGATGTCGTCCTCTTGGCGAGGCGGCGGCGCGCTTAAACCGGCTGCAGCGAGACCAGCGGCGTTTCCCCAAAGTCCAGCTTGCGGCGAAATTCCCGGCGCAAGAGCACGACGTTCGCGATCACCTGCACGGTGGTGCCGGTGATCGCCAGGTACCAGATCCAGCGAAGCTGAAACCCGGGCACCGTGGACAGCAACACCGCCGGGATCGCAACCATCAAGATGCGAGCCACGGAGCTGAGCAGCGGGGGAATCGTGTTGCCCAGCGCCTGAAACATGCTGGAGCTGACGAAGACAATCCCCGAGGCGATGAAGGCCACCGACGTGATCCGCAGGTATTCGCCGCCCACCGCCAGCACCTGCGCGTCGCGCGAAAAAAACTGGATCATCTGCTCGGGCACCAACTGACACAGGAGAGTGAGCACCACCATGAATCCGGTCGCCATGAGGGCGCCGACCCGAAATGTCTCCCGTACCCGGCTGGCGAGGCGCGCGCCAAAGTTCTGGCCGGCCACGGGACTGACCGCGAATCCCATCGCGACGACGGGCATGAAGCCCGCTTGAATCACGCGCAGCCCGATCCCAAAGCCGGCCTGCGCCGCCGCGCCGAACGGCCGGCTCAAGGTGTAGACGACCATCATGTACACACCCATCAGACCAAACTCGGCGCCCGCCGGCAGCCCGATCTTTAACATGCGGCCCCACAGCGCCAGCCGCGGCTTGCAATCGCCTAGGTCGAACCGGAGGTAGCCCTCGACCCGCCAGACGTAGACCGCCAGCGCCACCACGCCGCCCGCAACGGCGACGAACGACGCCAGCGCGGCACCGGCGACGCCCAGGGGATGTCCGGTCCCCCAGCCAAATATCAACACCGGTGCCAGCGCGATGTTCACCAGAATGGTCGCCGACTGGATCACCATCCCCGGCTTGAAGTTTCCTGTGCCGCGCAGGGCGGCGGTGCTCGCCACCATCGCGAACTGCAGCGCCATCGCCGGGATGAACCAGCCGAGGTAGTCGGCCGCCAGCTCACCGGTGCGCGGGCTGGCCGAGAGATCGCGCGCGTAGGACGTCCGCAACGCCATCATCACGATCAAGAACAGCGCCCCGGCCAGCAGCGACAGCACCTGTGATTGGTTGAACACCAACCGCGCCTGCTGGTGATCCTTTCGCCCGACGGCATACGCGATGAGGGATGTCGTCCCCACCGCAAGAGTTTGCGTCGCCGCCAGAACCAGGAACGTCAGGTTCCCGGACACGCTGACCGCGGCGACCGCATCCCTTCCCAGGCGCCCGACGAAATACAGGTCGACGAGGAAGTACAGCGTCTGGAACACCATGCTTACCAGCATGAAGCTGGACATCTTGAGGACGTTCTTCGCCAGCGAACCCTGCGTCAGGTCGTTCATGGAGACGCGTGTCTAGCTCACCCGGCGCCCCCGCGCCATGATCTGACGGGCCGTCAATCGCGATCGCGATCGTGCTTGCGCCCGCGTTCGTGGCCGCGACCGCGATCGTCGTCGCGGTCGCGGCGATCGCCGCGCCAGCCATCGCCGTCGGGACGTTGCCAGTGGCCCGGTCGCATCTTCCAGTGGGGGCCGTGTTGCCGCCAGGTCGGGGCGACCCATATCCAGCCGCGCCCCCTTCCCTCCCAGTGGCCGGCACGCCACACGTACTGTTGTCCCTCCCAGTCCCAGTGGCCAGCGACCCAGACGTGCTCTGGCGAAGGTTGTGGGGGCGGAACCTCGGGCCGCGGCGGTGGCGGCTGCAGCGTCACGGTCAGTTCGGCGGGTGGAGCGCCCACCGGGTACGCGGGCGGCGTGGGTTGCACATAGGTCGGCGCCACGGGCGGTGGTGCCGCCGTCCCTGCGGGAGCCCAATACCCCGGATAGAAAAGCCACTCGCCGCCTTCATTGGCCCAGCGGGCCTCGACCCAGACCTGGCTTGGCGCCGGCGGCAGGTCCCAGCGGCCGGCGACCCAGGAGTGACGGCCTCCCTGCCACGACCAGTATCCGCCGACCCAGACATGGCGCGGCGAGGGCGCCATCATGCGCACCTCCGTGCGCAGCGCCGGCGGCGCCACGCGAACCCGCACGACTGGGGCGGCACCGACGGGGGGGCGGCCAC
>DASRQT010000253.1:0-3373 GCA_035696485.1 Polyangia bacterium | reverse complement strand
CGTCGTCGTTGCCGGCGCCGCCGCTGCCGCCGGTGCCATCGGTCCCGTCTGTTCCGGTGCTTCCCCCGCCGGCGTCGGCTCCGTCGCTGCCGCCGCTTCCGGGTGCGCCGCCGGTGCCCGGTGCGCCGCCGCTTCCGGGTGCGCCGCCGGAGCCTGGGCTACCGCCGGAGCCTGGGCTACCGCCGGAGCCTGGTGCGCCGCCGGAGCCTGGGGCGCCGCCTGTCCCTGGAGCGCCGCCGGTGCCCGGCGCGCCGCCTGTCCCCATCGGCGCGGTGCACGCGCCGGCGACACAGGTCTCGCCCACCGCGCAGGCCCGGGTGCAGGCTCCGCAGAATCGAGGGTCCGTCGCGGTGTTGACGCACTCAAGACCGCAGACAGTTTCGCCGCTGCGGCAGACCACGCGGCACTGACCGGCGGAACACGCCTGGGCGTCGGGGCAGCGCGCGCCGCACCCGCCACAGTTGTTGCGGTCACCGCCCACGTCGACGCACGACGGGCCGCAGGTCATGAGATTGGCGCCACACATCGCCACGCAGGCGCCCTGGTTGCAGACCTGATCGCGGGCGCATCTGATGGCGCATCCGCCACAGTTGCCGGGGTCGGAGACGGTATTCACGCAGCCGCCGTTGCAGAGGCTCAACCCGTTCGGGCAGGTGCAGACTCCCCCGGCGCACATCGTTCCCGCGGTGCAGGCGTTGCCGCACGCGCCGCAGTTGCCGCGGTCACTGTTGAGGTCGGCGCACGCGCGCCCGCAGGAGGTCAGTCCTGCGCCGCAGCTCGCGACACAGCCCACCGGCGAACAGACATTGCCGCCCTTGCAGGCAACGCCGCACGCGCGGCAATTCTGCGGATCTTGTCGCAGGTCGACGCAGGTGCCGCCGCAGTCCGTCAGCCCCGCCGGGCAGGCACACGCCCCGGCGCCGCAGCTCTTGCCGCCGGTGCACCTGCGTCCGCAGGCACCGCAGTGAGCGTCATCGGCGGTGACATTGACACACGCGCCTGTGCAGGATGCCAGCGACGTTGCGCAGGTGCTGCTGCACTTGCCCAGCGAGCAGACCTCGTTGCCGCCGCACTTCAAGCCACAGGCGCCGCAGTTCTTCGGATCGCTGAGCACATTGGTGCAGGCCCCGTCGCATCGAGATCGGCCCGGCTCACAGACGCACTGGCCCATCGAGCAGACGGTCCCGCCGGTGCATGGCATGCAGCCTCGGCTGGCAGGTCCGATGTTCAACGTGGAATCGGGTCCACCGTCGCTGCTGACCCGACTGACATTTCCGCATCCGAATCCGAATAGGACGATGGTCAGGGACAACGCCCCGAGATTCTTAAGACAAGTTTTCATGTGGCGACCCTCACAACGGTATGGGGCCGAAGTTAATGTCGATCGTCGGTTGAGCCAGTCACCCCAACGTGGAATAGGGAAAAGGTCCGCCGGCCAGCCCGCCCGGCCGGCGGCCTCAGCGCAACGCGCTACGCGAGCAGCTTGAGGGCTGCCTGCGGGACCTGGTTGGCCTGCGCAAGAACCGAGACGCCGGCCTGCATCAGGATCTGCATGCGGCTCAGGTTCGAGGTTTCCTCGGCGACGTTGACGTCCCGGATACGGCTCTGCGCCGCCGAGAGGCTGACCGAGGCCTGGGTCGAGGTGTTGATGACCTTCTCCATCCGGTTCGCCTGGGCGCCCATGGTGGCGCGCACCGACGAGACCGACTGCATCGCGGTGTCGATGGTGGAGAGCGCGCCCTGCGCGCCGGTCAACGTCGCAAGGCTCAGCAAGTTGACGCCCAGCGCGCCGGCGGTTGCGTTGGCGGTCGTCACCGTGATCTGGTCGTTGGCGGCGACGTTGCGGATACCGACCTGGAAGGTCAGCGCGATCGATGAGTTGATCAGCGCGACGCCGTTGTACTCGGTGGCGTTCGCGATACGATCAATTTCGCTGACCAGGGCGTTGACCTCGTTCTGGATGTAACCGCGCTCGGTGTTGCTGATGCCCGACGACGCCGACTGGGAGGCCAGCTCGCGGAGACGGGTCAGGATGTTCTGCGACTCGTTGAGCGAGCTCTCAGCCGTCTGGATGACGTTGAGGGCGTCGTTCGCGTTTCGCACCGACTGCGCAAAGCTGCGAATCTGCGAGCCGAGGTTGACGGAGATCGCCAGGCCGGCGGCGTCGTCCTGGGCTTTCGTGATGCGATAGCCGGAAGACAACTTGGAGAGGGAGCTGTTGAGCTCCATCTCGGTGCCGGACAGATTTCTCTGCGCTTCCAAAGAACTGATGTTGGTCTTGATCGACATTGCCATGGCGGTTTCCGTTTCTCCCTAGTTCGCGGGTGTTGTTGTGGCGGGCTTGTGACTCGGGAGGCGTACTTAGCAAGGCCCAGACCAATGCCCGCGCCAGCGCTTTGGCGCGGAAATTCGGCCATTGTTCCCGGAGCTTGCCGGCGTGGAATTGCCTACCCGGGCTTTCCTGCCGGGCAGGAAATGCCTATCGGCGCCGCCGCGTCGGGTTTATGACCCGGCCTTGCCCGGTGCGCTGGTGTAGGAGGATCCGCCCGCTAGCGGAGCAGCTTGTCGGGGTCGACGGGCTCGCGAGGAGCGGACGCTTTTCCCGTCGAGCTGGCGAACGAGATCGTCGAGCTCTCGAGGGTCAGGAAGCCCTTGCCGGCTCCCGGTTGTTGCGGCGCCGCGACCGGAATCACGACTTCGAAGGGGAGCGCGACTCCGGGGGCCGCCTTCTCGAGCTTGAACGTGGCCGCGTCGCTGCCGACGCGCGCGCGGAACACCAGGCCCTCGTGCGCCACGCCGGTGGTGTTGATGACCTTGCCACGCAAGGTGATGCCCTTGGCATCGGGCGTGGCGGCGGCGTCGATCACGTAAAACCCTTTGCCGATCGACTGCCACCCGGGCTTGGTCAGCTCGATCTCGTCCATCACCAGCGAGGTCAGCTCGCGGCCCATGTCGCGCACCGCGATCTTGAACTTGTCAAAGCGCGGCGAAAACTCGGCCACCTCGCTGCGCAGCTGCGCGATCTCCTGCTGTTGATGGCGAATCAGCTGATACCCGAACACGCCGCCGCCGAGCGCGATCAGCGCCAGCAGCAGTGCCAGAAGTCCGATCTTGCTCATGGTGTGCGCCCGCCCGGCGGCCAGCGAATCAGGATACCGACCGCAATCAGAGTTGCCAACCCGGCGGCGGTATAGATGCCCGAATAGCCGATCTTTTCGGCCAGCGCCCCCAGCGGCAACACCGCCGCCGTCCCGGCGATGAAGCCACCGTTGGCGAAGGTCAGGATGCGGCCGCGCTCCGTCGGGTTGGCGGTCGACACGATCAGCGCCATGTGCGCGGGGAAGAACACGCCGTGCGCGACGCCGAACAGCCC
>DASRQT010000252.1:0-17897 GCA_035696485.1 Polyangia bacterium | reverse complement strand
CACCATCACGATCTTCGACGCCTCGCCGAGGCCGAACACCAGAAGGATGAGGGGCAGGATGGCGCTCTTGGGAATCGGGTAGGTCGCCGCGACCAGGGGTTCCAGCGCGGCGCGCACCGGCCGGTAGAGGCCCATGGCGATCCCCAGCAGCAGCGCGGGCACGCCGCCCAACAGCACGCCCAGCCCCAGCCGCGAGAGGCTGGCGGCGGTGTGGGCGCCTAGCTCGCCGGAGCGCACCAGCTTGCCCGCTTGCAGGGCGATTGCGGTGGGCGCCGGGAAAAAGCGCGGATCGAGAACGCGCGTGCGCACCATGAGCTCCCAGGTGACGACCAGCAGCACGGGCGACATCACGCTGATCACGCGATCGCGCGTGGCCGCGTTCATGGCTCACTCGGCCTCGCCCAGCTCGCGCGCGCGGGCGGCGTGCACCTCTTGCTCGAGGTGGCCCCATATCTGGTAGACCAGCGCGCCGTAGGCCGGCTGGGCGCGCAGCTGCAGGACGTTGCGCGGCCGGGGCAACGGCACGTCGATGATCGTCTTGGCGCGGCCCGGGTTTGCGGTCATCACCATGATTCGATCGCCCAGCGTCACCGCCTCGTCGACACTGTGGGTGATGAACATGACCGTCTTCGGCGTCTCGTCCAGGATGCGCAGCAGCTCCTCGTGCAGGATGGTGCGGTTCTGCTCGTCCAGGGCCGAGAACGGCTCGTCCATCAGCAGCACCTCCGGATCGGTGGCGAAGGCGCGCGCGATGGAGACCCTCTGCTTCATCCCGCCTGAGAGCTGGTGCGGATAGGCGTCGCGAAAGCGGGAGAGCCCGATGCGATCGAGGAGATGACCGACCACCTCCGCGATCCGCGCCGGCGGCGCGCGGCGCATGCGCAGGCCGTAGGCGGCGTTGTCGAACACCGTCATCCAGGGGAACAGCGAATCGCCCTGGAAGACCATGGCGTTCTGCGGCCGCGCCCGATCGCTGTGCCGGATCTGGACGTCGCCGCGGGTGGCGGCCTCGAGGCCCGCCGCGATCCGCAAGAGCGTCGTCTTGCCGCATCCCGAGGGGCCGACGATCATGAATATCTCGCCGGCGGCGACGTCGACGGAGATGTCTTCCAGCGCCGCCACCAGCGCGTTGCCGGCGGTGAACGTCTTGCCAACGCCCCGGATGCTGATGTGAGGCTCCTGGCTGCGATTGGCGAGCACGGCGCAGGATCTAGCGGCGCGGCTTGTACGGACCCAGGACCTTGACCGCGGCGTCGGCGAAGCTATCGTCGACCGCCTGGTCGACGGTCACCGTGCCCTCGATGAAGCCCGCCGCCTTGAAGAACGCCAGGTCCTTCTGCAGGCTGGCTCGGTTGACACGACCGTTGGGGTTGCAGCCGCTGGCCGTCACCTTGCGGATGAGCGCGGCGTCCTTCACGTGCGTGGAGCTGGCCAGGATTGACACCGCCTCGTCGGCGTTGCGCCCGAGGAGGTGCCCGTCCTTGATGGCGTCGTTGTAATCGCGCGCGCCCTTGAGATAGGCGACCATGAACCGGCGCGCGACGTCGGGTTGCTTCTTGATGAACTCACCTCCGTAGAGCAACACCGATATCTGCTGGTTCGGGTAGGCGTCGCCGCCGGGGAGGCGAACGGCCACGCCTTCCTCCAGCGCCTTGGTCAGCGTCGGCTCCGTGGTGACGCTGGCGTCGACCGCGCCGTTGGCCAGCGCGGCGAGGTGCTGCGGATAGGCCATGTTCGGGACGTGGGTGACGTCGGGGTAAGCGAGGCCCGCTTTCGCCAGCGTCTCGTTGAGCGTGGAGGCCGGCGATCCGCCCTGACCGGCCTCGGCAACCTTGAGTCCCTTGAGATCCTTCCCGCTCTTCACCTTGCCGCTCGTCACCAGATCCTTGCGGACGATGATCGGCATATAGCTGGCGCCGGGGATCGACGAGCCCTTGTCGGCGACGATCTTGATGTCGATGCCGCGGGCGATGGCGTTGAACAGGCCGGCCGAGGTGGCACCGGCGGCCACCTCCAGCTGGCCAGCGCCGAGGGGCGCCACCATCTTCGGTCCGGCGTCGAAGCTGATCAGCTTGAGCTCGATGCCCTGTTCTTTGAAGTAGCCCTTGTGCTGGGCAATGAAGAGGGCGGCATCACTGATGAGGAAGTTCGTGCCGACCCGGACCTCGACCGGGGCGCCTTGCGGACCGGCTGCGCGGCCAACGGGCGCGGCGGCGAAAACCAGGAGCGGAATGAGGACACGGGGCGACATGGTTCGGAGCATCGGGTTTCCTTCCTTTCGCCACGCCCGTCGGGCACGCAGCGTCACGGACGCCTCTGCATGAGCAACCAGGCGTAGATGTCGTTCCCCGCCGACAGATCATAGGTGCGCGTCCAGGCGTCGTGGTCGACGCCGGGATAGACGGTGTAGCGCACGTCTTTCCGCGGCTGCGGGCAAGTGATGAACTTCGGCATGTTGGTGGCATCTCCGGCGGGGTTCGCAATCGTGTCGGCGCTGCCGTGGAACGCCCAGAGCGCCAGATCGCCCACCAGGCCGCAACCGCGGGCGGCCCACATCGCCGTGACGTCGCCCGAAATCAAGACGACAGCCGCCAGCGGCGACGAGTCGTGTCGGGCCAGAAAGTCGGTGGTCCCGACCGCGCCGCAGCTGAGGCCGGTCTGGTAGACGCGCGTCGTATCGACGTCGTAGGCGCCAACGGCGTAGGTCAGAAAATCTCGGTACGCGTCGCCGACTTTGAAGCAGTCCGGCAGGTTGTGCTGCGGCGACAGAACGATGAACGGGCGGTCGGCGGGCCACTGTCCGGCGGCGATCAATTTCGGCGGACCGTGAGCGAGGATTCTCGCCAGGTCGGCGGCGCTGCCGTTCCCTTCCTCGCCACTGCCGTGCCAGGAGACCAGCAACGGGCGTTTGGTGCCGTCGCCGTAGCCGCGTGGCAGGTACTCCCAATAGCCGCGGGGCGCTCCCGGCTTGGTCCCGAGAGAGCGCGCGCTGTGCACACCCATGGGAAGGCCCGTGGCGGCCGGCCGATCGCTGGGCGCGTCGGCGTTGGGCGCGTCGGCGCCGTTCGCGTCGGCGCGCGGAAGCGTGTCGGCTTCCGCGGCGTCCACGATCTGGCCGCCCGAGCCGTTCGGCGTGCCGCCGCCGCTGCCACCAGCGCCGCCTGTGCCCGGACTGCCGCCGCTGGCCGACCCGCCGCTCGCGCCCCCGCCCGTGCCGGCGCCGCCGTTTTGCAACCTCTGGCTGCAACCGAACAGCAGCGCTGCCACCAGGATGAGAGAACGCTTCGAATCCGGTGCAGGCGTCCTGGTCATGTGGCCTAACCTCGCCTCCGGCGCCGTCAGCGCGCCTGACGCCGGCGGGCGCTCCGGCGCGATCGCAGCAGGCATGCGGCCAGCAGCACGCCCGCTGGCATCAGCGAAGCGGGGTTGCACCGACCGGCCAGAGCACAGCCGCCCGACGAGGCTCCCGTTAGGGTGCCGGCGCCGGCCCCGCCAGCCCCTCCCGGCGCGCCACCGCCGGTGCCGCTGATGCCGCCGCTGCCCGAGCCGGTGATCCCTCCCGAGCCGGGCGCCCCGCCCGCGCCGCCGCCACCCGCGCCGCCGCCGCTGTCGCTGCCGCCGTCGCTGCCGCTCACCGGCGCGTCACCGCTGCCGCCGGCATCGCTGGGCGGGACGCCGCCATCGGCGCCACCCGGCGCGGGCATGCCCAGCACTTCGTCCAGGGTGTCGGCCTCGAGGAAGTTGTCGAGAAAGATCGTCTCCGTGAACGGTTGCGGCGAACGACGGTGAAAGCCGGTCTGGTAAAAGAGCGTGTTGGCGTCGGCCTTGGTCTTGGCCTTCTCGTCCTTCACGACCTGGGCGCCGTCGTACCAGACGTCGACCGAGCCCATCGTGGCGTTGACCGACCAGTGCACGTGGATGGCCAGCTGGTGCCAGGTGTTCAAGGTGAAATCGGTGCTCCACACGCGCTTGGCGCCCAGAAACCCGGTGCCGAACGCGAGGGTGGTACCTCCGCCGGCCTTTGGCTCGATCCAGAAGTCCATCACGTTCTGCGAGCTGCCGTTGGATTCCCAGTAGCCGATCTCGTTGCGCACCTGGGCGTCCATGGCCATGCGGTAATAGCCCGACAGATAGGTGTCTTTGCCTTCCGCGGTCAGTGTGCTGCTGTGGTGCAGCTCGACCCGGCTCTGGTTGTACGGCTGAAAGGTGTCATCGGGATGGATGACGATCCGACAGGACGACTTTCCCTCCTGGACCGGGTCCATCACCACGTCGATGTTGCTGCGGGCCCCCTTGGTGGTATTGAGGCCGCCGTTCCATTCCTTGGTGTCTCCGGCTTCGAATGTCGACCGCCAGACCACGGTGGCTCCCGCGGAACGCTGGCCGGCCATGACCAGCAGGGGGCAGACCAGGACCCAGAGTGTGCGCCGCTTCTTCAGGGTCATTCGCACCACCAGCGATTAATGACGGTCGCCGAGCGGCCGACCAGGCGGGTCATATAGCCGCAAATATCAAGATATTTTGATGCGACGCAGCTGGTGGCAAGCCGTCTTGTACTTACTACTCACCCGACTGCCTGGCGGAAACTGGAATTTCGTCTGATCACCACGCGACATAATCAGATGGCCGGGCTGCGCGCAGCAGCCACTCCAGATCTGTCGTCCGAATCGTTCCGGATATCCAAGCAGGTGGAGGTGTTCCCATGATCGAACGTTCGGTTTTAGGCAGAACGGCGAAATTCCTCGCGGCGATTGCTCTCGGCATCGGGGCGGTCGGATGCACCACCGGCGCGATCGGCGACCGCGGGAATCCCAACCAGCCCACGCTGCCGCCGAACGTGAACCCGCCGCCCGCGGGTTACAGCCCGGAGGAGGCGGGGCTGCGCCGCCTGACCATCCCGCAGTACCGGAACAGCGTGAACGATCTGTTCGGGGCCGGGATGGCGCCCACCACCGATTTCGAACCGGACACGACGCTCAGCGGGTTCGCCTCGATCGGCGCCGCGCGGGTCGGCCTGTCGTCGACCATCACCGAGCAGTTTGAAGCGGCCGCGCGGGACACCGCCAGGCGGGCGCTGGCGGACGCCAGCGTGCGCGCAAAGTACCTCGGCTGCGCGCCCGCCACCGCCGTCACCGACGACAACTGCACGCAGACATTCCTGCGCACCGTCGGTCGCAAGGCATGGCGCCGCCCGATGACCGATGAGGAAGTGACCCGCTACGCCGGCGTGGCCAAGAACGCTCAGACGGTGCTGAAGAGCTTCACCGGCGGTCTCGAATACGGCCTGGCCGGCTTGCTCATGTCGCCGTACTTCCTCTACCGCAACGAATTCGGTTTGCCCGATCCCCGCGACGGCAAGCAGGTGGTGTTCAACGACTACGAGCTCGGCACGCGCCTTTCGTATCTCATCTGGAACACCACGCCCGACGACCAGCTGCTGGACGCTGCCGACGCGCGTCAGCTCACCACCGGTAACGGCCTCACCACACACGCGCAGCGGTTGTTGTCGTCGTCGCGCGCCCCCACCGGCTTGCAGACCTTCTTCACCGAGCTCTACCGCCTGAACGAGCTCGAAGAACTAACGCAGCTGGCCTCGGTCTTTCCGTCGCGCACGGACACGCTGGGGCCGGCGATGCGCGCCGAGACGCTGAAGTTCCTCACCGACATCGCTTTCGTGCGCGGCGGTGACTTCCGGCAGATGTTCGACTCGCCGTCGACGTTCGTGAACGCCGAGCTGGCCAAGTTGTACGGGATGAGCGGCGTGACCGGGACCGACCCGGTCGCGGTGACCTTGCCGGCGAGCAGCTTGCGCTTCGGCATTCTCGGTCAGGCCAGCTTCCTCGCCGGCAACTCGCAGCCTAACCGCAGCTCGCCCACCCTGCGCGGCAAGTTCATCCGCGAGATGATGCTTTGCCAGCCGGTCCCGGCGCCGCCGCCCAACGTGCCGAAGTTCCCCGACGAGCAAACCGGGCTGACGACGCGCGAGAAGCTGACCCAGCACCGGACGGATCCGGCGTGCAACAGCTGTCACGCGGCGATGGATCCGCTGGGCCTAGGCCTCGAGAATTTCGACGGCATCGGCGCCTTCCGCACCACGGAGGCGGGCAAGCCCATCGACGCCCGCGGCGATCTGGACGGTGTCGCGTTCGCCGGCCCACGCGATCTCGCGGCCGCCCTCAAGAACCACCAGGATTCGGCGGCCTGCATCGCCAAGCACCTTTACCGGTACGCGACCGGGCACCTGGAAGGCGCCGGCGAAGATCCGGCGCTGGCCTCGCTGGCCAAGGGATTCCAGGACAACGGCTACCAGTTCCGCGCTCTCCTGGAGGGCGTCGTCAAGAGCCCGGGCTTCGTCCTGGCGGCCAAGGCGCAATAACCCACCACACCAACCAGGGAGACGATATGGAAGCGTTCAAAATCAGTCGACGTAACGTCCTTCGCGGTGTCGTGGGCGGGGCTGCGGTCTCGGTCGGCTTGCCGCCGCTGGAGGCGATGTTCAACGCCAATGGGACCGCCCATGCCGACGGAACGGCGCTGCCGCGCCGGCTGGGCATCTTCTTCTGGGGCAATGGCATAAAGAAGGACCGCTGGAATCCGACCACCACCGGCGCCAACTGGGCGATCAGCCCGGAGTTGGAACCGCTGATGCCGGTCAAGGATTACATCACGGTGGTCTCCGGCATGAAGGTGATGATCCCGCCCAGCCAGGGCCACCACACCGGCGCGGTGGGCATCCTGTCCGGCAATCCACTGACCAAGCAGGCAGCCAGCGGCGCCCCCTTCCGATCGACCTTCAGCACCCCCAGCGTCGACCAGGTCGCCGCGGCGGTGATCGGCAAGACGACCAAGTTCAAATCGCTGGAGGTGGGCCTTTCGACCAAGGTCAACACCCGCGAGGGGACGTCGCTGCAGTACCTGTCGCACAACGGGCCGGACAACCCCAACCCCTCGGAGTACCTGCCGGCCAAGTTGTTCGAGCGCGTCTTCGGCGCGGGCTTCACGCCGCCGGCGGGAAACGGGATGCCGATCGTCGACGTCACCAAGGCGCTCCGCCGCAGCATCCTCGACGCCGTCCTGGTGGACATCAACGCCGTCAAGGGCCGCGCCGGCACGCGCGACAAGATGCGCCTGGACCAGCACCTCGAAAACATCCGCGGCATCGAGAAGCGGCTGGAGAACGACACCACCTTGCCGGCGGCGTGCAAGGCGCCGGCAATGCCCAACGCCTCCTACCCCGAGATGGGCGGCCGGGAACCGCTGGAAGAGCGCACCAAGGCGTTCAGCGATCTCATGGCCGTCGCCCTGGCCTGCGACCAGACGCGCGTCTTCTCGATGCTGTTCTCGCCCGGCACCGGCTTCACCGTTTTCCCGCAGGTCATGGTCAACGCCGGCCACCACGGGCTGACCCACGACGAGGGCGGCGCCCAGCCGGGGGTCCATGCCGTCACCACGTTCATCATGAAGACGTTCTCGATCCTGGTGCAGACGCTGAAGGGGATCCCCGAGGGCGCCGGCAACATTCTCGACAACTGCTTCATCTACGGCAGCAGCGACGTCGCCGACGGCCGCGCCCACGATCTGAGCGACTACCCGCTGGTCATCGCCGGCAAGGCGGGCGGTTTCTTGAAGTACCCGGGCGTTCACTACCGGTCGACGACGAACGAGAACACCAACCTGGTGCTGCTGTCGGCGCTGCGGTCGGTGGGCTTGCCGCTGACCGAGTTCGGCAGCGGACAAAGCCTCGTCAAGGACAGCTGCACCGCCATCGAGGCATAGCCCTTGTGTCACGGGGCTGGTCTCGACGTCCGCCGATACGTCCCTCGATACGTCCGCCAATTCTTGGCGATGGGCGTCGTTCTCTTGATGGCGATCGGCTGTTCGAGCTCGCCGATGGTTTCCACGAACGGGCGATCCGCTGATAGCGGTGCCGCCGACGTGGCGTGGCCGGCGGGGTCGGGCGGGACCGGCGTGCCGGCGGCCGATGGGGGCGGCGGGTCGGGGTCGGGCGGCGCCGGTCCAGGCACCGGCGGCGCCGGTCCGGGAACGGGCGGGGCGCCCGTCGATGCGGGCGGCACGCCGGCCGATGCCGGAGGCAGCAACAAGGTCCTGATCTACGGCGTCACCGTGGGCGGTTATCGCCACGCCTCGATCCCGGCATCGGCCGCCGCCATCACCCGCGCGGCAACCGCGGCCGGGTTGACCGTGGAAGCGGTCGGCATCACCAACCAGACCAACGTGGTTGATCGCTCGCGGTTCACCGCGGCCGCGCTGGCCCCGTACGGCGCCGTGATCCTGCTGGCCAACGACGCTGAGCCGTTCGGCTATCCCGCCACCGACGAGATCCAGAACCTGGTCGAATACGTTCGGAGCGGCGGCGCCCTGGTGGCCATCGAGTGCGTGTCCGACAGCTATGGCGGCGCGGTCAGCGGCCCGCAGACCGGCCATCCAAAGTCGGTTCCCTTTCACGACCTGCTGGGCGGAACGTTCGCCGGCCATCCCGGCGACTTTGCGCCCGCCAGTTGCAACAAGGTCGGGGCGGGCACCCACCCCAGCGTGGCGGCGCTGGCGCCCACCTTCAAGACCGTCGACGAGATCTACGCGTTCAGCGATTTCCGCATGGACAACCAGGTCCTGCTGACGTGCATCGCGGGAGCCTTTCCCGGCACGGTCCGCCCGGTTTCGTTCGTAAGGGAGGAGGGCGCCGGTCGGGTCTTCCACAGCAGCCTCGGCCACGCCGATGCCGCCTGGACCATGCCGATGGATCCCGCCGTCCCCGGCTCGCGGCTGCTGGACGATCACGTGCTGCCGGGGCTGTTGTGGGCGATGAAGCGCCTCCCCTGATGCAGCCGGCGTTGTCGGTTGCGCGCCTACCTCATGGACAGGAGACGGTCATGCAAACAGCACCACGTTCTTGCAGAATCTTCACGATAGCGGCCCTGAGCGTCCTCCTCGGGTGTGCGGGGGGCGAGAGCGGATCGGGCGGCGGCAGCGGGGGCGGACCGGGCAGCGGGACCGGGGGCGCGGGCAGCGGCGGATCAACGGGCAGCGGCGGATCAACGGGCAGCGGCGGATCAACCACCGACACGGGCGGTTCAGGCAGCGGCGGCGCGGTGGCCGACGCGGCCACCTCCGAGACGGCCGGCCCGCTGGAAGTCGGCGCGGCCGGCGACGCGTTGGCCGACGCGCCCGCGGCCGGTAGCGACGCCGATCAGGGCCCCTGCACGACGAACAGCCTGCGTCCGGGAAACAGCAACCTCATGATCCCCTTCGGAGGAAACAACCGCGACTACGTGCTGCACGTGCCCGCCAGCTACACGGGCAAGACGCGTGTCGCCGTGGTCGTCGACATGCACGGCGCGGTCAACGTTCCCGCCCAGGAGATCAATGGGTCGGGCTGGTTGCAGAAGTCCGATCAGGTCGGGTTCATCACCATCTTCCCCCACGGCCAGGGCGGCTCGTGGAACGCCGGCACCTGCTGCGCGCCGGCGGGGGCGCCAGCCTCGGCGACGTCGACGGCCGACGACGTCGGATTCATCCGGGCGGTGATGGCCAAGACCAATCAAGATGGCTGCATCGATCTCAAGCGCATCTACGCGGTGGGGCTGTCAAACGGCGGGCTGATGTCGTACCGGCTGGCCTGCGATGCCGGCGATCTGTTCGCCGGCATCGCACCGGTGTCGGGCGCGTCGGTGACAGCGCCGTGCAAGCCGTCGCGGCCGGTGAACGTGGTCGCCTTCCGCGGCACCATGGACGCCACGGTCCCGTATAGCGGCGGGATGCCCGGCGCGCACCTGTGGCCGAGCGCCATGGCCGACCATGAGCAGTGGCGCACGCTGGATCAATGCACCGGCACACCGACCACGTCCCGCGGCGTCTGCCAGACCTACTCGCAGTGCGCGGGCGGCGTCGAGGTCACCATGTGTTCGGTTGTCGGCGGCCACGTCCTCTACGGCCCCGCCGCCGCCGCCAACGTCGCCGTCCCGACCGTCGCCTGGGAAATCTTCCAGCGCCACGCCGGCATGTAGACGGTCAAATCGCCACGATGACGATGCCGGCGCAGGCCAGAGCGGCCCCCATCGCGACGATCAGCGGCGGGCGATCGCCAAGGACAAGCCAGGCGTACAGCACCGTCAGCGCGGAGGCCAAGCTGGACAGGGGCGACACCAGCGCCAGCGGCGCGCGGCCGACGGCCAGGGCGATGCAGGCGAAGCCCGCCGTCTCGAACAGCCCGGCCAGGAAGACGGCCGGCCACGCGCTGGCGGGCGGCGGGCCGAGGCGCACGCGGAACATCAGAGCCAGCGGCAGCCCCAGCGCGATCTCCGTGACGTACACGACGCACACGGAACCCAGCCGGCCGGTGGCGGACGCGATCTGTCCGATGGCCGGAATCAACACCCCGAATCCGATGGCGGCGCCGACCGACGCCAGCAGCCAGCGCGGCCGATCCGACCGACCACCTTCGTCCTCCTTGGCCGCGCCGCGCGCGTGGTGCGACACCAGCAAGACCCCCAGCACGACCAGCGCCGCACCCACGAGCTGCCCCGCGCGAACGCGTTCGCCAAGCACCGCGACGGAGATCCCCGCCGAGATGACCGCCCAGCTGGACATGATCGGCACCGCGATCGACAGGCGGCCGTGCTGAAACGCGTAGAACAGACAAACGTACGCCAGCAAGGATGCAAACCCTGCCCCCACCGTCCAGGCGACGATCGTCGCGGTCATCGGCGACGGGCGGTAGTCGTAGTACAGGGCGAACTCCGCCAGCAGCGCCACGCCAACCAACTGCGACCACAGCAGGGCGCTAAAGACGCCAGCCTGCTTGGCGCTGCGCGCGACGGCGACGTTGGCCAGCGCCCACGAGACGCTGGCTCCAAGGCCAAGGAGGACGCCCGCGAGCATCGGGTCAGCATAGTGCGGTTTCGGGCGCAGCGCTTTCCTGCTAAGAAGGTCGCGCGTGGATCCCCGGCGGCCGCTTGTGATCGTGAACCCGCGCTCCGGCGGCGGTCTCAGCGAGGCGCGATGGGCAAAGCTGGTGGGACCGCTGACCGACGGCATGGGTCCGTTCGACAGCGTCTTCACCGAATCCTCCGGCCACGCCATCACGCTGGCGCGCGACGCCGCTTCGGCAGGACGCGGTCTGATCGTGGCGCTGGGCGGCGACGGAACGATCTCCGAGGTGGCCAACGGCATCCTGGACGCGGGCGCGGGGACCACGACCGAGCTCGGCATCATCCCGCGCGGCACCGGCGGAGACTTCCGGCGTGTGCTGCAGCTTCCGTCCGACCTGGCCGACGCTGCCCGACGCGTTCGCGATCAACCCGCGCACACCATCGACGCGGGGCTTGTCAGCTTCATCGGCCACGACGGCAGCCCCGAGACACGTCATTTCGTGAACGTCGCGTCTTTTGGTTTCTCGAGCGCGGTCGCCAGCCGCGCCAACGCCTCGTCCAAACGGTTCGGCGCCAAGGCCGCGTTCGTGGGCGCGCTGGTGCGCGTGCTGGCGTCATACGAAAACACCGACGTCTGGCTGACGGCGGACGGCGGCGAACGCCAGCGCCGCCGCGTGCTACTCGCCGCCGTCGGTAACGGTTGCTTCTTCGGCGGCGGCATGAAGATCTGCCCGGAGGCCAAGCTGGACAGCGGTACGCTGGATCTCATCACGGTCGGCGACTTCGGGCGCGCCGAGGTTCTGTTCAAGTTCGGCCGGCTCTATGACGGAACCCACCTCAGCCTCCGCGAGGTCAGCAATCAAAGCGTCCGCCGTCTGGAGGCCGCGCCTGTCGAGGAATCGGCCAACGTTCCGCTGGAGCTGGACGGTGAAACCCCGGGGCGGCTGCCAGCGGTCTTCGAGGTGTTGCCGCGAGCACTTCGGGTTCGTTTCTAGGCGGTTTATGT
Source organism: Polyangia bacterium (assembly GCA_035696485.1). Lineage (GTDB taxonomy): Bacteria > Myxococcota_A > Polyangia > Fen-1088 > Fen-1088 > DASRQT01. Next base: position 6,002 of record DASRQT010000252.1, on the reverse strand, counting down.
ACAAAACGGCGCGGTTTTACGGCCTATCGCGTAGGAACGCAGGCGGCTTTGCCGCCGGAGTTCCATCGCGGGAGGTCTGGAACCATTAAGAGGGTTTCAGATTAGATTGATGTCGTCTTGCCTGCGGCAGCGGCCGTGTGTTCTGATGTGGTTTAACCCTGGCTGGCAGCCGCTGGGCGCTGCCACCGGTCTTGCACCGCCACTCCCCGTCGCGAACGAGGTTCATATGAAAGACATGACGCCGTTTCTGGGGCGATATCTGGCGCTGACGTCGTTGCTGACGCTGACCATCGGCTGTGGCGCGTCGGCCACGCCGCAAGCGAACGGTGGCAACGGCGGTGGTAGCGGCGGAGCGGTGGGAACCGGGGGTAGCGGCTCGGGAGGAACCTCGAGCGGCAGCGGCGGCGCGTCCGGCGGCAGCGGTGGCGCCAGCACCGGTACCGGCGGCGCCAGCGGCAGCGGCGGAGCGTCCGACACTGATGGCGGCAGCGGTGGAAACGTGGTGGCCGACGGCGGTCCCAAGGACATGCCCGCCGGCGGCGAGACCGCCCCTGCCGGCACGAAGGGCATCCAGGGCGATCCCGGCACGATGGGTGACGGCACGATCCCGCAGCCCCCCCCCTACCCCGCGCCGCCCGAGACCATGGGCCGCGTCGGCGGCGCACCGGCCGGCATGATGTCGCCGTGGACGATATACGCCAGCAAGGCGATCTACCCGGGGATGAAGTTCCAGTACGCCATCCACGTCCCCGCCCAGTACCAGAAGGGGAAGCCGGCCGCGCTGATGGTCTTCTTCGACGGACAGCACTACGGCGGCCCGAACACGCCGAACGCGGCCGAGGATTACCACTGGAACGCGCCGTTCCTGATCGAGAACCTGATTCACACCGGCGACATGCCGGTCACCATCAGCGTCTACATCGATCCCGGAACACCGAGCGGCATCTTCCACCGCCGGACCCAGCCCGACGATGGGCTGCGCGGCCAGCAGTACGACACCCCCAGTGACGCGCACTCGAGATTCCTGCTGAACGAGTTCTTGCCCGACGTCATCCTCAACAAGTACGACATCGTCGACGATCCCGAGGGCTGGGCGCTGGCCGGCCACAGCTCGGGTGGCATCTGCGCGTTCATGATCACCTGGTACCGTCCCGACAAGTTCCGCAAGTCGGTTACGTCCAGCGCCAGCTTCAGCAACACCGGTGGCAGGTTCCCGGCGGCGATCACGCAGCTGGCCGGCGCGCCCAAACCGATCCGGACCACCCTGCTCAGCGGCACCAATGACCTGACGGGAAATCCGTCCTGGCTGACCGCCAACACCCAGGCAGCCGACGCCCTGAAAGCCAAGGGCTACCACTATCGCTTCCGCACCGGCGTCGACAACCACACCCCGCCGCTGGCGTCGATCAACGAATCGATCGAGGCGTACAAGTGGGTGTGGCGCAACTACAAGCTGCCCTGGTATCCGTAGGGGAGCTAGCCCGCTGCTGTCGCCGCCTTTAGCGCGGTGTTGCCCAGGAAGTGCTTGCGGACGTAGGTAACCGTGTCGAACAGGGTCTCGGTCGCCTCGCGCGGGATGAAGCCCAGCTCGCGGGCGGCCTTGTTTGACGGGAAGTACCAGAAATATTCGGCCATCTCGACGCTCTGGGGCTCCATCGGCGGCTTGCGGCCCCAGTGACGGAACAGGGCGGCCTGCGCGCGCGTCGCCAGCAGCGGAAGTTTCCCGGGCACCTTCAGCTTCGGTCCCGGCACCTTGCTCAGGCGTTCCAGGCGGCCGAGAAACTCGGCGAAGGTGAGGTTGTGACCGCCGACCAGATACCGTTCGCCGGGAGCGCCGCGCTCCATCGCGACCGGGAACAGCGCCGCCGCGTCGCGCGCGTCGACGAAGTTGAATCCCCCCGTCGGGATGAGCGCGATATCGCGGGCCAGAAACTGCAGCACCGGCCGCGTCGAGCTCAAACGATCGTCCCCCGGGCCCAGCAGCAAGCTGGGATTGAGCATCACCAGTTCGACCTTGTCGCCGCAGGCCCGGCGCGCCGCCTCCTCCTGATAGACCTTGCTGGCGTAATACGGCCAGCGCGCCACGATCTCCATCGGCGGCGGCGACGTCTCGTCGGGCATCTCGTCGTCGCGGCGCGAGACGGCGACCGTGCCGCTGGTCGATGACATGACCACCCGCCGCGCCTTGGCACGAACCGCCGCCTCGCACACGATGCGGGTGCCGTCGACGTGAACGGCATACATGCGATGGCCGTCGGCGGGATTGTGCGAGACGAAACCCGCCAGGTGATAGATGCGGTCGACACCCTCCATCGCCGGCGCGACCTCCGCCGGCGCGGTAACCGAACCCTTCACGATCTCCACCCCCAGCTCGGTCAGCCAGACCGGCGGCGCCGACTGCACCAGCGCGCGTATCTGGCCCGGCGCACCCGTACGACAAAGCTGCCGGACCAAATGACCGCCCAGAAATCCGGTCGCCCCGGTGATCAGGATCTTGCCGCCGGCTGCGGTCACGGCACCGACCTCAACGAGCGGCGGCGCCCGACCTTGCTCGGCTCGTGCAAGGGCCCGAGCCGCTGCCCCTTCCACGCCGCGCGCGCCGCCGCGATGTCGACCGCGTTCGCCACGCCGTTGCGCAGGTTTTCCACGATTCGCTGCGTGAACGCCGCGACCAGACGCCAGGCCTCCTGTGCCGCCAGCCCGTCGGTCAGCTCCTTGAGCAGCTCGATCGACAGGAAGGGACCGAAGGCCACGCCGACCTTGCGACCCTTGGGGAGCGCCGCCCCCTTGGGCAGCGATTCGTAGGTGCCCGAGACGTACGCGGGCAGAAGGCCCACCTCGGCCCGCAGCGCGAGATAGCCCAGGCTGGGGAGGAAATCGGCCATGGCGCCCGTCACCGACCGCGTCCCCTCGGGGAACACGACCATGCTGCGCCCGCGCCGCAACACCTCCTCGGCTGTGTCCATCGATCGCCGGATGGAGCCGCTGCGTTCCATCGCGACCAGGTTGGTAAAGTTGGAGAAATAGGCGCGGCGATACTTGTTACGAAAGAAGTAGTCGGCCGCCGCCAGCGACGTGATGTCACGCCCCATCTCGCCCAGCGCCACCTTGATGAGGCCCATGTCGAGGTGCGACGAATGGTTCGCCGCCACGATGAAGTTGGTGTGGTTGGGGATGTGATTCGCGCCGACCACGTCCGTGTGCAAGACGCGCCGGTAGAACAGCTTCTGCGCCAGCGCCAGCCCCTTCTTGCCCGCGCGCGCGACCGCGGACGGCACGTGGATCTCGTCGTCACCGCTGCCGCTGCCCGCGCTCTTGCGGCCGCCCCGGCCCAGCCCCGCGCCGATGCGCCCGCGCGTCAGCAAGACATGAAGCTGGGCCACGTCGGCCACCGCGGTGACGTCCGCGCCCTCGGGGACGGGCATGCCCGCCGCCTCCAGCGCGCTGCCCAGCTCGGCGTACATCAAGCTGTCAAAGCCCAGCTGGTCGAACCGCGCCGTGAACGACAGCTCGCCACGCGGCCGCCCCGACACCGTCGCGATGATGTCCAGCAGCCAACCCGCGCTGGCCGCCTCGCGCGCCGGATCGGCCGCGATGTCGGCGCCCGCGCCGTCCGACTGCCCCAGCAGACGCTGCAGCTCGGCCACCACCTCGCGCCGTTTGACCTTGCGGGTTGAGGTGTGCGGCAGCTCCCCCTCCCAGATCTGAATGGTCTTGACCCGCTTCCAGAACGGCAGATCGGCCGAGACTCTGCGAAAGTGCGCGTCGATGCGCGCGCGCACCTCCGCCGGGCTCAGCGCCGTGTCGGTCTCGTAGTTCGGGGCCACCGCGCAGGCGACGTGCTCGGCCGCGCCATCCGGCAGTCCCACCACCGACAGCTCCTTGATGTACGGCGACTCCCGATACAGATCCTCGATCTCGTCCGGATAGACGTTCTTGCCGTTGGAATCGACGATGATCTCCTTCGACCGTCCGACCAGGTACAGGTTCCCGTCCTCGTCCAGACGCCCCAGATCCCCGGTGTGAAACCAGCCGTCGCGAATCGCCGCGTCCGTGGCCTCGCTGTCCTCCCAGTAGCCGGCCATCACGTTGCGGCCGCGCGCGATCACCTCGCCGACCCCGCTGCCGTCCGGACTGTCGATCTTCAGCTCCAGCCCGGACAGCGGTTTCCCCACCGATCCAAGCAGCGGCTTGCTCTTGGGCGACGTGACCGTCAACACCGGTGCCGTCTCGGTCAGCCCGTAACCTTCGAAGAAGTTGAATCCCATGCCGTGGAAGGTCTTCAGCACCTCCGACGGCAGCGCCGATCCCCCGCTGATGAGATAGCGGATGCGCCCACCGAACCCCTCGTGCACGGGCAGGAAGAACAGCAGCCCCAGATCCAGCCTGGTCCGAGACCGCAGCTCGTAGTTCGCCGTCATCAAGCCCTTCATGACGGTCTCGAGAAGCGGCGACTTCTCCGAGAACCGCGACATCACGCGCCGCCGCATCAGATCCCACAACGCCGGCACGCCGACGATGGCGGTCACGTGCCCCTTCTTCATGGTGTTGGCGATGGCGTCGCCGGTCAGCTCCGACAGGTATGTGATCTGCGCGCCGTGCGCCAGCGGCACCAGCAGGCCGGTCGAAAATTCGAAGGTGTGGTGCAGCGGCAGCACCGACAGCATCCCGTCGCTGACGCCGAACTCGAACACCTTGGACAGCTCGGCGACCATGAAGGTGAAGTTGCGGTGGGTCAGCATGACCCCCTTCGGCTTCCCGGTCGTCCCCGACGTGAAGATCAACGACGCCACAGCGTCGGGGTTGCTCCTGCGCACCAGCCCCTTGGCGCGCTCGAGCTCGACCTCCCGATCCAGAAGCTCGAAGGCCTGCGCGAACGGCCACACCTTGGTCGGCAGCTCCGCCTCCCGCAGCGCACGGGTCAGCGTGGCGCGTTTTTCGTGCAGATCGTCGCCGATCAAGATCCCGACCGCCCCCGACGCGCGCGCCACGTTCACGATCTCCACCACCGTCGACTCGTGCCCCAGGGGCGCTGCCGTCCCCCCCACCTTGAGAATGCCGAAGTAGGCCATCGACCACTCGGGCCCGTTCTTCGCGTACAGCATCACGCGATCGGCAGCGGCGACACCCTCGCCCAGCAGGAAGACGCCCACGCGCCCCGCCAGCTCCTGCAGATCCGCGTAGCTGTAGATCTCCTCCCGCTTGCCGCGTTCGATGCGCAGCGCGGTGCGCGTCGCGTGCAGCTTGGTCGTGGTATCGAACAGCTCAAGCAGGTCGTGGTAGCTGTAGATCTGCTTCGGCCGCGCGGCGTAGGTCTCGTCCAGCTCGGGCAGCACCCAGCGCTGCAGGCCGGGGAAGTGCACGTTCATCCAGTAGTCGTACCAGTCCAGACGTTCGGGCCCCCAGCGCAGGCGCGCCTGATCGTCGGCCGAGAACCGGTCGCGCAGCGCGCGGACGTTATCGGCGCGAAAGACGTACTTGTTCTCGAAGATGAACGGACGGAAGAGCTCGATGTTCTTCGCCGCCTCGTCGGTCACCCGCTCCATCTCGTCGACGTTCTTCTTGGCCCGATCCAGAAGCTCGGTGAAACGCCCTGCTCCCCACCCGGGTCGGATCCTGGCCAGCGCGGCGCTGGTTCGCTTGACCACCCGGTTGAACATCGGGATCGACCGCGCCTCGTATGCCTCCTCCGACACCGGGCGAAACTCCATTCGCGCCGCCAGCTCGTTCAGGAATCGATTGCCGGTCTCCTTGTCCTGGAACCGCCGCCGCTTGTAAAGACCGGTCAAGGTCGTCACGCGATCGATGTAGAGCGGGTTCAGATCGCCGCTCGACAGCTGGTGAACCAGCTTGGGCTGCTCGACGCACGCCTGCGCCGCCACCATCAACATCCCCGACACGACGTGGTCGACCGGGACCACGTCCAGGATCAACTTCTGCGAGACCGGCAGGACGTTCTGCCCCTTCAGCGCCAGGTACACCAGCGGCGCCGACGTGGTGAA
>DASRQT010000251.1:0-20978 GCA_035696485.1 Polyangia bacterium | reverse complement strand
ACAGCAGGGCGCCGACGTGGCCGCCGCCATGCTGGCCGAGATGGGCGAGATGGGCGAGCGCATCTTCGACGAGCTGCGTGATATCGCCGGCGTGAAAGATCTGGCGCCGATGGCCGGCTACCTACGCGAGATCGCGTTCCTGGCGCGCGCGGCCGGCACCATCCGCACGGCCATTGGTGCGATAAGGCGCATCGTCGGCGCGCTGAAGCGATACTCGCGCCTGGACGAGGCGCCGCTGGAACGCATCGACGTGCACGCCGGCCTGGAAGACACGCTGGTGATCCTCGCTCATCAGTTGAAGTCGGGAGCGATAGGGATTAATGTAAAGCGGTCTTACGGGAAAATTCCGCAGATCACGGCGTATGTAGGCGAGTTGAATCAAGTGTGGACGAATTTGATTCACAACGCCGTGCAGTCCATGGGGCAGGCGGGGGAGTTGCTCATCGAGACGAGCGCAACAGCTGATGAAGTGACGGTGGCCATCCAGGATTCCGGACCAGGGATCTCCGAAGAGGCAACCGCGCATATCTTCGAACCGTTTTTCACGACCAAGAGCAAAGGAGAGGGAACCGGACTCGGGTTGAGCATCACCGCCCGCATCATCGAGAAACATGGCGGGCGCATCCATGTGACCAGCCGGCCGGGGCGCACGCGCTTCGAGGTCGTCCTCCCCGTGGAGGGCCCGCCGTACGGTGTCGTCACCGAGCCGCTGGCCGTCGGCGCGACGCCCTCGCAGGGACACATGCTGCCGCCGATACCCTCACCCCGATCTGTGACCGAAGGCGAGACCTAAGGATCCAAACGTGCCCCCCCATATGCGTGAACATATCCTCTGCGTCGACGACGAGGAGGGCATCCTGGCCGCGTTACGGCAGCAGCTGTCGGCGCGCTTCGGCAATGAGTGTGACATCGCCGTGGCCAAGAACGCCCGCGAGGCGCTGGAGCTGATCGACGACCTGCAACAGGACGGCGAGCAGATCGCGGTCGTGATCGCCGACCAGATCATGCCGGGGATGAAGGGCGTCGAGCTGCTGGAAGAGGTGCACCGCCGCAGCCCCAAGACGGTGAAGATCTTGCTGACCGGTCAGGCCGGCCTGGACGCGGTCGTCTACGCCATCAACCGCGCGGGTCTTGACCAGTACATCCCCAAACCGTGGGATGAACCCGACCTGCGCTTGACCATCCAGAACTTCCTGTCGCGCTTTCGCCTGGAGCGCGAGCGCCAGTCGCTGCTGAACGAGCTGCAAAGCAAGAACGCCGAATTGGCGGACCTGAACGAGTCACTGGAGGAGAAGGTTCAGGCGCGCACGCGCGAGCTTGAGAACGTGAACGCGCGGCTGTCCGAGCTGGCGGTCACCGACGGGCTGACCGGCCTTTACAACCATCGCTACCTGCGCGAACGGCTGTCGCTGGAGATGGAGCGCAGCAATCGTACGGGGTTGCCGCTGTCGGTGTTGATGATCGACGTCGATCACTTCAAGGTCTACAACGATCGCCACGGACACCTGGCGGGCGACAACGCCCTTCGTGGAGTGTCCAAGATCCTGCAGCACGGGCGGCGCGCGAACGACGTGGTCGCGCGCTACGGCGGCGAGGAGTTCGCCATCATCCTGCTGGACGTCGGCAAGGCGGCGGCCAAGGAGGTCGCCGAACGGATCTGCGCGCACATCGCCGAGTTCCCGTTCGAGTTCGGCGCCACCCAGCCATCCGGCAAGCTGACCATCTCGGTCGGGGTGGCTTCGTTCCCCGACGACGGCGCCGACCCGGCGGTCGTTCTGGCCGCCGCGGACCGCGCGCTGTTCGCCGCCAAGAACGGCGGCCGGAACACCGTCCGCATGGCCGGCAAGTAAGTCCCGCTCAGATCGTTGGCGCCGCCGCCGCTCGCGGATTACGCTCGGGCGGCATGAACATCGCGGTGCTGGGCGGGGGAGCCTGGGGTACGGTGCTGGCGGGGTTGCTGGCCGACAACGGTCACGACGTCGCGCTGTGGGAGTTTGATCCGGCCGCCGCGGCGCAGCTCGCGACCCAGCGCACCAGCGTGCGCGGTCCCCCCGATCATCGGCTGCCGCCTTCGGTGGCGGTGACACCCGATTTGCTGCAGGCGGTACGCGGCCGCGCGCTGGTCGTGCTGGCGGTGCCGTCCGAGACCATACGCGCGACGCTGAGCAACGCCCGCGCCGCCCTGGGAAACGACGCGCTTGTCACCTGCGTTTCGAAGGGGCTGGAGCCGGGCACGTTCCTGACCATGGACCGCGTGATCCAGCAGGTGCACCCGGGCGCTCCGGTCGTGCTGCTGTCGGGTCCAACCTTCGCGCAGGAGATCGCGCGCGGCCTGCCGGCCGCGGTGGTGGCCGCATCGGAGGACGCGCGCGCCGCCGAGACCGTGCAAGACTGCTTCGCCCAGTACCGGCTGCGCGTCTACACCAGCGACGACGTGACCGGTGTGGCGATCGGCGGCGCGCTGAAGAACGTCATCGCCATCGCGGTCGGCTGTTCCGATGGATTCGGCTTCGGCAACAACGCGCGCGCCGCGCTGATCACCCGCGGTCTGGCCGAGATGGGGCGCCTTGCGACCCACCTCGGCGCGCATCCGCTGACGCTTGCCGGATTGGCCGGCCTCGGCGATCTGGTGCTGACCTGCACCGGCGAGCTGTCGCGCAACCGCCAGGTCGGGCTGGCCCTGGCCCACGGCGAGGCGCTGCCCGCCATCCTGAAGCGCCTCGGTCACGTCGCCGAGGGCATCGGCACCGCCCGCACCGCCCGCGAGCTGGCCGCCACCGCCGGCATCGACATGCCGATCACGCGCCTCACCGCCGAGGTTTTGCACGACGGCAAGTCCCCACGCGCCGCGGTCACGGAGCTGCTGTCCCGCACCTCGCGCCCCGAACGGGAATGACGGAACCAGGGCGATCATCTGTGGGGCGTTGGAAAACTGACACCTCCACGCCATCATCTACCGCTGTCGCTGCTGGGTGGCCGGCATAGGTATCCGGGTTTTCGCTGGAGCGCAGATTGCAACGGCAGTCAGCATGATGACGCGCACGATGGCGGCGGTGTTGGAGTTGGTTGTGCTCCCGATGTTCGCGCTGGGATGTGGGAAGGTCAGCGGCAAGCCGGGGGGGATCCGGGCCGAGGACGCGCCGACGGAGATCGCCAGGGCGGTCTGTCCCAAGGCGTACGTCTGCTGCAAGGCCGCCGAGCTGATGGGCAACGAGCTGGCCGGCACCGACGAACCCAGCTGCGAGACCAAGACCGCAGAGGCGTTTCGCAACCAGCTGCAGCCGGTGCTGGCGTCCGAGGCGCGGTTTCGCAGTGACTATGACGGCGTCAAGCTGGAGGCCTGCCTGGCGCACGTGCGCGCGGCAACCTGCAGTGAGCTGGGGACGACCAACCACTTTTCGGGAATCCCGGGCTGCGACGCATTCGTTGCGCCGCGCCTGGGGGTCGGTGAGGCCTGCGGCCATGACTGGGAGTGCACGGACGGCTGGTGCGAAGGGCCGACGCTGGCCGCGGACGGGGTCTGCCGGCCGCTGGCCAAGGACGGCGAGTCGTGTGAGACGGCCAAGTGCGACAAGGGCATCCTCTGTGATTCGGCCACCAAGCTCTGCGCGCGGCCTCGTGCCGAGGGCGAGGTCTGCTTGCGCGCCGATCAGTGTGCCAGCAACAACTGCCCGGCGGCTGCAATGGCCGGCGCGGACCGAACCTGTGGCGCCGCCAAGGGCGGCGCCTGTTTCTACAGCGCCGCCTGCAGCGCCGCGGGCGCCGGGCGGCCCGGGTTGCTGTCGCTGGCGCTGATGCTGGCGATTGCCGCCGTGGCCGCGGTCAGGCGCGTCGCCGGCACAGCAACACCGCGGCGACGATCGAGAGCAGCGCGAACGCGGTGATGACCACCAGCTCGCCGGCGACGGAGCCACTCGCCGGCAGCAGGCCCGCTGGCAATGTCTCGCCGTAGAACCCTCGGCGCACCGCCGACACGGTGTAGGTCATCGGGTTGGCCGCCATCAACCCGCGCATGACGGAGCCACCCCCCGTGGCGGGGAACATGGCCCCCGACAACATCCACAACGGGATCAGCGCGACCATCATGATGGCGTGATAGCCCTGCGACGAATCGATCCACCATGCCATCGCGAAACCCAGCGCCGTGAAGCCGATCGCCGCCAGCGTCAGCGCTCCGGCAACCAGCGGCCAGTTCACCTCCGCCAGTGAAAAGCCGGCCATCGGCGACAGCGCCAGCAGCGCCGCCGCCTGTAACAGCGCGATCGCGACGCCCCCCAGGGTCTTCCCCAGCACCAGCGCCGTGCGCGAGACCGGCGCGACCAGTACCGCCTGCAGAAAACCGTGGTGTCGGTCGTCGATGACCGAGATGGTCGAGAAGATGGCCGTGAACAGCACCGTCAGCACCACCGTCCCCGGATAGAAATACTGCAGGTACGAAACGCCGCCCGCACCGGCGATCTGGAAGCTGGTGCCGAGGCCCGCCCCCAGCACGGCCCAGAGGATCAGCGGCTGCGCGATCGAACCGACCACGCGGCTTGGCTGGCGAAAAAACCGGCGCAGGTCGCGTCCCACCAGGGCGGCGATCACGCCGGGCGCGACCGACGCCGGGACCAGCGGCACCGCGGCAGTCGCCTGCGGCGCCGCGGGGCGCGTCGCTGCGTCGGCGCCCGCGCTCATGCGCTCAACCCCCGTCCGGTCAGCTTGGCGAACACATCGGCCAGCGTTGGGCGGGAGGTGGCGACGCTGGCCAGGCGCCCGGGCGGGAACAGTTCGACGATGCGCGGGATGAGCTCGTGGCCGCGCGGCGCTTCGACGGTCACGTGACCGTCGACGATGCGGCCGTCCAGGTCCAGACGCGCCTTGATGGTGGCGCAGAGCTCGTCGGGGTTGTCGCCGCCGACGCGCACGACGTCGCCGGCGACACGGGCGCGCAGGGCATCGGGCGTGCCCATCGCGCAGATTCGTCCCGCGTCCAGCAGCGCGATGCGATCGCAGTGCTCGGCCTCGTCCGGCTGGTGGGTGGTGACGATGATGCTGACGCCGCGTTGGTCGCGCAGCGCGCGCAGCTCGGCCCAGATGCGACGGAGGGCGTCCGGATCCACGCCCCGTCCCGGTTCGTCCAGCAACAGCAGAGACGGTTGATGCAAGAGCACGCGCGCGATCTCGATGCGCCGGCGCATGCCGCCGGAATATTTCAGCGCCGCTTCGCCGGCGCGATCACCGAGCTCCATCACCGCCAGCGCCTCGGCGATGCGCGAAGCAGACAGGGCGCGCGGTAGGCCATAGAGGGCCGCGCCCAGCGCCAGGTTCTCGCGTCCGGTCAGCTTGAGATCGAGGCTGGGATCCTGAAAGACCACACCCAGCCGGGCGCGATAGGCGCGCTCGCCCGCGGTGACCCGGGCGCCATCCATCTCCAGACTGCCGTCGTCGAACGGGATCAGCCCCGACAGCAGGCGAAAGGCGGTGGTCTTGCCGGCGCCGTTTGGACCCAAAAGACCGAAGATCTCCCCCGGCCAGACATCGAAGCTAATGCCGTCCAGCGCGGTGCGCGCGCCAAACCGCCGTCGCAGGTCCCGCACATGCAAGCGCGGAACCGCCGGGGTAGTGGCCGCGGCGGCGACACGCGGGTCGGCGATCATGCCACCGTCCGGTCGATGATCAGCGCCACGAACAGCAAGGTCAGGTAGACGATCGAGACCAGGAACAGCGAGCGGGCCCAGGCCGCCGCCGCGGCCCGGCGGAAGCCGGCCATTCCCCAGCCGACGAACACCGCTCCCAGCAGCGTCGCGGACACGACATAGGGCATGCCGGCCACCTGCATCGGTTGCAGCAACATGGTGGCGGCCACCAACCCCAGCGAGAACAGCACGATGTGGATGCGGACGCCGCGCGCCGACAGCGCCATCGGCAGCACCTTGAAACCGGCGCGCTGGTAGTCGTTGGCGCGATAGATGGCGATGGCCAGGAAGTGCGGGATCTGCCAGAGGAACAGGATCGCGAACAGGACCAGGCCGGGCCCGTCCAGCCGCCCGGTGACCGCCGTCCAGCCCATCAACGGCGGTATCGCGCCCGGCACGGCGCCCACGAACAGCGCCGCCGCCGAGTGCCGCTTCATCGGCGTGTAGATGCCGACGTACGAAAACAGCGCCAGCCCGGCCATCAGGCCGGTCATCGCGTTGCCCGCGAGAAACAGCAACGGCAGCGCCGCGCACGCCAGCAACACCCCGAAGGCCAGCGCGGTCTCGGGCGACAGGCGCTCTTGTGGCAGGGGGCGATCGCGCGTGCGGTCCATCAGCTTGTCGGCGTCGCGCTCCAAATACATGTTCAAGGTGTTCGACGCCGCCACCACCAGCGCCGTTCCGATCAGCGTCATGATCACGCGCCAGGCGGGGAGGTGCCCCGGCGCCAGCCACATGCCCCCCGAAAACGTGGCGACGACCAGGCCGGTGATGCGCGGTTTGGTCAAGCTGACGACGTCGCGGATCCAGCGCCACGAAAACGGCGCCGGCACGGCGGCCGTACGCCCCAGCAGAACCACCCCGACCTGCGTCGCCAGGAGCGCGGTCGCGACCGCCAGGTGCGCTTCGACGGTGGCCAGATCAAGGAACGACAGGACGCTGCGGATGCCCAGCCAGATCTGCGTCGCGACCAGCACCGGCGCCAGCACGGCCAGTGCCCGCAAGAGCGGTCGTTGGCGGGCCGCCCGGAAGGTCGCGATCGATGACGCGAGCACCAGCGCCGCGACCAGCACGCCGTTCAACCGGTGCAGGACATGTATCAGGACGGTCGGGTGGGCCTGAGGCCACAGCGAGCCCCGGCAAAGCGGGATGTCGGTGCACGCCAGCGCGGCGCCCGAGTGCCGGACCAGGCCGCCCAGGACCATCTGGAAATAGATGGTGACCACCGAGGCCAGCGCCAGGCGCACCACGTTCTGCGGAAGCCCGAACGCGGCACCGCCGGCGGCTGCCCCGGCGCCGAACGCGCTGGTCGGCCGCGAGCGCACGGCCACGTAAACGGTGATCAGAAAGAACAGCAGCGACATCGCCGTGTGCGCCGTCGACACCGGGGTCGGAAGCCGCATCAGGACCGTCACGCCGCCCAGGATCGCCTGCACAAAGACCAGCGCCACCCCCAGCCACACCAGCGGACGCAACGGCCTGTGGGCGGGGTTGCGACTGCGGGTCACGACGATGGCCAGTACGATGGTCAGGATCATGACCGCGCCGGCGGCCAGGCGGTGGCTGTGCTCGATCAGGACGCCCCCCTCCATCTTGGGCATCATCGTGCCGTAGCAGGTCGGCCAGTCCGGGCAGGCCAGGCTGGATCCGGTGCCGTGGACCAGGCCTCCGATCAAAATCAGGACGAACGTAGCGACCGCTGTGGCAATCGCTAACCCATTGACGAACATCGCGCGTGTTTATAGCCCAGAAAACCGTCTTCTGCGCTGCTACGAACCCCCGGGTGGACGAAGGTCGATCTCGGTCATGTTGGTGGTCTGCGAGGGGCCGATCCCCAGAATCCCTTCCGCGGCGGTCAGCGCGCTGGCGAGATCGGGCCGGATCAGCAGCCGCCAGGGGCGATGCGGGAAGCCGGCGCGGTCGACCAGACGGGCCGGCTGGGACTGCAATCCCGACAAGACCGCCACGCAGTTGTTCTTGGACAGGGTCTCGATCGCGCTCTCCAGCGCCACCAGGCCGGTCGCGTCCATGACCGGCACCGCATCCAGCCGGATGATCAGCACCTTCAGTTCCCCGGCTGCGGTTGCCAGGCTGCCCATGGCTTTCTGCGCGGCGCCGAAGAACAGGGGGCCGGCGATATCGTAGATGCCGATCTTCTTCGCCAGCTCCTTGGGGATGCGCGCCAGCGCCGCCGCGTGCTCTCCGTCTCCTTCCTGCGTCAGGCGCACCTTGGTGATGTCGGCCATGCGCCGCATGAACAGCAGGGCGGCCAGCACCACACCGACCGAGACGGCGATCACCATATCGAAGACGACCGTCAGACCGTAACAGGTCAGCAACACCAGCACGTCGCTGCCCGGGGCCACGCGGACGATGTGGCGAAAGTGCTTCAGCTCGGACATGTTCTTGGCCACCAGCAGCAGCAGCGCCGCCAGCGCCGCCATCGGCAGGTGTCCGATCAGCGGCGCCAGCAGGATGACGGCAGCCAGGACGGTGCCGGCGTGAACGATGGCGGCGATCGGCGACCGCCCGCCCGAGCGCACGTTGGTCGCGGTTCGCGCGATGGCGCCGGTCGCGGGGATGCCGCCGAAGAACGGGGTCACGATGTTGCCGATGCCCAGGGCGACCAGCTCGGCGTCTGGATCGTGGCGCGTGCCCGCCATGCCGTCGGCGATTACCGCCGACAGCAAAGACTCGATCCCTCCCAGCATGGCGACGGCGAACGCGCCGGTCAGGAGCTCGCGAATCGTGGCCAGGCTGAGGACCAGCGGTTGCCCGTGGGGGCCGGCCGCGGTCCACGGCAGCATGGGCAGCGGCGGCAGCGGCGGGATGCCGTCAAACAGGCGGCCGCCGATGGTCACGTGAAAACGGCTGGCGATGGTCGCGACGGCATGGCCGGGGAAGATGCGTCCGATCCCGATCGCGAGCAGCGCGGCGATCGGCAGCGCCAGCAGCGGCGCCGGGATGCGTTTGATGAACCTGGGTAGATACAGCAAAAGCGCCAGCGTGACCGCCGCTATGGCGAGCTCGGCCAGCGACGCCGTGCCGCGCGCCTCGAACATGGCGGCCAGGCGATCGAAGAACTGATCCGGGTTGCGCGCAAGCTGCAGCCCCAGCACGTCCTTGATCTGCAGCGCCGCGATCACGGTCGCGATCCCGGCGGTAAATCCGGTCGTGACCGGGTGGGGGATGAACTCGATGAACTGGCCCAGGCGCGCGATGCCCATCGTCAAGAGCAGCACGCCGCCCATCAACCCAGACAGCAGCAGCCCGCCCATGCCGAACTTGGCGTAGATGGGCGCCAGCACGACGATGAACGCGGCCGTGGGGCCAGTCACCTGCGTGCGCGATCCGCCCAGCGCCGCGACTACCGCGCCGGCGACGATTGAAGTGTAAAGACCATGCTGGGGTGGAACCCCGACGGCGATGGCCAGCGCCATGGCCAGCGGCAGCGCCACGATACCGACGACCACGCCGGCCAGGATGTCGGATCGGAGATCACGACGCGTGTACCCTTCACGAAAGACCGCGCGCAGCGCCGCCGCGGGCAGGGCCTTGAAGCTGACCGTGCCCGTCCCAGCGTGATAGCGCGTGCGTGGCATGCCGCGCCGCTATCGGGAAGGCAGGCGGCAGGTCATGGGGCGGTGAAGGAAAACGTCGTCTCGGAGGGCTTGTCCGTGGTGACGCTGATCTCCGCGGTCTTGACCCCCAGCCGTTCGTGCCACGCCTCCAGCGTGTATTTTCCTGCCGGAACCTTGGGAATTGAAAACGTCCCGTCGTCGCCGGTGACGGCAAAAAACGGGTGGTTCATGATCGCGACGTATCCGGTCATCCAGGGGTGGACGTCGCACTTGAACTTGATGATGTCGCCGACCTCGCTGAACTTCTTGGCCATCGGCGGCAACCCCGGGACCTGCGCCTGGTTGAAGATCGTCGACGCTCCCTTGTAGCTGTGCACGTTGTGCAGCGTCTGATCGCTGTTCCTGATCAGCAGGGACTGTCCGGCCATGATCCCCTGCACGCGCGGCCGGTACATGCACTCGCTCTGATCGAGGGTCGCGTTGGTCATGGGCGGATCGTAGTTGCCGGTCATCCCCTTGGAGATGCGAACCAGGACGTTCTTCAGATGGCCGTCCTTCGAGACGGTGATCTCCTCTTCCGGCATCTGCTTGCGGGCGCAGTACGGATCGGTGTCACGTTTGATCATCTTGGGCTCGGACCGCGCACCGTCCAGCTTCACGGAGCCTTTGATCACGCTGGAACCACGGGCGGCTTCGGGGGTGGCGGTGACGGCGGCGTGGGCGGCGGCGTGGGCGGCGCCGTCGGCAGCGACGGCCGGCGCTGGTGCGGCGGGAGGAGGAGGCGGCTCCTCTTTTTTGCAACCACTCACGCCGAAGACGCCGAACACTCCGAACATGCCGAACACGGCGAACGCGGCGATCGTCGTCGGGATCGCTCTCGGCTTGGTCATGCACAAACTCCTGTCGTTTATCGGCGGCAAGGGGTCAGGCAGCTATAGTAAGCACCTCACCAGGCGTCAAGCACTGTTGATCACCAACCCGATGGCCTCGACCAGGCGATTGAGCCCCTCGATCGTCGCCGGGAAGTAACCGCGGATCTGCAGATGCTGATCAATCAGCACCAGGTTCTCACCGTGAAAGATCTCCCAGAAGTCGTCGTCGACGGTGCGCCTGTCCGTGGCGACCGCGGCCGCCGCGTCGGGCGCACCCGGTCTCGCCGTCTTTCCCATGCCGACCTTGAAGCCATCCACCACCGCTGCTTGCACTGCCGCCAGCGGTCCGGTCAGAAACGACCATTTCTGGGGATCAGCGCCGTAACGCGCGCCGTATTCGGCCAGGCGCGCCGGGGTGTCGCGCTCGGGGTCGACGGTTATCGAGACCAGGTGGAAGTCGGCGCCGAGATGCCGCGAGCGGTGTTGCACCTCGGCCATCTTCTGGCTCAGCGCGGGGCAGCTGCCCTGACAGGCGGTGAAGATGAAGTTGGCCACCCAGACCTTGCCGCCCAGCTGGTCGGTTCCGAACCGGCGCGCGGCCTGGTCGGTCAGCTCGAAACGCGGCACGGTACCCAGCACCGGCGGTGGTGATGGCACGCTGCGCAGCAAGGATCGGCCTAGCGGCACGCCGAACAGGATCGCCACGGCGGCGATCCAGAACCACGGTCGTCCCAGCAGCGCCGCCATCGCGTCTAGTTCCCAGGCTCTTTCGACTGAGTCAAGGGCGTGTTATCGATGAACCTCGGTGACAAGCCGATGACATCATCCAGCGTCGCGACGGCCGACTCGGTTGGTACCGCTCCCGGCGCCGGCAAGATCGGCATGTGGACGTTCCTGGTGACCGACGCCATGGGCTTCGGCGGCCTGCTGCTGGCGTACGCGGTGCTGCGGGTCCGCGCCCAGACCTGGCCGAACCCGATGGAGCGGTTGTCGATCCCGCTGGCGGCGGCGATGACCTTCACGCTGATCGCGTCCAGCCTCACGGTGATGCTGGCGGTGGCGGCGATGCGAAAGGGGAACCGCGGGCGCGGGTCGGTGTGGTTGGCGGTCACGGTTGTTCTGGGTCTCCTGTTTGTCGCTGGTCAGGGCTACGAATATCGCCAGCTGCTGAACGGGTCACAGCAGCTCGGTCTTAGCACTGATCTGTTCGCGTCGACGTTTTACACGATCACCGGTTTCCACGGCCTGCACGTCCTGGTCGGGGTGATCACCCTGGGCGCGCTGCTGATCTTCGGCGGCGGCGGGAAGACCACCGCGGCGCAGGTCGAGGTCGCGGCGCTGTTCTGGCACTTCGTCGACTTTGTCTGGGTTGCGATCTTCACCTTTGTTTACCTGTTGCCCACGGTTTGACGGTCATGACGGAAAACACAGCGTCCGCGCCCGCCACCACCGGTAGCCGATCCTGGTTCATCATCTTCCTGGCGCTTGTAACCCTGACCGCCCTCGAGCTTTACACCACCGGCGTCCAGGCCGAACGCGCCCTGCGCATCACGGTGCTGTGCGGCCTGGCCATCAGCAAGGGGGCGCTGGTGTTGCTGTTCTTCATGCACCTGCGCGACGAGCCGCGGGCGTTGAAGTGGACGGCCTTGATCCCCGTGGTTCTGAGCGCAGCGTTTGTGGTCGTGCTGGCCCTGGATACGGTCTCGCGCCTCACGAGGGCCCCGTGAGGGTAGCGAGGGCGTCATGTCGCGCCGCGCTGGTGCTTCTCGGTGCCGTGTCTGGGATCGTGCTCGCGGCCGCGCCGGCCTGGGCCTGCCCGGCCTGCGTCGGGAAAAGCCAGGTGCTGCCGCCGGCGCTGAAGCTGGTGGGCCTGTTCTTGCTGGTTCCGTTTGTTCTGTCGGCGATCACCATGCTGGTGGTTCGCCGGTTGAACAAGAACGTCTGAGTAGCCCTGGCGCGTGAACCACGGTCCAGCGCCGCTATCGGGCGTCGCCGCTGATGCCGGTGCCTCCGTCGGGCGCATCCGGAGAGGGTGGGGGCGGTGGCGTCCAGGGCGGCTGGTTGACCAGCCGCTGGCGAAGCTCGGTGGCGGCTGCCGTCCCGCGCAGCATGACCAGTGACCGCACGTAGTGCGCCATGGCCCACAGATCTTCTTCGGGCAACACGCCCTTCCAGGTCGGCATCGCCGTCCCGCCGATGCCGGCGGCGATGGAACGATAGATGTCTTTGGGCGTGTCGCCGGACCGGGGCAGGGTCCAGGTAAAGTCCGGAGGCAGAATCTTCACGCCGTAGTCGCTGTCCTTGATCACGGGCGCGTAAAGGTCGGGACGAAACTCGCTGACCAGCATCCCGGTCAGCTCTTTGGCGTGCTGGTAGATCTCGGGTTTGGTGATGTAGTTCGGGTGGCACGCGACCGCGCACTGGGCCAGGCCGTGATAGACCTTTTCGCCGCGCTGGACCGCCTCTGTGGTGCGGCCGGCCCACGGATCGGGCGTGATCGCGATCGGTTCGCCGGCCGATTCGGTGCGCCAGCGCGGCGAGAAAAACTTCATGTATTGGATGAGGTCGTCCAGCTCTGCGTCGGGAACATCCCACGACAGCATCGCGGTCCCGTGCAGCCCACTCTTGATGATTCGCTTGAAGTCTTGGTCGGTAGGCAGCTGGCCCGCCGGCACGCCGCCGAACTTGTAGACGCCCAATCTCAGATCGCGCGGCGCGGGGCGCAGGCCGGGAGCCGCGGGTCCCTTGCCATCACCGGCGGCGCCATGGCAGGCGCGGCAATAGTGCGTGTAGACGTGACCGCCGTGGCGGAGCTGCGCCGGGCTGACGACGCGCCCCCCCAGCGTGACCGGCGCGGCAACCGGGGCGGGCATCTCTGCCTGCTGTGTCTTGCAACCGGAACCGAGGCCGGCGGCGACTGCGGCGACGGCGATGACGGGCAACAGCAAGGCGGTCCGCATCACAGCACGTACACCGTCACGTACATCAGGATCCAGACCGCCGTCACGAAGTCCCAGAACGCCGCCGTCAGCCGCGCCGCCGTTCTCAGCCCGTCTCCGGCGCGCGACCGCTGTCGCCAAACCCGAACCGCCAGAACCGCCAGCAGCAGCAAGCCGCAGGCGACGTGCAGGGCGTGGAAGATCGTGAAGGCAAAGAACACCGAGCCGTAGAGGCTGGACCCGGGACGCAACCCGGCGCCGTAGAGCTTTTGCCAACCCATCGCCTGCAGCGACAGGAAGACCAGCCCCAGCCCCGACGTGACGACCGACGCGCGCGCCAGCACCCGAACATCGCCCGCGCGCGCCGCGCGGAGCCCGAGCCGCAACACCAGCCCCGACGCCAGCAGCACCAAGCTGCCGAGACCGGGAACGCCAAGCGGCAGGCGCGGCTCGTACGGCGGCGGCCAGACGTCCGCCTGCACGCGTACGACGCCGTAGGCCAGGAACAGGGCGGCGAACAGCATCACCCAGGTGCCGAGGAATACCGTCATGCCGAGGGTGGCGTTGGCGTCGTCGCGCGAGGGTGACGCGGGAGTGGTGATTGCTGGCATGTCGACCGCCCCCTCTCCCTAACCCTTATCCCTCTCCCCTTCGGGCCCTTCGGGGGCGAGGGGATCGGATCCGGGCAGGATCTCGTTCTGGGCGAGCCAGTCCTTGCCCAGCGCCTTGGTCACCGCCGGATTGTTCAGCTCGTGTGGGCCGTGCAGGACCACCGGGAGCTCGTCGAAGTTGTGGTGCGGAGGCGGCGACGCCACCGTCCACTCCAAGGTGCCGACCTGCCATGGGTTGTCGGGCGCCCGGCGCCCCCGCGCCAGGCTCCAGAAAAAGTTCACCACGAACAGCAGCTGCGCGGCGCCCAGCGTAAAAGCCGCGTGCGAGATGAACTTGTTCAGGGGCAGCAGCGGCTTGAGGAAATCGTACACCGACGGGTCATAGAGCCGCCGCTGCATGCCGGCGTAGCCGATGCCGAGCTGCCCGCAAAAGACCAGGTTCAACGTGATGATGGTCAGCCAGAAGTGCGCCTTGCCCAGCGGTTCGTTCATCATCCGGCCGAACATCTTGGGGAACCAAAAATAGATGGCCGCGAACGTCGCCAGCAGCACCGCCGCCGCCATGATCAGGTGGAAATGGCCGACGACGAAATAGGTGTCGTGCAGGTAGACGTCGGCGACGATATCGGCCAGAAACAGCCCGGTCAGGCCGCCGATGCCGAAGGTGAAGACCAGCCCCAGGCAGAACAGCATCGGGGTCGTCATGCGCGACGATCCGCGCCAGATGGTCCCCAGCCAGTTGAGAAACAGCAGCACCGCCGGGACCGAGATGATCATGGTCAGTAGCATGAAGCTCTCGCCCAGCATCGGGCTCATGCCGGTAGCGAACATGTGATGCCCATAGACCACCGACGACAGGACCGTGATCGCGATCAGCGACCAGACCGTAACGCGATAGCCGTAGGCCGGCTTGCGCGCAAAGAAAGCCAGGATGTCCGACACGATCCCCCACGCCGGCAGGATCAGGATGTAGACCTCGGGGTGGCCGAAGATCCAGAACAGGTGCTGGTAGAGGATGGGGTCGCCGCCGCCCTTGATGGTGGCCCCCGCCATGAAGAACTTGGTACCCATTACCCGGTCAAAGAACAGCAGCACCATCCCCGCCGCCAGCACAGGGACGAACAGCGCGTTCAATACCGCCGTCAGCCAGAACCCCCACACCGTCAGCGGCATCTTGAAGTACGTCATCCCCGGCGCGCGCAGGCGAACGATGGTGGTGATGTAGTTGACTGCGCCCATGATCGACGATGCGCCGTTGAGGTAGATGGCCACCGTCCACAGCGTCTGCCCGAGGCCCGGCGTGCCGATGGTGGTCGACAGCGTCGGATATCCCGTCCAACCGGCTTGCGCCGCGCCCAGCGGCACGAAGAACGAAGCGGTCAGCACCGCCGCGGCCGCGAACATCGCCCAGAACGAAAACATGTTCAGCGTCGGGAACGCCATGTCGCGCGCGCCGATCAAAAGCGGGATGCAGAAGTTGCCGAAGGCCCCGATCAAGATCGGCGTGATGGCGAAGAAGATCATGATCGTGCCGTGCATCGTGAACAGCGACGTGTACGCCGCCGGCGAGATCACGCCGCCCGAAGCCGGGAACAGCAGCTTGCCCACGACCGGAAACGGTTGGCCCGGGTTCGACAGCTGCCAGCGGATGAGCATGGCCATGAACCCGCCCACCGCCAGAAAGCCAAGGCCGAGGAACAGGAACTGTTTCGCGATCACCTTGTGGTCGCGCGAAAATAAATACCGCTGCAGGGCGGTGCGCGGACGCGCGTGGATGACATCATCGCCGTTCACCGGTCAGGTCCCCCAGTCCCAGCCATCATAGAGGCCCGCTTCAACCGGGTCGTAGCGCAGGGCAGAATCCGCGGCCGCGTTCTCGGCCCAGCGCTGGTAGTCATCGGGCGAGTCGACCGTCAGCTCGCCGCGCATCTTGTAGTGGCTGACGCCGCAGTGCTGCGCGCAGCCGATCTCGAATTTGCCGGTCTCGCGCGCCTGGAACCACAACCGGGTTTCGTTGCCCGGGACCGCGTCGATCTTGGCGCGAAAGTTCGGCAGGTAGAACGAATGCACCACGTCCTTTGACCGCAGCTTGAGGGTGACCGGTCGGTCGACCGGAACATGAAGGTCGTTCAGCGTGACGATGTCGTCCGGGGTATTGAACCTGCCATCGGCGCCGGCGTAGCGAAACGTCCAGGCCCATTGCTGCGCTGTGACTTCCACGCGCAAGCTGTCAGCGTCGGCCGGAAAGTTCCAGAACACGCGCCGCAGGTCGCCCGCCGATCGCACCAGCGTCACCATGTCGATTCCGACAAAGATGGCCGCCGCGACCAGGGCGGCCAGCAGGTAGTGCCGGCGGCTGTCGCCGTGGGTGTAGAGGGCCTGGGCGCGGCCCGCGCGGTGGAAGATCGAGGCCACCAGCAGCACAACCACCATGACGACAAACCAGAAGGCCGTCGCGACGCCGATGTACCGCATGACGCCGTCGACCAGGTGGCCATGCAGCGAAGCGTCGTGGGGAAGCACAACTCGGGCGGTCATCGGGTGCGTCATTCCTACCCGCCGTGCCAATAAGGGTCAATTGATGTCGGCCGCGCGCCAGGCGGCTGGCGTGCACTTCGCGTGTTAGATTGCGCGCTCAATGGCTAGCCCGGCAGAGGTCGTCGGCAGACGCGTCGGGCGCTACGTGGTGACAAGCCACCTGGCATCCGGCGGAATGGCCGAGCTCTACATTGCGCGCCAGGAGTCGGTGGGGGGGTTCGAGAAGAACGTCGTCGTCAAGCTGCTGCAGCCGCGTTACGCCGAGAACCCGCGCGTGGTTCGCATGTTCCTGGACGAGGCCCGCCTGGCCGCCAAGCTGAACCACCCCAGCATCGTCCACGTGTACGACGTGGCCGACGACGACGGCATCAAGTACATCGCCATGGAGTACATCCACGGCGAGACCTTGACCGACATCATTCGCCGCGGCATCGCGGTGAACAATTATCTGCCGCTGGAACACGCGGTTCATGTCGTCAGCCAGACCGCCGCAGGTCTCGCGTATGCGCACACTCGTCGCGAGTCCGACGAACGCCCGCTGTGTATCGTCCACCGCGACGTGTCGCCGTCGAACGTCATGGTCAGCTACGAAGGTCAGACCAAGATCGTCGACTTCGGTATCGCCCGCATTCAGGACCAGATCCGCGAGGAGTCGG
Source organism: Polyangia bacterium (assembly GCA_035696485.1). Lineage (GTDB taxonomy): Bacteria > Myxococcota_A > Polyangia > Fen-1088 > Fen-1088 > DASRQT01. The sequence continues at coordinate 4,103 of DASRQT010000251.1, read as the reverse complement.
GCATGCGCCCGGGCAAGGCGTCGTACATGTCGCCTGAACAGGTCCGGGGTGAGGCGGCCGACTACCGCTCCGACATCTTCTCGCTGGGGATCATTCTCTACGAGACGACGCTGGCGCGGCGGTTGTGGCGCGGTCCCGCCGACGTCGTGATGAAGCGGATCCTGACCGAGAAGGTGCCGCCACCCACCTACGTCAAGCGGGACTACCCGGCGGCCCTGGAGCTCATCGTGATGAAGGCGCTGGAGAAGCGCCCGGAGGATCGCTACCAGTCGGCCGAGGAGATGCGCAACGAACTGGAGGAGTTCCTTGACGAGGAGGGCTTCCGCACCGGGAACCGTCGTATGGCGCTGTATCTCAAAGATGTTTTTGCGCCCGCCGCCGCCACCGCGGCCGATAGCGGCCCGGTCTCGGGCGACGCGGGCGCGTTCGGCGACGCGAACCTTCCCGGGCAACAGCCGCAGCAGCTTGTCGCCGACGACTCGGAAGAGCTGAACTTTGACCGCCGGGCGCCCCTGGCGATGCGCCTCGAGGCAGCGCCGTCGTCCGCCGGTTCCGGCAGCTCGCGCTCGAACGCGCAAGCCGCGGTCAGACCACCGGCCGCGGCGGGTGCGCTGACCAGGGCTGCCGACCGTTCCGCCTCCAATGGCACAGCTGGCCTGAGCACACCGGGCCTGGTCGCACCAGGCTCGCCAGGTGGCTCCCCATCGCCGCCGAATGCGGCCCCGAGCTCGTGGTCGCTTGGCCCGGCGCCCGGCTCATCGCTTTCGGCGCCGTCGCCATCGGTGTCGCCAGCGGCCATGCCCGACGGCGACAGCGTCGAGCTACAGTTACCGCACGAGCGCAAGGGTGGATTATTGCTACTGGCCGCGGTGTTTCTGCTCGGCCTTCTGGCGATGGTATTCGTGGTCCTGAAATGATAACGTCCTGCGACGGCCTTGAGGTCTTGAGGATAGCCTTTAGCCTATAGAAAACATGGGAAGCGCCGAGACCTTGCAATAGTGTGAACTCACTCGCTGCCTCCCGCTCCGTAGGTTCCCCCCTCGGCATGAAATTCGTCTGCGATCGCTGTCAAACCAAGTACTCCATCGCGGACGAAAAAGTCCGCGGGAAGATCCTGAAGGTCCGGTGCAAATCCTGTTCTAACGTCATCACCGTTAGGGAGGCGCCGGCCGCCGTTCCCGCGCACGTCGAGCCGTCGGAGTTCGAGGAGTCGGCGCGCACCGTCGTCGCGTCGGTGCCCGATCACCTGGCGGCGATCAACAGCGCCGCCGCCGCCACGCGCCGGCCCAGCGCCTCCATGCACGCTGTTGCAACGCCGGCCGCGCCGGCCGATGACGTGCAGTGGTTCCTGGCGCTGGCAGGTGTCCAGAAGGGGCCGTTTTCGCGCAAGGCCATCGTCGACAAGTTGATCGCGATGCCGCGCGACGCCGACGTCCATGTCTGGAACGAGAAGCTGGACGGATGGAAGCCACCCAAGGACGTCGCCGTCATCGAACGTGATCTGCAGGCGCGTCGCCGCGCGACGGCGGCTCCGCCGCCACCTCCCGGTATGCGGTCCCGTCCGGTCACCGGTCCGCAGCCGGCGCAGGGGGCGGCAAGAACCACCAAGTCTCACCCTCTGCCGGGCCCCCACGGCTCGACCCCCGGATCGCACGCGCCCGGGCATGCGCCAGGCGTCGCTGCCAGTGAGCACGGCGTCCCCCCCGGTCCCCACCGGTCTCGCCACCCGACCAACGGCGTTCACGCCGCCGGCGGCGCGCCGGTGGTGCCACTTTCCGGCGAATCCGATGCGCTGAATGCGCTGAACCTCAACCACGGCGCCGCGGTCAATTCGACTGGGCACATCCCGGCTCTGGACATTGGCGATGCGGCGATGGCTGACGTGGCCGGCTCGGGCGTCCCGTGGCAGGCGCCGTCGGTTCCGTCCATCGCGACGTCTCGGCCCTCGCAACTGCTGTCGTTGCCGCGGCAACGCAACACCAAGTTGATCTTCGCGTTCCTGGGCATCGTCGCTGTCATCGTCGTCGTCGTCAGCTTCAACTTGATGAAGAAACCGGCCGCAGTCAGCGTCGACAGGTCGAAGGCGACCGGACCGGAAGAGGGCTTCGCCGCCCTGTCCGACAAGATCGCACAGGAAAAAGCGCAAAGGAACGGTCCGGAGCAACCGACCGTGGTTGCTCCTGCTGAACCGCCCGCGCCGATCAAGCTCGAAACCACGAAATCGAACGTAGCGATCGTGAAGCCGACCAAACCGGGCCGTCGCGGCCCTCGCGGGGGCCGCGCTCCCGCCGGGCGCCCCGGGCGCGTGGCGGCGCCGGCTGCAGCGGGCGCCGAGGCCGATCCATCGGTGTCGCGGTTCAGCGATAGCTCCGGCCGTCCTTTGAACCTGCAGCAGCCCGGCAGCGGTGCCGGGAAGGGCACACCGTCGCAGGCGGACATCACGCGCGTCATCAGCAACAACAAGGCCGGGATCAAGATCTGCTATCAGCGCGCCTTGCTGCGCGACAGCTCGCTGACCCACGGCAAGATCAACGTACGTGTGTCGATCGGCCTCTCCGGGCGGGCCAGGACGGTCAACGTCGACGGTCCACCGGCTTTCCGGGCACTGGAGCCGTGCATTAAAGAGGTGCTCTCGCGCTGGGCCTTCCCCCCTTCGTCGGAGGAGTACGGGACCGAGTTCAGCTACGTGTTCCAGGGCAACGAGTAGACAGCGAGTAGACGCCGCCCGGCGGGGCCCGGCGAATCCGTCGAAGGGTGGTAGATTCGCGCGGTCATGCGGCATCCCTACGCGGAGTTTCTGGATAACGTCGAGAAGCCCACGCGATATCTTGGCGGCGAGTATCAGCAGGTCAGAAAGGATCCTGCCACGGTCGCGGCGCGTGTCTGCCTGGCTTTCCCCGACGTCTACGAGATCGGGATGTCGCACCTCGGGACCAAGATCCTGTACGGGATACTGAACAAGCACACCGCCATTGCGTGCGAACGCGCCTTCGCCCCCTGGATCGACTGCGAGGCCGAGCTGCGCAACCGCGGGCTGCCGGTGTTGACGCTGGAGTCGGCGGAGCCGCTGCGGGCGTTCGACGTCATCGGGTTCTCGCTGCAATACGAGCTGACGTACACCAACGTGCTGAACCTGCTGGATCTGTCGGACATCGCCCTGCGCAGCGCCGAGCGCGGCGACGGCGATCCGCTGATCCTTTGCGGTGGGCCGACCGCGACGCATCCGGAACCGCTGTCGCCGTTCATAGACGCCTTCTTCATCGGCGAGGCCGAGGAACAGCTGCCGCCGCTGGTGCTGGAATTTGCGGCGTGGAAGCGGCAGGGGGTGCCGCGGCGCGAACGCCTTTGCCGTCTGGCCGCGAAATACCCGCTGTACGTGCCCGAGCTTTACGCGACCGCGATCGACGCCGAGACCGGCTTCATCGTGGTCGGCGAACCGCTGGACCCGCGCGTGCCGGCGCGCCCGAAGCGGGTCTGGGTCGCGGACATCAATCGCTTCCCCTTTCCCGACGATTCGCCGCTGCCGTACGCGGAGGCGATCTTCGATCGGATGGCGGTCGAGGTCGCGCGCGGCTGCACCGAGGGATGTCGGTTCTGCCAGGCCGGGATGATCTATCGCCCGGTGCGCGAGCGCGATCCGGTCGCGGTGGTCGACGCGCTTATCGGCGGCGTGCGCAAGGGCGGCTACGACGAGACCGCGCTGACCTCCCTGTCGACCGCCGACTATTCCTGCGTCACGCCGCTGGTGAAGGCGGCCATGTCCAAGCTGCGTGACGAGAAGGTCTCCCTGTCGGTGTCGTCGCTGCGCGCCTACGGCCTCAACGAGGACCTGCTCGGCGAGATGGCGACGGTGCGCGCGGGCGGCCTCACGTTCGCGCCCGAGGCGGGCACGCAGCGCATGCGCGACGTCATCACGAAGAACGTCACCGAGGAGGACATCGCCGAGTCGGCGCACCGCGTGTTCGGGCGCGGGTTCCAGCGCATGAAGCTCTACTTCATGATCGGCCTGCCCACCGAGGAGGACGAGGACGTGCGCGGCATCGTGCAGACGGGCGGCCGGCTGAAGCGGCAGGGTAAGCGCATCCGCCGCGACGCCGACGTAA
>DASRQT010000250.1:0-12949 GCA_035696485.1 Polyangia bacterium | reverse complement strand
AGTTCCTCAGCGCCCCGGACGTACGCCAAGCAGATCCGACCCCGAGCGCTGAGGGTGTTTGAGCGCGGGACGGACACCCACTCCCCACGCCCCACGACCAAGAGAGCGACCGACGCGAGCGCCCGAGGCCCGTAATGCAACTGATCAGATGACGGTGCCGTCGGAAACGACGCCGTTCTTGGGGACGATGACCAGCCCTTCGCGGATGAAGAACCCGTCGCCGTCCATCTCCTTCGTCCCGGACTCATTCACGATCTTGACGCCGCGGCCGATGCGCGCGTTCTTGTCGATGATCGCGTTCTCGACTATCGACTCTGACCCGATGCCGATGGGTGGCACGCCGCGCCTCTCGGTGGCCACCATCTCGTCCAGGGTTTCGTATTCGTCGGCCCCGATGAGCAGGCTGTTGCGGATACGCACCGCGGAGCCGATGCGGCTGCGGATCCCGATCACGGCTCTATCGATGTCGGCGCCGTTCAGGATGCAGCCCTCCGAGATCAGCGCGTTGTGGATCGTGCAGCGTTCAATCTTCGACGCCGGAAGAAACCGCGGGTGGGTGTAGATCGGGTGGGCGGCGTCGTAGAAATCAAACGGCGGAATCGACTCGCACAGGGCCAGGTTGGCCTGGAAATAGGACTGAATCGTCCCGACGTCCTCCCAGTAGCCCTGGTGGACGTGCGCCTGCACGCGCGCGCGTGGGACCGCATCGGGGATCACGTGGCGGCCGAAATCGACCAGCTGCGGGTTGGCGAGCGCCTGTTCCAGCACCTGCCGCTTGAAGATGTAGATACCCATCGACGCGAGGTATCCGTCGCCGACGGCCGGGATCTTGGACACCAGCAGTGGCAGGCGATCGGCGGGTGGTTTTTCGTCAAAGTGAACGATGCGTCCGGCGGGGTCCATCTTGAGGATCCCGAACTGCGAGGCCTGATCGCCCGCGACGGGGATGACGCCAACGGTGGCGTCGGCGCCGCTGTCGCGGTGGGTCCTCAACATCTGGCGGTAGTCCATCTGGTAAAGCTGGTCGCCCGACAGGATCAGGATGTCGCGCGCGTTGGTGCGCCGCATGTGGCGCAGGCTCTGCCTCACGGCGTCGGCGGTGCCCTGGAACCAGTTGCCACCCTCCTCGGTCTGCTCGGCGGCCAGCACCGAGACGAACCCGGAAGAGAAGATGTCGAAGTTGTAGGTGAGCGCGATGTGCTTGTTGAGGCTCTCGGAGTTGAACTGCGTGAGCACGAACATGCGACGCAGGTTCGAGTTGAGGCAGTTGCTGATCGGGATGTCGATCAGGCGATACTTACCGCCGATCGGGACCGCCGGTTTGGATCGCTTGAGCGTCAGCGGATAGAGGCGCGTTCCCCGCCCACCACCCAGGATAATCGCCAGCACGTCTTCCATGCGCAGCGCAGTTTCGCACGATATCGGCGTTCAAGATAATGTTGCGGGCGCCATGACAGGGGTGACTTGCCGGTGCCGGTGAACGTCTGGACGCCTTCCATCGCTGCGGTGCTGCTGGCCTGCGCGGCGGATGCCACCTTCGGCGAGCCGCCCAATCCCGTTCACCCGGTCAGCTGGATGGGTAACCTGATCGGCTGGCTGGCCCGGATCGCGCCCGGGCAGGGGGCCGCTCGGCAACTGGTGGCTGGGGCGGTGATCGCGCTGGGCGTTCCCGTGTTGGCCGCGGGGGCAGGCGCCGTGCTGGTCGCGACACTGGCGCCGCATCCTCTCTTGGCTCTGCTGGTGACAGCGGTCGTGCTGAAGACGATGCTGGCGCTGCGCGCGCTCGGCGCCGCCGCCGAGGCCGTACGCGCGGCGCTCGCCGCCCGTGACTTGCCCGCGGCGCGCCAGGCACTGTCCAGCCTGTGCAGCCGTTCCGCGCATCAGCTCGCGCCGCCCGAGCTGATAGCGGCCAGCATCGAGTCGGTCGCGGAGAACACGTCCGACAGTTTCGTGGCGCCGCTGTTGTTCTACGGCGCACTGGGGCTGCCCGGCGCCATCGCCTACCGCGCCGTCAACACCATGGACGCGATGATCGGCTACCACGGCCGGCATGAATATCTGGGCAAGGCGGCGGCGCGCCTGGACGACCTGGCCAACATCATTCCCGCGCGCCTGACCGCGCTGTTGTTGCTGGCGGCGGGCGCGATCCTCGGACATCCGCTGGCCGACGGCTGGCGGATCTTGCGCCGCGATGCCCGGTTGACCGAGAGCCCCAACGCCGGCTGGCCGATGGCGGCCATGGCCGGCCTGCTGGGCGTGGCGCTGGAAAAATCCGGACACTATCGCCTGGGCGACGCCCGGCGGCCGATCACGCCGGCGCTGATCACCGAGGCGTGGCGGATCGCGCGGCTGGCGGCGGGATTGGCGGTGGTGTTGCTTGCGTTCGGTCTACTGACGGTGCAGGGCCTTGTCGGAAGATAGCGGCCGTGGCGCCGGTCGCTGGCGCGCGCACGGCGGCCTGTCCGAGGAGGAACGCCGTCGCGCCGGCGTCGGTGATGCGCCGGTGCTGGACTTCAGCGTCAACGTCAATCCTTACGGCCCGACACCGGCGATGCTGGCCGCAGTTCGCGGAGCCGTGCTGGGTCAGTACCCGGACGACGGCGCTTGCCTGGCGCGTGAAGCGCTGGGACAACTCTGGGCGGTTGAGCCGGATCAGATCGTCCTCGGCAACGGCGCCGCCGAGTTGCTGTGGTTGTGTGCGCGCGTCGTCGCTCCGCCTGGAACGCGCGTTTTGATCGTGGGCCCGACGTTTTCGGAGTTCGCCGCCGGCGCCACAAGCAATGGCGCCGCCGTGAACACGTGGCGCGCGACCGCGGACGACGACTTTTGCGTCGATGTGAGCATGCTGTGCCAGGCCATCACGGCGACCGCCGCCGAGGTGGTTTACCTGTGCGCGCCGAACAATCCCACGGGTGTCCACCTGAAAGCCGCCGAGCTGCAGGCCCTGGCACAGCAAAACCACGCCGTCACCTTCGTTGTCGACCAGGCGTTCCTGTCGCTCTGCGAACATGCGGCCGAGATCGTCGCGCCCCGTCCCCCGAACGTGCTGTTCGTCCGCTCGCTGACCAAGGACCACGCTATCCCCGGGTTGCGCGTGGGCGCGGTGGTCGCCTCGCCGGCGCTGGCCGCTCGTCTCGAGTTGTCGCGCCCGTCATGGAGCACCAGCGCGGGAGCCCAGGCGGCCGCGGTTGCCGCCCGCCACGAATCCGACTTCGTGGCCGAATGCCGCCGCAAGCTCATCGACGATCGCCGCGCCCTGGCAGCCGCGCTTGCGACGCTGGGCCTCGCCTGCGTTCCCTCCAGCACGACCTTTGTGCTGGCGGGGCTTCCCGGCGCTGTCACCGGGCACGAGCTGCGTGACCGGCTGCTGGGGCGTTTCCACATCCTGGTCCGCGACTGCGCCTCGTTCGGACTGCCAGACTTCATTCGCGTGGCCGCCCGTCCCGAGGCCGACCGGCGCGCTCTGCTGGCGGCGCTGGCAGCCACGCTGCGAGGATAATCGTGGTCAGCTACCAGACGACCGATTCGCAGTTGGCCGATGTGCCGACCGGGGCGCCCTGGATCAGCTGACCATCACGGTATTCGCCGTCCCCGACCTTGCTGCCATCGGGCGACCACTGCGTCCAGCGTCCGGTCTTGAGGCCGTTTTCATAACGCCCCTCCAGAAATTTGGCGCCCCCCGTGTGCCAGGCCTGGTAGACGCCGCCCGGTCGACCACCGACAAAAGGACAGACCTGTTTTCGCTGCTTCTGCGACGGGTAATGTTCGATCCACAGCGCCCGGCTGGCGTCTTTGTGGCTGACGCAGAACGCGACACGTGTCTCTTTCGATCGCTGGCGATCGAGCACCATGTCGTCGGGACACACGTTCGCGCATCCGACAAGGACCAGCGTCGCTGACAGCGCCAGGATCCGGGTAAGCACGATGATTGCGCCTATGATGCGCCCATCCGCGACAGATGCCACTTCCAGGCATGTTCGACGATGGTGTCGAGGTCAGGGTAACGTGGGACAAAGCCAAGCAGCGTGCGCGCCCGCGTCGGGTCGGCCACTAAAATAGGCGAGTCGCCGGGGCGGCGAGCCACCTCGCGGTACGGGACCGGGCGGCCGCTGATCTTTTCGATGGCGGCGATCACCTGCCGGACGGAATGTCCGTGCCCGGTGCCGATATTGGCGACAAAGCTGCCTTTGCCTGTGCCGAGGTGCCGCAACGCCAGGATGTGCGCGTCCGCGAGATCGACGACGTGGATGTAGTCACGGACCGCCGTGCCGTCTGGCGTGTCGTAGTCCGTGCCGAAGAGCAGCAGGGGATCGCGCAGCTTCAGCGTTGCCTTGATCGCGATCGGGATGAGGTGACTCTCCGGATTGTGATCTTCGCCGATCTGACCCTCGGGGTCGGCGCCGGCCGCGTTGAAGTAGCGCAACGCCGCCCAGCGCAACCCGTACGCGTCGCCGTACCGCTGCAACAGTTTTTCAGCGAACAGCTTGGAATCGCCGTACGGGCTGACCGGGGCGGCAGGGTGGTCTTCCGGGATGGGAACCGTTATCGGGTCGCCATACACCGCCGCCGTCGACGAAAAGACGATGTCCTTGATCCCTGCGTCGACCATGCCGTCCAGCAGGTTCATCGTGTTGACGACGTTGCCGCGGAAATATTTTCGTGGGTCGCGCACCGATTCGCCCACCTCGATGAACGCGGCGAATTGAATGACGGCCGTGACCGCGTGCTTCTTCAGGACGCGGGCGATGGCAGTCGGATCGCAGAGGTCCCCCTCCTCGAACTTTCCCCAGCGCAGGGCCCAGCGGTGGTCGGAGCTGAGGTTGTCAAAGACGACCGGATCCTCTCCCGCGGCGGCGATCAGCTTGGCGGTATGGCTGCCGATGTAACCCGCGCCACCGACGATGAGGATGGACATCGACGCGTCGGCCGCCTTAGCTCGCGAAGACCTTCATGATGCCATCCAGCAGCTTCTTGGCGCGATCCTCCGGCCGCTGGAAGGAGTTGCGGCCGATGATGCTGCCGAAGCCGCCACCGTCGCGGATGGCGCGCGCCTCTTGCAGCACCGCCTCGTCGTCGGGTTTGGTCGCGCCGCCCGAGAAGATCACCACGCGTCGCCCGTTGAACGTCGCCTGCACGATGTGGCGAACGCGATCGGCCAGCGTGGTCAGCGGCACCTTGGCCTGGTCATAGGCCTTCTTCGCTTCGGCCTGCTCGACGTGCGCCGAGGGCAGCTTGACCTTGACGATGTGCGCGCCCAGCTCGGCGGCGATGTGGGCCGCGTAGGCGGTGACGTCGATGGCGGTCTCGCCCTCCTTCGAGAGCGACCCGCCGCGCGGGTACGACCAGACCACGGCGACCAATCCCTTGCTCTTGGCCTCGCGGATGATGTCCCGGAGCGCGTTGTACATCTCGAAGCGATGCGCCGAACCGGGATAGATGGTGTAGCCGATGGCGACACAACCGAGGCGCAGGGCATCGTCGACCGAGCCGTGGATGGCCTGGGTCGGGTCCTTCTCCTCGGCCAGGCTGTCGTGGCTGTTCAGCTTGAGGATCAGCGGTATCTGCCCGGCGTATTCGCGCGCGCCGGCCTCCATGAAGCCCAGCGGCGACGCGTACGCCGAGCACCCGGTCTCGATGGCCAACCTAAAATGATAGCGGGGATCGTAGGCGGGCGGGTTGACGGCGAAGCTGCGAGCAGGGCCATGCTCGAACCCCTGATCAACGGGGAGGATCACCAGCCGCCCGGTTCCCGCCAGCTTGCCCGCATTCAGCAGACGCGCGAGGTTGGTCAGGGTGCCCGGGTTGTCGCTGCCGTACCAGCTCAGAATCTCGCGAACGCGCTCGGTCATGGAGACTCCGTCATTTTATCAATGGCGGGCCATCACGGTCACTTCATTTTTGTTGTGCGCCAGGTGCTTGACGCGCGCGAATCGCAGGTCGCCGGCCGCGATGCGCGGGGCAAACAGAGCGGGGAGGGCGCCGAGCACGCCGTATCCGGCACGCCCCTTGAATTTCAGCGTGCACACCAGGTTGCGGCACCATCTGTTCGCCAGCCACCGCTCGATGAGCGCCACCGTCCGCGGCGGCTCGCACACGACGTCGCATAGCAACCAATCGACTGGCTGTGGCGGCGCGTAGGTGAAGGCGTTGCCGATCGTCATCGTCAGCCGCGGGTCGCCTGCCGCCGGCTTTTCGACCGGGCTGCGATCGACGGCGATCACACGCGCGCCCCGGCGCAACGCCGTCAGCGTCCAGCCGCCCGGCGCCGCGCCCAGATCGACACACAGCTGGCCCGGCGCCGGCGTCGTCCCCATCCACGCAAAGGCCTCCTCCAGCTTCTGGTAGGCGCGGGATGGCGGCGCGCGATCGGTGGCGATGGGGGCCATGCCGGCGGGCCAGGGGGCCAGATCGGTTCCGCCGGCCAGCAGCGGGCGCGGCGCGGCCGCGGACACCAGCAGCTGGTCGCGGCCAAGCGCCAGAATCTGCAACAGCGTTGTGTGCAGCAGCGTCGTCTGCGGGCCGCCCGGAGCGACGTAGTGGCGGAACGCGCGGCGCCGTCGCTGTCGCAGCAGGTTCAGGACCTCCCGTCCGACCAGCTCCACGCGGCTGCCCAGCCCGGGCTCGACCGCCACGGCAGCGATCTCCTGCTGGGTCACGGGTGCGATCGCCGTCGCGGCGACGGCGTGCGGAAACGCATGCAGCGTGAACGCTGTCTCGATGCCGTCAATAGCCGGCGCCAGCGCGGTGAAGCTGGCCTCGGCCAGCTCGCGCACCGATCGGCCGACGATCGCGTGCGCGTCGGGGAGGATCTGCCGCGCGAAAACTGTATCGCGCGCCGGTTCGGCGACTGCCGTCGCTTCATCGTCCGCCAGGACCACGCCGGGCACGGCGGCCGCTTCGGCGCGGTTCTGCGGGCCGAGCTCGGCGATCAGCGCCGCTTCAAAGCCGGGCGTTACTACGAAGGCGCGCACGGCGTCCTGTGCTATTCCGCGGCGACCAGTGCCTTTGCGTAGTCATCGGACACCATGTACCGGACCAGCTCGCGCACCACCGACGTGCGCACGAAGCTTCGGCGCATGTCGGCGCCGCCCGCGCCGCCGTCGGCGCTTCTGACCGCGGCCGCGGCGATCAGCGCGTCACCGCGCGCCAGCGCCTTGAGCGCGTCGATCGGGCTGGCGCAGATCAGCAGCCCGATGCGGTTGGCCGTGTGCGCGCATCCGCGCATGAACGCCTCCAGCTTGATGGCCGCGTACAGCGCCACCTGGATGTTCTCGGTGAGGCGCGTGCGCTCCGCCCCGACCGGCAGCTCCGTCGCCGGATCGCCGTGGGTCAGCCATTCGGCCGCCGCCTTCCCTTCAGCGTCACCGGCCGGCGCGGCGCCGGTCAGCGCCGCCAGGGTCCCGCGCAAGAGGCCCAGGATGCCGTCCTCCGACAGTCCGGCGATCGCCGTCGTGCCGGAGCGGACGTGGTCCAGCGCCTGCGCGGCCAGGAAGCCCCACTCCCGTTCCGGAAGCGAAGCAGCCTCGGCGCCCACCCGCACCAGCGTCGGGCGCCCCGGGACGAGCGCGATGGCGGCGGCTGCTGTCGGCTGGCCGCCGCTGTCTACCGTCACGGTGAAGGGCGGTGCTTGCAATAGCTGCCCCAGCCGGCGCAATCCCGCCGCACGGGCCGGACGCAGCCCTTCGCTGCTTGCCGGTTGGGTCTCCGCCGATCCCTGCCATCCTTGTAAGGGAGCGGCCAGCGCCAGCAACACCAGCCGCAACGGCTCCGACGCGTCGATGTGGTCGGTGGCCCCGCCCGCGCGTAACGCCACCGCATCGGCGGCCGGCGCCGGTCCCAGCTCGGCCAGCCGGCCGGCCGCGCCATCGTCCGGATCAATGAACACCAGGATCGCGTAGAGGGCGCGCGCCAGGGCCAGCTGTTCGCGCCGATCGGCTACCCAGCCGAGCGCGCGAACCGGACCGGCGCTGGACGGATCCTCCAGGACCAGACCTTTCAACGCTGCGGTCAGCGTCGCGCCCAGGCCGTCACCTTCCCAGGCCACCAGCACCGACAGTCCCGCGTCCAGCTCGTGCGGCGGCCGCGCACCGAGGTGCGCCGCCACCTCGGCCAGCGACCGCGCCGCCAGGCCGGCGTCCCAGGGCAGCCCGCCCAGGTCCCATTCGGGCCGCGCCTCGCCGGCGGCGATCGCCGATCCGACCGCCATCCGCACCGTCAGCTCGGCGTCGTGTTTCGGGGCTGATTCCGTGGCGGAGGCATCCGGTGCTTGTGCGCCCTTCGCCTCTTGCGGCGGTGGGCCCACGCCGGCGGCGCGCAGCTCGGCGGCGACCTCGGCCAGCGTCTCCAGCTCGCCCCGGTTCCAGAAGTATTCGACCAGCCGGATCATCGTCGGCACGAACCGCGGATCCAGATCGGAGGCCTTGAGAAAGGCGTTGGACGCGGCGCTCTGATCGCCGACGTGGGCGCGCAGGATTTCACCCTGGCGGTAGAGGATCTGCGCGCGGCGGGAGGGCTCGAAGTAAAGGCGAGCCAGGCGTTCACAGGCTTCCGCGGCCTCTTTGTGCAGCGCGTGGCGCTGGTAGACGTCGACCAGCAGCTCGAGGGCGGTCACCCGCGCCGGGTCCTGGGCCAAGACCAGCTCGAGGTAGTAGCGGGCCGAACCCCAGTCCTCGAGCTGGACGTAGATCGATCCCAGACGCTGCCGCACGTTCAGCAGGTCTTCCAGGGCGTCCAGCGGCAAGAGCCGGAGGACCTCCTCCAGACGCAACGCTGCGCCGCCCAGATCCCGCCGCCGCAGCGCGATCTCGGCCAGCGCCCGCCGCGCGTCCACGTGCCGCGAGTTCAAGATCGCGACCTCGCGGTAGCAAGCCTCCGCCTCCTCGTCGTCGCCGGCGCCGTCGGCGAGGGCCGCGCGCCGAAACATCAGGTGCTCGCGCGAGATGACGTCGGCCACGTTCGGCGCCGCCTCCAGCGCCCGGTAAAGTTCCCGCGCGCGGGCCCAGTCCTGCGTGCGGAAGCTGATCTCGGCCAGCAGCGCCAGCGCCCCGGCATGATCGGGCACGCGACCGATCGCCTCTTCAAGCTCGACGATGGCGGTCTCGACTTCTTCGCGCGCGAGCAGCACGCGCGCGTGGCAAACCAGGTAGTTCGCGCGCAGGGCGGGCTCGGCCTCGATGGTGGCGGCGCGCCAGTACGCCTGCTCGGCGTTGTCCAGGTCGCCGGTCGCCTCGGCGCTCTCGCCGAGGTTCATGTACATCTTCTTGCGGCTCTCGGCCGACAGGCCCAGCGCCCGCCGCAGAAGGCTGGCCAGCGCTTCCACGCGCTGGCTGGGATCTTCGATCTGGCTGTAGAGCCGCGCCAGCTCCTCGGCCACCGCGGGGTCGGTCGGGTTGGTGGCCAGCGCCTCTTCCAGCTCCTCGGCCGTGGCGGCGACCGTTCCTCGGCTCTCGTTGCGGGCCAAGAGGCCGGTGATCCGGTCGGCCAGCTCTTGCGCCATGGCAGCGTCCCCGGCGGCGCGCGCCCGCGCCAGCAGCTCGTTGAGCGCGGGAACCGCGTCCTCGGCGCTGGCATGCCGTTCGCCCAGATCAGCGCGCAGGATGAGCCCCTCTTCCGGGGCCCATCCGAGCGGGATGTCACGCAGGACCGCCAGCGCGGCCGCCGCTCCGTCGGGCCCCAGCAGGCGAATACGCGCGCGCTCGGTCGCTATCACCGCCGCGGTGACCTCGTCGGGAGCCACCGCCAGCCGGGCCTCGAAGACGTCATCCGCCGCTTCCAGATCGCCGCGCGCGACCAGCAGCTCGCACAGCTCTTCCAACGACTTGGCGTTCGGGGCGAGGTTGGGGGCGGTCTCCGCTTGCGGCGTCTCTACCGGTGCTTCGGAGGGGATATCCAGGCCTTCGGCGGCGGCCCGCGCGAACGCCGCCCCGTCGGCATCACCGTCCGCGTCGGCGACCTCGCCGACCTCCAGAAATAGCCGCGCCGCCTCGCCCGTGTCACCGCGCTCCGCGGCGGCCACGGCCCGCACCAGCAGCGCGGGAATCAGGCCGGCGTCGGCAGACAACAGCTCGGCGGCAAGGTCGTCCGCTTCCTTCAACGCCGCCGGGTTCGCGGCGAGAAGCTCCAGCACGCGCTGGGAGGCGCGGTGGTCTGCGGGATTCGCCAACCGGGCGTGGCGGTAGCGCGCCAGCGCCGCCGCATAGTCCGCCCGTGCCAGCAGGCCTTCGGCCTCCTCGATAGCGGAGGTCGTCGCCGCCTTATCAGCCTCGGCCGCTTTGGCCGTCACGGCGGCGTCTCCGTCGCCAAGCGGCGCCGTGGTCTCTCCCCAGCTCAACGTGACCTTGCCATCGCTGACGGCGACGGTCTCGAGCGTGGTCGCCGACGGATCGGGCAGACGCCATCCCGCGCCGGCGAAGATCTCCAGCAGCGCGAGATCCAGCACGTCCACGTCGAGATGCGACCGGGACGTGGGGCGCGCCTGCCCGGCGGCCGCGCGCATGCGATCGCCGGTGCGACCACCTGTGACGAACTGGTTGATGGCCGCGATCAGCGCGCCCGCCACCGCCGCCGCGGGCACCGGGAGAAACCCATAAAGGTGGACGTCCTCGACCGACAGTCGCACCTTGCGCGCGTCCGCGCGGCTGAACAGCACGCGTGCCGTGACATCGACCGTACGCCCGCCGAACGTCGCGCGCGTGGCGATGCGTGCCCCTGCCGGGCTAAACCGGACGCGGACGTCGTGCAGGCCGACATCGCGCAGGTCGCACGCGGCCAGGTAACGCGAGATGCGCTCGCCGTCTGCGACGATGGTGGCCACGCGCAGCTTGCCGCGCCGGTTTCTCACGCGATCCTCCGGCGCCGCCAGCTCGGCCGGCAGGCGCACATCGGCCAGCACCACCTCCAGCTTTTCCACCATTGCGACCGACAACGCGTGATCCCGGACGGACAGCAGCCCGATTCCGTCCGACAGGGTGAGCGCTGGGGCGGCGTCGAGGTCGGTCATCGAACCGCGGCAGTCTACCTCGGCGGAGGCGCCGGTCCGAGACCGTACAGCGCCCGGCCGCGCCTGCCCCCGAAGTAGGCGATCAGCAACAGCGACACGAACACGCCGGTCAGCGCCACGGCAACGGCCAGCCCGACGAACACAGACTGCAGCCCTCGGGCCACCGATTCAGGCTCCGGCGGGGCCGGCGGGATTTCCGGGCGCACGCCGCCGTCAGCCGATTTCGCCGCCTCCACCGCCACCAGCGGCGCGACCAGGGGCGCCACCTCCACCGCGTATTCGCGCGCGATGGGGACCACCAGGGGCAGGGTCCCGATCTGGTAAACAATCCCCAGCCAGGCCGCCGTCAGCGTCGCCGTTCGGCCGTGTCGGTCGCGCGACAGCGTGGCCGCCGCCGCATACAACATCAAGAGCCCCAGCACCAGCGACGCCGCCGCGCGGGCGCGGATGGCCCGCTGGTGGCGGACGATGACGGGCGCGCCCGCCTCGGCCAGCTGGCGCTTCAAGGCGTCCGCCGGCATGGCCTGCCCGACCGGCATGCGCACCGCCACCATCGGATCGCGCAGCACCGTCAGCCCCGACACCAGCATCAGGCCGCCGTAGACCAGGGTCATTGACGACAGAACCACCAACCACGTCGGCCGCGCCGAGGGCGGGTGGGGACCCGGGAGGGTCCCTGGGTTCTGCGCGCCGGTGCCCGCCGGCATCTATCCGCCCAGCTGGCGCCGAACCGTGCACGGCTCGTAGGCAGGGGGCTCGGCGCTGTCCTCGTAGCGCAGGATCTCGCGCGACACCTTGATGTGTTTGGCCTCCTTGGCCTCCACACACCGGCGTTGCGTCCAGTCCGTGAGCACATCCATCCACTTGGTCAGCTCGGCGTCGCGCAGGAGCTCCAGCTTCTTCTTTTCAAATTCCGCCAGGTCGGCCTGTTTGCGTTCCTTGAGCCGGACGATGACGTAGCTGCCCGAGACCTCGAAGGGACCGGCCAGCTCTTCGGGCTTGCCCGAGAAGGCCGCCCTTGAAAGCTCGTTCGACACGCCGACGCCCTCCACGATGGCCCCCTCGCGGCCACCGCGTGCGCTGATGAGTCCGGTCTCCTCGGCACGCGGCACGTCCTCCGCGCCCGGCTTGGCCGCCTTTTCATCCTTGTCGTCGCCCTTGGGAAAGATCTCCTTCAGCGTCTTTGCCGGTGCCGCCTTGGCCTTGGCCAGCGCCGCCAGCGCGTCGGCCTTGGCCTGGGCGCCGCCGCGCTCTTCACGCAGCTTCTCCTGCGCCAGCTCCAGCTTGACCTGATCGAACGACAGATCGCCCTCGCGGCTGGACTCGGGAATCAGCAACACCCAGCCTTCGTTGGACTTGAGGGGACCGACCACCTCTCCGGTCTTGGCGGCGAACAGCTTCTGTTCCGACTCGGCCGGCAGGTTCGTCGTCCCTTGACGGCGCCAGCCGATCTCGCCGCCGCGTCCCTTGCTGGAGGCATCCTCGGTCGCCTCCTTGGCCACCGACGCGAACGAATCGCCCTTCTTGATGCGCGCGGCAATCGCCTCGATCTTCTTCTGCGCCGCCTTGTCGGCGTCGGGCGATCCGCCCCTCACCAGGATCTGGCGCAGGCGCAGCTCCTTGGGCGTCTTCTCGTACAGGAACTTCTTGCCGTCGTAGATCTGCCTCAGCTTGGCGTCGTTGGCCTTCGCGTAGGCGTCGATGTCCGCGTCGGTCAGCACCACCTCGGCGGCGTTACGCCGGGGCGTGAACCGGACGTACTCCAGATTCACCTGGTTGCCCTTGCGTTCGAAGTCGGCCTTGACCTCGTTCATCGACACCGTGACGCTGGCCCGCAAGAGGTCGCGCACGCGCGACGCCAGCAGCTCGCGCCGCTGCTCCTCGATGAAGGTCTTGGGCGTCAGCCCCATCTCGAACTGCACGAAGTTCTTGAACAGGTCGTAGTTGAAC
>DASRQT010000249.1:0-10722 GCA_035696485.1 Polyangia bacterium | reverse complement strand
CTGGAACGGGTGCTCGCGACGCTGAAGATGGTCGTGACCTTTTCGTTCGTCCCGCACTACTGGTTCGAGCACGACCGGCCGCGCACCGGTTCGCTGTTCACACTGGCGCTTCCCCTGTTGTTCTTCCTTCCTCGGTCCCGCCGATTGTGGCTGGGTGCCGGCGTCGGGCTGGGGGCTCTCGTCTGCTGGGCGGCGACCTACTGGGTCGATCGAAACCTGCAAACGTTCACGCCCGTCTTGATCGCGGTCACCGCGGCGATCCTCGCGCGGGCGTGGACGATGGGCGTCCTCGCCCGCGCCGGCGTATTGCTGCTGGTGGCGCTGCAACTGGTCTCTTCTGGAGATGTGATCTTCGCCGGCAGTGGCCGCGTGACGGATGCCATGTCGCTGATCCAGTCCGGTGCCGGTAACGCCAAGAATCGGTTCACGCGCTATCGGAGCGAATACGTGGCGCTGGGCGCGTCGTTGCCGAAAGACGCAACCATCATGTTCCACAACTGGCACCTGACGTTGGGGGTTGATCGACGCGTGTTGCACGACGCGATCGGCTTTCAGGGCATCATTGACTATCGAAAGCTCGACACGCCGCAGGCCCTCTACCATCGACTGAAGGAGCTGGGCGTGACTCACGTCGCCCAGGTCCCGAACGTCGATCCTGGGCTGTCGAGAAAAGAGGAGATCGTGTTTCAGGCCTTCGCCGATCTTTACCGCGATACCACGCGATCGTTCGGCGGGTTGCGGGTGTTCGAGCTGCCGGCGACGCCACCCGTCGCCAGGGAACCCACGCGGGCGCTGGTTCTCGGCCTGCGGGGATACGCCAATGGACTCTATCCGGTTCGCTCCCTGGCCACGTGCGAGCTGCTCCCCCCGGCCAAACAGAGGTTTGCCGCTCCCGATGCAGAATCCGACAGCCCGTTCGACCTGCTGGACAATGCGGATGCGGTCCTCATCGGTTCCAGCGTGCAGCTCGACGCCGACGACTCGGTCCAGCTTGACCGGGACTTCCGCGTTGTCGCGGCCTATTCTGCGTTGAAGCTTTGGCTGCGCCGCTGACACGGTCAACGGCGCCGGCGCCGCGTTAGCTGAGCGCCCGCGCCACGCACGCCAGCGATACTCCCACGGGCAGATTGAAGCGCGCCAGCATCGGCGCCTCAAGGGCGAAGATGGCATCCAGCACGCGGTTGGTCAGCGGGCCGCCCACCTCGTTCTCCGTGGTCATGTGGCTGGGGCGGCGCACCCGCATGGCCAGGCGCGCCGCCAGGATGGCAGGGAACAGCAGCGTGTTGAAATAGGTGCTGCGCTGGATCTCGAAGTTCGCGCCGGTCAGAACCGCCCGCAGCTGCCGTCCGTGGTAGCGACGCAGATGATGGGAGACGTCGTCCTGAAGGCCCCAGAGAATCATGAGCGCTGGCACGAACACCAGCAGCGCGCCTCCGGGCCGCAGTACGCGGTGCATCTCGCGGGCGGCGCCCACGTCGTCGGCCAGGTGTTCGAGGACATCCAGCGCGACGACCAGATCAAAACTCTGGTCGCCGAACGGCAGGAGAGTGGCGTCGCTGCGGGCGCGCGCCGTGTGGCCACGCTCGCCGCCGCCGGAACCGGTCAGCGCCAGCGGGATCGGCGAGGCGTCGATGCCGACCGCGAAGCGACCGTCGGCCGCCAGCACCGGGCCGTTCGCGCCCGTGCCGCAGCCGACGTCCAGCACGCGCGCGCCAGCAGGCAGGTTCAGGTCCGCGATCAGCCGCGTCAGGATCCGCCGGCGGCCCCGGAACCACCAGTGGTCGCGTTCAACCTGGGCTTCGACCTCATACGTGCCTTGCTTCATGCCATCGTCCTTGCACCGCTGGTGGACGCCTGGTTCCAGAGCATAAACGCCAGTAACGTCCATAATGGCTTGCGGTGATCGGCGCGGCCGCCCAGGTGCTCTGCGACCAGACGCCGGATCGGTTGTGGATCGAACAGACCGGTCGCGCGCAGCTGCGGCTCCGACAACGTCTCCTCCAGCAAACCACGCAGGGGACCACGCAACCACGTGCCGACAGGCATGGCAAAACCTTGCTTCTTGCGATCGATAATCGCGTCCGGTAGCAAGCCGCGCACCGCGCGTTTCAGCAGGTACTTGGTGGTCATCCCGTGCAAACGCAGCGACGGATGAATCCGACAGGCCAGCGCGATGACGCCGGTGTCCAGCAGCGGCGCGCGCGCTTCCAGGCCGACGGCCATGGTGGCCCGATCGACTTTGGTCAGCACGCCATCGCCCAGGTATCCCCGCGCATAGAACCACATCAGGCGATCGCGCGCATCCTGTGCCGGGCACTCCGCCATGCGCCTGTCCACCACGTCGTAGAGGGGACCGCCGACGTGCTGGCGCAGCTCGGGAGCCAGCGCGGCCAGCGCGGCGTGCGGCTCGAACGATCCCAGCCACGATTGATGGCGGCGTTCCGGCGACGGTGGGCCGCCCTCGGCGGCGCTTGCGGCGCGCATGAATTGACGAAGCTTGAACGCGGGCGACATGTAACCGGTTGATGCCGGCAAAACCCGCGCGGCCACACCGGCGAGCATCGACGCGGCCCGGCCGACCACCGGCGGGGCCTTGTCCCACAACAACGCCGCCACGCGTTCGGCCTGAAACGTCGGGTATCCGGCGAACAGCTCGTCACCGCCGTCGCCTCCCAGCGCGACGGTGACGTGACGCCTGGCAAACCGCGCCAGCAGATGAGTCGGCACGATGGATCCATCGCCGATCGGTTCGTCCAGCAGCGTCCCCAAGCGCGGAATCACATCCAGCAATGCCGTCGCCGACAGCCGCTCTTCATGATGGCGTGACCCGATGTGCTGGGCGACTGCCCGCGCGTGAGCCGATTCGTCGAAGCTGGGATCGTCGAAGCCGATGGAGAATGTGTCGATGTCCCCGCCGCGCGCCTCCGCGGCCAGGGCGGCCACCGTCGACGAATCAAGCCCCCCCGACAGAAATACGCCCAGCGGCACATCCGAGACCAGCCGCTGGCGGACGGATCGCCGCAGGGCTTCCAGCAGGTCGTGGGCGCCGCGCTCGGGCGACGACTCACGATCGGCGTCAGCCGAGGGTGGCAGCGGCAGCGACCAGTACCGTTCCACCTGAGGCGCACCGCCGGCCTGCCACAGCAGCCGCGTGCCCGGCTCCAGCTTGTGCACGCCCGTCCACATCGTCGCCGGCGCGGGAACATATTCGTAGACCAGGTAGCGCGCCAGGCAGTTGGGATCGATCGACGTCGCGACGCCGGGCGCGTGGCGCAAGGCGCGCAGCTCCGACGCGAACGCGAGCCCCCCGCGCGCGGTCGCCGCCCAGAAGAGCGGCTTTTCACCCATGCGGTCACGTGCCAGCAACAGGCGGCGTCGCGCCGTGTCCCACAGGGCAACGGCGAACATGCCCTCCAGCCGGTCGATGACACCGTCGCCCCACTGTTCATACCCGTGGACGATGACCTCGGAATCGCTGCGCGTCTTGAACCGGTGACCGCGGCCCTGCAGGTCGGCGCGCAAGAGCTCAAAGTTGTAGATCTCGCCGTTGACGACCAGCGCGGTAGAGCCGTCCTCGGAGTAAAGCGGCTGGTGGCCGCCCGCGACGTCGATGATCGCCAGCCGGCGGTGGCCCAGCCCCACGCCCTCCGACACGTGAAAGCCTTCCCCGTCGGGGCCGCGCGCCGCCAGCGCGCCGGTCATCAGGCGGAGCGCGCGTTCGTCGACGCGGCCGCCGTCACCGTCGACGATGCCGACGATTCCGCACACGGGTCGTTGACCTCCTCGGCGATCAGGTACGTGGTTTTCTGCTGTGACTCGTGGTACGTGCGCACCTGCAGCTCGGCCAGGAGGCCCATCCCGATGAGCTGCATGCCGACCATGAACAGCAGCACGGCCAGCAGCAGCAGCGGGTCGCGGTGGGCGAAGCTGTCGTACATGAACTTGCGGATGATGACCGCGATGCCCGACGCGACCCCGGCCGCGCACAGGAAGAAACCCCAGCGTCCGAAGAGGTAGAGCGGCTTGGTGGCGTAGTCGCCCAGGAACCTGACGGTGGTCAGATCCAGCACGACCTTGAGCGTGCGTCCGAGGCCGTACTTGGACTTGCCCTCCTTGCGCGCGTGGTGGCGCACGAC
Source organism: Polyangia bacterium (assembly GCA_035696485.1). GTDB lineage: Bacteria > Myxococcota_A > Polyangia > Fen-1088 > Fen-1088 > DASRQT01. The sequence continues at coordinate 6,586 of DASRQT010000249.1, read as the reverse complement.
CATCTCGGTCACGCGCGCGCCCGACCACATGGCGTAGATGGGTATGAAACGATGCATCTCGCCGTACAGCTTCACCGGCGCCAGCACCTCGCGCCGGTAGGCCTTCAGGGTGCAACCGTAGTCGTGCAACGGCAGGCCACCCACCTTGCCGATCAGCCAGTTGGCGATCCGCGACGGAAACCGGCGCGACAGCGCCTTGTCTTGTCGGTTCTTACGCCAGCCGGAGACGACGTCGTAGCCTTCGTCCAGCATGGCCAGCATGGCCGGGATGTCGTCCGGATCGTTCTGCAGATCGGCGTCCATCGGAACGATCTGCTGGCCGCGCGCCTTGGCGAAGCCGGCCGCCATCGCCGCGGTCTGGCCGAAGTTGCGGCGAAACCTGACGAGGCGAAGCCAGGGACGGGTCGCCGCGGCCTCGCGCAGGCGCGCGAAGCTGGCATCGCGCGAGCCATCGTCGACCACGATGACCTCCGTCTCGCGCCCCCCGGCCCGCAGCTTGGCGACCACGGCGTCCAGCGCGGGCCCGAGGCGCGGGATGGTCCCCTCCTCGTCGAAGCAAGGAATGACGATGGAGACCTGAGGAACCGGCGTGCTCACGCCGGCTGATACTACACGATGAGGGGCGGCGCAGCCGTCACGGCAGCCGGCGGTGCGGGATCTGCGGCGGGCCGATCTCAGGCTGCGGAACCACTAGCCGCGCGCGGCCGCGGTGATCGGGCGGCAGGTGCGCCACGTGGTAGCGCCAGGCCGCGTAGGTGGCCATGCCCATCCCGCCCATCAGCGCGGCCACCGTGCCCAGCGCCCACGGCAACAGCGCCGGCCCGATGTTCCGGGTCTCGAGGCGCACCGTCGCATCGAGCAACTCCATCCCGCGATCGGCGGCGCGAAACGGCCCCTGCCCTTCGGCGGGGTCCTCGAGGATGCCCTCGACCGACAGCGACTCGCCGATGCGGATCATCACCTCTTCCACGTAGACCAACCCGCGCAGGCCCAGGTGGCGGGCGGCGGCCAGCGCCCCCGGCGTCCCCTCGCGGTGCAGGACCGGCGCGGCCTGGATGCGGGCGGCCTCCGGACAGAGACGCACGCGCACCGGTGGCCGCCCGCCCTCGCCCGAGCCGACCCAGGCCAGCTCGAACGGCTCGGGCGAGGCAACTTCGTGAACCAGCTGCAGGCGGGAGGCGATGTGCTCGACCACGCGCAGCCGCCAGAACACACACGGGTGCCCCGACACCGGCGATCGCAGCGGTTCGGGCCCGGCGCAGGCCGTCGCGTCAAAATTGACGATCGGCGGGCGCAGCGCGGTTTGGGTTCGGGTTAAGGCTTTCAGGTCTCGTCCTCAGCGGCGCCCCGACCGGGCGGATTTGCCATGGAGCCAGCGGCGTACTCTTCAAGCTTGCGATACAGCGTCTTGCGGTCAAGTCCCAGTCGCTGTGCGGCGCGCGTTTTGTTCCCCCCCTCGGCCGACAGCACGCGCTGGATGTATTCGCGTTCCAGCTCTTCCAGGTTCAGGCCGCGCGCCAGCGCCATGCCCAGCGTGTCCTGATCGCTGACCTTGTGCAGGAGCACCGCGGCGGGCAGATCCTCCAGCCGCAGCGCGCCGGTCTCGGTCAATGCCACCGCGCGCTCGATCGCGTTCTCCAGCTCGCGCACGTTGCCGGGCCAGCGGTACGCCAGCAGCGCCTTTTTGGCCACCTCCTGCAGGCCGCGGATCTCCTTGCCCGCGCGCGCCGCGGCGGCGCCCAGGAAGTGATCCGCCAGCGGCAGGATGTCCTCGGCGCGGTCACGCAGCGCCGGCAGCTGGAGCTGCACCACGTTCAAACGATAGTAGAGATCCTCGCGGAAGGAGCCCTCTTTCAAGCGCACCGCCAGCTCGCGGTTGGTCGCCGCGATGACCCGCACGTCGACCCGCTCCGAGCCCGTCGCCCCCAGCGGCCGGATCTCCCGCTCCTGCAACACGCGCAGCAGCTTGGCCTGCAGCGCCGGCGACAGCTCGGCGATCTCGTCGAGGAAGATCGTCCCGCCCTCGGCCTCGACGAAGATGCCGGCCCGGTCGGTGCGCGCGTCGGTGAACGCCCCCCGCTTGTATCCGAACAGCTCGCTCTCCAAGAGCGCGTCCGGGATGGCGGCGCAGTTGACCGGGACGAACGGGCGCCCCTTGCGCGGAGAGTTCCAGTGGATCGACTTGGCTACTAGCTCCTTGCCCGTCCCCGATTCACCGGTGACCAGCACCGAGGCCGACGACCCGCCCAGGCGCCGGATCAGCCCGAACACCTCCTGCATCGCGGGCGATTTTCCGATGATGTTGTCGAACCGATAGCTGCGCGCAACCTCGTCGCGCAGCCGGGCCACCTCTGACCGCAGATCGCGCTCGCCCAGCGCCTTCTGCACCGCCATGATCAACTGGTCCAGATCGAACGGCTTGGTGATGTAGTCGAACGCCCCCAGCTTGACCGCGCGGATGGCGGTGTCGATCGATCCGAACGCCGTGATGGTGATGACGTAGGGCGACGGGGTCACCGCCTTGATCTCGCGCAGCATGTCCAGGCCGTCGAGGTCGGGCATCTTGACGTCCGAGACCACCAGGTCGATGCCGCCGCGCTTGACGCGATCCACCCCGATGCGGCCGCCGGCTGCCGTTTCGACCAGGTAGCCATCCTCCGCCAGCGCCTCACGCAGCATCTCGCGCATCGCCGCGTCGTCCTCGACCACCAGGATGCTGGCCCGCGCGCCAGCCCGTGGGGCGCCCGGCGCGGTCATTTTGAAAGCGGCGGTCTCGGCCATGCGACGTTCAGCCCTCACGCTGGGCGAGGTCTCGGTTTATCCTTGCTGATTCGTCGACCTTCGGCAAGCGACACGGCAGGAACACGCGAAAAACGGCGCCGCCCGACGCGGGACTGTCGACCTCGATCCAGCCGTCGTGGTCCTTGACGATTCCGTAGCTGACGGCCAGCCCCAGCCCCGTCCCCTGCCCTTCGTCCTTGGTGGTGAAGAACGGCTCGAAGATCTTCTCGCGATCGCCGTCGGGGATCCCGGGCCCGGTGTCGGAGATCTCCAGCATCGCGTATGGCGCCGGCGCCGACAGGTCTAGCCCCTCCTTGCGGCGCGTTACCCGTTCGCTGACAATACGCAGCGTCCCACCCTGCGGCATGGCGTGGATCGCGTTCATGAACAGGTTCAGACACACCTGCTGGATCTGGTCGGGATCGCCGGGCACCGACAGCTCGGAGGCGGGGCGAACGTCCAGCTGGATCGCCTGGCGCTCGGTGATCTGGCGGAGAAATTCCAGCGCCTCCTTGACCACCGCCTCGAGGGGAACCTCGGTCACCGTCGGGCCACGCTTGCGCGAGAAATCCAGCACCTGACGGATGATCTTGGTGATGCGTTCGACCTCGCCGCTGATGATGCCGGCGTTCTTGCTGACCTCGGCGGCGTCGCCCGCCTTCCTTGACAGCGACCGGGCGCGCCCGCCAATCACGTTCAGCGGCGTGCCGACCTCGTGCGCGATCTCGGCGGCCATCTGCCCGATGGTCGCCAGCTTTTCCGACTGACGCAGACGGGTCTCCAGCTCCAGCCGGACCTGCACCCCCCGTTGACCCTCTTCGCGCGCCTCGCGCAGCGAGCCGGTCATGGCGTTGAACCGTCCGGCCAGGGTGCCGATCTCGTCGTCGCGTTCAGCCAGGATCACGCGCGACAGATCTCCTTTGCCGACGGCGTCGATCCCTTCCAGCAGGCGTCGCAGCGGCAGGATGACCGCCGCCCGCAGCGCCAGAAACAGCCCCACGGCGATGAAGATCACCACGCCCAGCAGCACGGGGAACGTCCGGCGCGCGGTGGCCGCCATCTCGTCGTCGATGTAACGCGCGTCGCGCCGCATTCCCAGCATGGCCACCGCCTTGCGCCGCGGATCGTTGCGCGGCAGCGACATGCCGTTGCCGTCGTAAAGCGGCACCGCCATCGCGAAGTAGGGTTCGCCCGAGGCCGCAGATTCGAACAGACGCCCGACCGGCCCGCTTTCGATCTCGGCCGCCTCCGACAGCAACAGCCACCCCTGATCGCTGGTCTCGCGCGTGGGACCGACCCGCAAGACCTCCAGCTGAAAGGCGTCCTCGCGTTCGCGCGACAGCCAGGCGCGGTCGGTCAAGGCCTTGACCGCGGTCGACGGCGTCAACGGCTCCAGCGCGGCGCGCAACGTCTCGGCCACCTCGCGCGCTTCGCGGTGAAGGTCAGCCTCCAGATCGGCGCGACGGACCTTCAGCGCCGCCAGCCCCGACACCCCCAGCACGGGAGCGACCAGCAGCGTGGTCAGGACGGTGACGCGCGTACCAAGCCGCATTTGCGCAGTATACCCTGCGGTTTCCACCCGCCCGCGTGCGACCGGGCCCCGCGTGCTATAGGATCGGCCGCATGCCCATCAGCGCCGACGACATCCGCGACAAGATCCGGGCCGCCATCCCGGGCGCCGATGTGCGCGTGGTCGACACCACCGGCACCGGCGACCACTACGCGGCCACGGTCGTCAGCACCGTGTTCCGCGACCAGTCCCTGGTCGATCGCCACCGGCTGGTTTATGCCGCGCTGGGCGAAGCCATGCGCGGCCCCATCCATGCGCTGGCGCTGACCACTGTCACACCCGACGAGCAGGAGAGGAACCCATCATGACCGACGACCTACGCACCCGCATCCAGCAGACCATCACCAAGGACCGCGTCACCCTGTTCATGAAGGGGAACCCTGCAATGCCCCAGTGCGGGTTCTCCGCCGCGGTGGTCGGCGTCCTGAAGGAGGTGGGTGTCCCCTTCGGATCGGTGAACATCCTCGCCGATCAGGAGATGCGCGAGGGCCTGAAGGAATATTCGAACTGGCCGACCTTCCCGCAGCTCTACGTCGAGGGGAAGCTCGTCGGCGGAGCCGACATCGTCCGCGACCTGCACGCGCGCGGCGAGCTGGCCAAGCTGCTCACGGCGCAGACGTAGCCGGCGCGGGCGTGACAGGCGGCTTCGCCGGCGTCGCCTCGCCTTTTGACTCGCCCGTTTTGGACTCGCCTTTTTTTGACTCGCCTTCGGGTGCCGGTGGCGCCAGCGTGGCGGCCGCCATCACCTCATCCGGCCGCGGCCGCCGCCAGGTGTCCCACGCCATCGGCGCCAGGATGGCCGCGAAGCCCAGCAACAAGATCAGGCTCTGCCACGTATAGATGACGTCCGACCAGCCGGTCGACAAGCTGGGATATTGCGCGATGCACATTCCCAGCAGCACCAGCGCCACCCACGGAAAGAGGCGACCGTATGGCGCTTGCTCGCGCGACCCCGACGCGGTCGCCATGAGCGGCAGCAAGAACACATAGTGGCAGTAATAGTTCGCCGGGTAGAAGAACACCGGGATCAGCGTCAATCCGATCAGCGCCGCCTGCTCCGGTCGTCGCCGCCGGCATGCCGCCAGCGCCAGCCCCAGGTAGAGGGCGATGCCGGCGTAGTAAAGCGGACGCCGCCGCCCGAACGCGGCCAGCTGTTCCTGCTGCCATTTCGTCCACGGCTCCGGCAGCCCCTCCCGCAGCAGTTGCTGTCCGGTCTTGTCGGCCTGAAATGCCGCCAGGTTCCGCAGGCCGACGTGGTTGGTGTTGGGTTTTTCAGCGTGGATCTTGATCTTCTGCGCCCAGGCCCCCCACGACGACGAGAACCCGAACGGCGCCGCCGAGACCGCGACCAGCACGGCGACCGTCGCCGCCGCACCGGCGACCGCGCGCAGGGTGGCGCCATGCTCGGCGCGCAAGGCCACCAGCGACGGCAGCCTGCGATCCGCGATCACCTTCTCGATCACCCACCACAGCGCGGGCACCACCATCATGAACGTCGCCAGCGCCGGGAAAGCCCGGACCAGACCCGCGTACGCCATCAGGCCGCCCGCCAGCATCGGCCGGCCGCGGCGGAAGGCACACGCGCCCAGGCCCACCGCCGCCATCCAGTCGGCCCGCAACGTCGACCCCATCAGGTTGGTGCCGAATCGCGAGTAGTCGGTCGCGCCGAAAAGGATCATCACCAGCAACATCACGCGCAGGCCGAACGTCCGTCCGATGAATATGAACGTCACCAGCAAGAGCAGCGGATCCAAGAGGCCCGTCAGCGTCAGCGTCAGCTCGCTGGCGGGCGCCTTCCGGAACAGCAGGTGCGCGCCCAGAATCCAGACCGGCGTCGCGTTGCCGCCGTGATCCTGCAGGCTGCCGAGATAGTGATCCCGGCCCATCACGTTCTGGAAATAGAGCATGTCCTTCCGGAACTCCTGCCAGCGTTCGGGCGAGAACCGGGTCCGCACGCCCTCGATCTCGGGGACAACCTCCGATACCAGACGCATCTGGTTGTCGCGCAGGTCGCGCAGCCGGACGCGCGCGATCTTGTCGGGGCCGACGTTGTTGTTGTCCAGGTAGGCGGCCACGCTGGCCAGGTACAGGCCGTCGAACTTCAGCTCCTTGAAGTACTTCGCCACCGGGAAATAGACCCGCATGTCCCAGGGGTGAACCAGCGTCAGCCGACCCTTGGACTCGTCTTGAAACTGTGGCGCGCCCAGGTGGTAGAAACACGACACAGACAGCACC